>JAKLDU010000039.1 GCA_022703355.1 Deltaproteobacteria bacterium | reverse complement strand
CGAAGGAAGGTGCCGAGCTGCGCCAGGTCCACACAGTATTCGCGGTCGTAATCATTCGATTGCCCGCCGATCCAGCGGCTTCCGATGTCGGCCATTGTCGACACGGGCGCCTGCCCCGACGCCCTCGCCTTCAACTGGGACAAGGCGGCGACCAAGGACCTGCTCAACAAGTCCGGCATACCCACGCCCGCGGGCATGGTCGTCACCGGCAGGACCATCAATGCCTGGAGCCGGTTCCCGGCAATCGTGAAGCCCGCGTACGAGCACTGCAGCTTCGGGATCACGGAAGACGCGGTGGTCACGAACACGGCCGAACTGAAGGAACGCGCGGCTTTTGTGAGAAAGAATTTCAGGCAGCCTTCCCTGGTGGAAGATTTCATAGACGGCCGCGAATTCCATGTCACTCTGTGGGGCAACGGGATCATCCATGCGCTGCCGCCTGCCGAAATGGACTTCAGCGCGTTCAAGGACATCAGGGACCGCCTCTGCACGTTCGATTCCAAGTTCAGCCCGGGCTCGTCGCATTACGAGAACATCATCGTCCGCATTCCCGCCGAGCTGGACGACGAGGGGCTCGCCCTCCTCAACCGTACCGCCACAGCGGCATACACGGCATCAGGATGCCGCGATTTCGCCCGGATCGACCTTCGTCTCCGGGACGGCATTTATTACGTCCTCGATATAAACCCCAATGCGGACTTCAGTCCGGATACCAGTTCGATCTGTGCGGCCGAAGCAGCAGGGCTCTCCTACGGCGCGATGGCAAGCTGCCTCGTGAACCTGGCCGCACGCAGGCACCCGGTATATTCAACCCGTGCCTGACCGGGGTGCGCTCCCAGGCCGGGATGAGGAGGCCGCCCGCTTTCTCCACGCCCGTGACCGTGCTTGTCCGGCGTGGGCCTTGAACGGCACCGGTATGAATCCGACGGGAAATAAGATAGAGAACGTCACATGGACATGCTCGAACTGAAAACCGAACGCGAGATTCACGGTTACCTGGACGCATTGGACAGGAACGGCTTCGAAACGATCGCCGTGGACGTGGAAGCCGAGTTCAACCTCCACTGCTATGGCGAGCATCTGTGCCTCGTCCAGATCTTCGACGGAAAGCACGAGGTCATCATCGACCCGTTCAGGTTCACCAGGGGCGAAGGGCTGAAAGAGCTTTTCGAAAAGCCCGGCCTTTCGAAGATCATGTACGATTCATCGAGCGACGCAACGCTGCTCGAGAACGCCTGCGGCATCAGGCTCACGTCAGTGCTCGACCTGAGGCCCGCGGTCTCCCTGCTGAATTACCCGAAGCAGAGCCTGGCGTACGTCCTCGGCGAAGAGCTGGGGATTGCCCCCGTGAACAAAAAGAAGTTCCAGCAGTACAACTGGATGAGAAGGCCCCTCGACGGGGCGGCCATCGAATACGCCCTCGGCGACGTGAGGCATCTGTTCAGGCTGAGGGATGCCCTGTTCCACAGGCTCGAGGACGCCGGGCTGATGGAGGCCTACACCCTCCAGAACAGCCTGCTCCAGAACGGGAAGGCCGCCAGGGTGAAACTGGAGAAATACGAAAAGGCCAAAGGGTACAACCGGCTCGACAAAGCCCGGCAGGAGCTGTTCAAAGAGATCTTCACCCTGAGGGACGCGTTTGCGAAAAGGCTCAACAGGCCGCCCGACTACGTGTTCAGCAATGCCAGGCTCCTCGAGCTGTGCAGGCACGACATCTCCGACCCTGCTTTCATCGAGCAGGGCATCAACCCGAGGATCAGGCGCTCGATCCAGGAAGAGATCCTCGGCCGGTTCACCGAGATCGTGCAGGGCCGGCGGGGAGCACCCGCCGCCGGTTGAACGGCAGCTCCGAAGAGCACGCGGAGAAGCGCATGAACAACAACGACATACTGAAAAAACTCAGGATCGCATTGAACCTCAGGGACACCGACATCATCGAAATCCTGAAGCTCGCCGGGTTCGAGATCTCCAGGACCGAGCTGTCCGCCCTGTTCAGGAAAGAGGATCACAAGAACTACAAGGAATGCGGCGACCAGATCCTGAGGCGCTTCCTGAACGGGCTCATCATCCGAAACCGGGGGAGGAGGGACACCGCAGACCTGGAGTGACCAGGGAACGGTGTTCGAGTGGTTCGAGGGCGACGATGGAGGGGGCGCGCCTCTGCAAAGGGGAATTCGAACAGCTGTTCCTCCGAAGGGAAAAGCACATAACCGGCACGCAGCTCAAAACGCCGTGACTGCAGCCGGTGGGAACTCCTCCTGGAGTGTGATAAAAGGACATCGCTGACAAAGCGATCCCCGTTGGGAGCCAAGCCCATGCAGGAAAACAGGCCGAGCGAGACCGCGCTCCGCGTCGCCCTGCGGCGCGCCGCGCACCAGCTCCTGGATCACCCGAAGGTCCTGGACGACCCCGTGGCCCTGCGCATCATCGGCAGGACCCGGGCTTCCCTCCTCCTGGCGGACCCCGCGAGGCACGAGTCCCACCCCCTGTTCTCCTACCTCCGGGCCTTCGTGGCCGCGCGGAGCCGCTGCTCCGAGGACGAGCTCGCCCAGGGCGTCGCGCGCGGGGTGCGCCAGTACGTCATCCTCGGAGCGGGGCTCGACACCTTCGCCGAGCGCAACCCCCACCCGCCCGGCACGGTGCGCGTGTTCGAGGTGGACCACCCCTGGACCCAGGAGTGGAAGCGGTCCTGCCTGGAAGAAGCGGGCCAGGCGATCCCGGGCGACCTCACCTTCGCCCCGGTGGACTTCGAGACCCAGACCCTGGCCCAGGGGCTTCGACTCGCGGGCTTCGACCCCTCCGAGCGGGCGGTCTTTTCCTGGCTCGGCGTCACGGAGTACCTGACCAGGGAGGCGGTGACGGCCACGCTGGGTTTCATTGCGTCGCTGCCGGAAGGGAGCGCGGTCGTCTTCGACTACATGCTCTCCCCCTCGCTCCTCACCCCCCGGCAGAAAAGGATCTTCGACGGGATCGCCCAGCGGACGGCCGCGGCGGGCGAGCCGTGGAGATCGACCTACGACCCGGCCAGGCTGAAGGACGAGATCCTTTCCCTGGGCTTCGGCCACGTGGAGGACCTCGGCCCCGGGGACATCAACGCGCGGTACTTCTCAGGCCGCGCAGACGGCCTCAAGGTGGGCACCCTGTCGCACATTGCCATCGCACGGGTGTGAGGCGCCGGAGGGGGAAGCGAAGAGCATTGCCCTGTTGTCAATCGCAGCCGGTTTGGTTATATCTGTAACGGGGCCGGGTCCTTTCCCGGCGGGCGCCAGTGCCCCGGCGGGCCGCACGCGACCGACGCGGGCCGCACGATTGAGCTTTCCGCCGCGGGCAGATCCCGGCAGCCCTCCAATAGAGAAAGGAGACACCGATGCAGTTCGGCAGCGACAACCAGACCGGGGCGTCCAGGCGGGTGCTCGACATGATGGAGAAGGCGAGCTCCGGGCACGCCCGCGGGTACGGCGCGGACGAGTGGACGCAGGCCGGCGTGGAAGCCCTGCGCACGCTTTTCGCGTGCGACCTCGAGGCCTTCTTCGTGACGACGGGCACGGCGGCGAACTCGCTCGCCCTCTCCTGCCTGGCGCAGCCGTGGCAGGCGGTGCTGTGCCACCACCAGGCCCACATCTTCCTCGACGAGTCCACGGCCCCGGAGCTCTTCACCGGCGGCGCCCGCCTGGTGCCAGTCTCCCGGGGCGACGGCAAGATCACGGCCCGGCACCTCGAGGAATACTTCCGGTGCGCGGGCGATGACGTCCCCCATAACGCCCTGGCCGGGGCGCTCAGCCTCACCCAGTCGAGCGAGATCGGCCTCGTGTACACGCCCGGCGAGGTGGCCGACCTGTGCGGAGCCGCCCACGGGCGGGGGCTCAAGGTGCACATGGACGGCGCCCGCTTCGCGAACGCCGTGGCTTCCCTCGGGTGCTCGCCGGCCGATCTCACCTGGAAGGCCGGGGTGGACGTGCTCTGCCTGGGTGCCACCAAGTGCGGGGCGCTGGCCGCCGAAGCGGTGGTCTTCTTCGACCGGGAGCTCGCGGCGACCTTTGCCCACCGGAGGAAACGCGCCGGGCACCTGCTCTCCAAGGGCCGCTTCCTGGCCTCCCAGTTCCTGGGCTGGCTCAGGGACGATCACTGGCTCGAGCTGGCCTCCCACGCCAACCGGTGCGCGTCCGAGCTCGCGCTGGAGCTGTCGGCCATCCCGGGGGTCGACGTGGTGTGGCCCGTCCAGGCCAGCGAGATCTTCGTGGTTATGCCAAAGGCCACTGTCTCGGCGCTGCGGCAGGCCGGCGCAGAGTTCTCCGAGTGGTACGCCTCCGCCCTGCCCCCGGGCTTCGAGCTGCGTGACGACCAGGCCTTTATCCGCCTCGTCACTTCCTTCGTCACCGAGGAGGACCATATCTGGCAGTTCGTGAGCCTTGCGCGGGAGTCCTTGGGGATAGCGGCGGCCTGACGGACGTGAAGGCAAGAGCAGTGGCGGAAAGAGCGATTACATGAAAAAGCGGTGCCCGGGCATGGACCCGGCGTTCTTCAAGCCGGAGGACATCCGCGAGCAGCAGTGCACGGGCTGCGGGGCAGGCCTGGAGTTCTGGAAAGACGACGTGTTCCTGACCTGCCCCTCCTGCGGCGCCCGGAACACCAACGCCCGGGTGGGGCACACCTGCCTGGCCTGGTGCAAGGACGCCGCGTCCTGCGTGGGAAGCAAAGACATCGAGGAATGGCTGCGCCGGCACGGGGGCGGCGGGGAAAAGCCCTGACAGGAAACCCGGCCGGGGAAAGGGTGTCGAGTGGGCAGAGTGGCGAAGAGTGTTTCGGTCGCGGGAAGTTCCCGCAGGGGAGGCGGCGCGGAGCGCATCCCCCTTTCGGCGTGCAGCGGGGAAGGCCCGGCATTCGGGCGGAAAGCCGGCCGGGTTCGGGGCACGGGATGCTGAAGCTGGACAAGGAAGGCATCCGCCGGGAGATCGCGAGGTACGTGGGCCTCCACCGGGCCCCCTTCCCGGGGGACGAACCGCTGACCGGCTTTGCCTCGGCCCTCGACCCCCTGTTTCAAAAGCTCAGGAAGGCGGTTTCGCCGAGCCATCTCCTGCCGGAAGACCTCCTCCCTTCCGCGCAGTCCGTGGTCGCCTTCTTCATCCCCTTCGAACGGGCCGTGGCCAGGAGCAACGTGAGCGGCGGGCCGGCCTCCCGGGAGTGGGCCCGCGCCTACGTGGACACCAACAGGCTCATCGAGGGCGTGAACAGGCACATGGCCGCCCTCTTCAGGCTGTCGGGCTACGGGGCCGCGGTCACCCCCGCCACCCACAACTTCGACCCCGCCCGGCTCCTGAGCGACTGGTCGCACCGGCACGTCGCCTACATTGCCGGGCTGGGCAGGTTCGGCGCCAACCACATGCTCATCACGGAGAAGGGCTGCTGCGGGAGGCTCGGGAGCTTCGTCACCACCCTGCCCCTCGACGGGGACGAGCGGCCCCGACGGGAGAGCTGCCTGCACCTCAACGGGAACCCCTGCCTGCGCTGCGTGGGCCGCTGCGTCGGGGAGGCCCTCTCCCCGGTGGGCTTCGACCGGGCGAAGTGCTACGCGGTGTGCAGGGAGAACGAAGAGCGGCACCGTGACCTCGGGAAGGCCGACGTGTGCGGGAAGTGCCTGGTGGGCCTGCCCTGCTCCTGGACCGACCCCGTGTCCGCGGTCTCGAACAGGCGGGGGCCTGACCCGGCGTGACGCCCCCCCTCGGCCGCCCCTTTTCCGCCGTCGTTTTCGACATGGACGGCCTCATGCTCGACACCGAGCGCATTGCGCGCCGGGCCTGGGACCTCTCCCTGGGCGAGCGCGGCCTCGCCATCCCCCCGGAGGTGTACCTCCGGGTGGTGGGACGCTCGATGCCGGCCGTGCGGGAGGTCTTTCTCGAGGCCCTGGGGGCCGACCTGCCCATCGACGCCGTCATCGAGCGCAAGCGGGACCTCATGGAGAAGATCTTCCTGCGGGAGGGCGTTCCCGTGAAGCCGGGGCTCGTAGCCCTCCTGGCAGCGCTTCAGGTGCGGTCCGTGCCCGTGGCCGTGGCAAGCTCCACCTGCCGGAAGGACGTGCTCCACCGGCTTTCTCTGGCAGGGCTCGGGGACAGGTTCGAGGTGGTGGTGGGCGGCGACGAGGCGGCCCGGGGCAAGCCCGCCCCCGACCTCTTCCTCGAGGCGTGCCGGCGTCTCGCCCTGCCGCCGGTGGACTGCGTCGTGCTGGAGGACTCGGAGGCGGGGATCAGGGCGGCACATGCGGCCGGCGCCATGCCCGTCATGGTCCCGGACATGGTCCCGCCGTCTGCCGGGGTGCGGGCGCTCGCCCGCGGCGTCTTTTCCTCGCTGGCGGACGTCACGGCCTTCCTCGGCCTGTAGACGGGCGGTTCTGCCCGGCGCATGTCAGGCAGGCGCGTGTGGGAGAAAGGGGACGGTGATGACCCGGCGGGGCGGTTTCGCCTGCGCGCGTGAAGCAAGGGACAGGGCCTACAGCTCTATCTGCGCGCCGATCTCGATCACCCGGTTGGGCGGCATGCCGAAGTAGGCCATGGGGCTCTGGGCGTTCCGGGCCATGAAGACGAAGATCCATTTCCGCCACGAGGACAGCTTCGTGTGCCCCGAGGTGAGCAGCGTCTCCCTGCCCATGTAGTAGGTCGTGACGGCGGGGTCGGTCCAGAGGCCGACCTTCGAGGCCAGCGCCATGACCTTGGGCACGTCCGGCTTCTCCATGTACCCGTACCTGCTGACGAGGCGGAAGAACCCCTGCCCCAGGTCCTCGCCCGCAAGCCTCTGGGAATCGGGCACCGTGGGGGTGTCGGCGGTCACGATGGTGAAGAGAATGACCTTCTCGTGGAGCACGTGGTTGTGCTTCACATGGTGCAGCAGCGCCGGAGGCGTGCCTTCGGGGCTCACGGTGAGGAACACCGCCGTGCCCTTCACCCGGTGGAGCGGGTGCGTCTTCAAATCCTCGAGGAAGAGGTCGATGGGGAAGCGGCTCTGCATGAGCTTCTGGCTGAGCTGGTAGCGCCCGTCCTTCCAGGTGGTCATGAGGGCCGCGGCCATGCCGCCCACCGCCAGGGGGAACCAGCCCCCCTGGAAAAACTTGAGCAGGCACGACCCGAAGTAGGACAGGTCGAAGGAGAGGAAGACCACGAGCAGGGGGACGGCCTTCCACAGGGGCCACTTCCAGACCCGGGTGATGACGAAGAAGTAGCTGATGGTGGTGATGGTCATGGTGGCGGTGACGGCCATGCCGTAGGCGCCCGCAAGCCCGCCGGAGCTCTTGAACCCGAGCACCACCCCGATGCAGGCGATCATGAGGGCGTAGTTCACGATGGGGATGTAGATCTGCCCCCTCGTCTCGGACGAGGTGTGGATGATGACGATGCGCGGGCAGTAGCCCAGCTGCACCGCCTGCTGGGTCAGCGAGAAGATGCCCGAGATGAGCGCCTGGGAGGCGATGACCGTGGCCATGGTGGAGAGGGCCACCATGGGGTAGAGCAGGGCCCGGGGCACGAGCCCGTAGAAGGGGTTGAGTACCTTGTCCGGCTGCTCGAGCAGCAGCGCCCCCTGCCCCATGTAGTTCAGCAGCAGGGCCGGGAACACGATGGAGAACCAGGAGGTCCGGATGGCCCTCCTGCCGAAATGCCCCAGGTCGAGGTAGAGGTCCTCGCACCCCGTGATGACGAGGACCACCGCCCCCAGAACAACGAAGCCGTGGATCTTGTGGGCCGCGAAGAAGTCGATGATATACATGGGGTTGACCGCCATGAGGACGTGGGGGTTCCGGACGATCTCCTTGAGGCCGAGCAGGGCCAGCGTCGCGAACCAGAGAAGCATGACCGGCCCGAACACCCGGGCCACCCCGTGGGTGCCCACCCTCTGCACGAAGAACAGGAAGAAGAGGATGGTGCACGTGATGGGCACCACCAGGGGAGACAGCGCGCTGGTGGCCACGCCGAGGCCCTCGACGGCGGAGAGCACCGAGATGGCGGGGGTGATGACCCCGTCCCCGTAGAGGAGCGCCGCCCCGAAGATGGCGGCCATGATGACCGAGGAGTACACCTTGCTCGACCTGCGGCCGTTCACGCCCCTGACCAGGGCGAGCAGGGCGAATATGCCGCCCTCCCCCTTGTTGTCGGCCCGCAGCAGGAAGATGACATACTTGAAGCACACCACCACGACGACCGTCCAGAAGAGCAGCGAGATGACCCCGAAGACGTTGCCCTGGCTCACGGGGATGGCATGGCTGCCCGCGAAGCACTCCTTCATGGAGTACAGGGGGCTCGTGCCGATGTCGCCGAACACCACCCCCAGGGAGCCCACGATGAGGCCCAGGTTCCACCCGCTGGGAGGTGCCGGCTGATGGCCGTTCGATGGCCCGGTGAGCCGTGATTGAGCTGGTTCGGTGCCCTGCATTGTCGACCCTCGAAATCCGTCCCGGTGGCCGGCCTCCGGTGTACGGAAGGTCCACCTCCTCGTCGCCTGCGGGGTTAGCTGCCGGGCTCGGACCGAAGAGAGTGCCCTACGCTCTTTTTCAAGCGATGCGCCCCTGGTGATCGGGTCCCCCGCTCCCTGGTGGTGCTCAAGATTCAGCGGTTTGCTTGAGACCTGATACCGTATAGCCCCAGTACTGTCAATACAATACGCATGCTCTCTGTGGCCCCCGGAAGGCGCGTGCGCGAGGCGGAAGCCCTCGTCCGGACCCTTGCCTGCCGCGGGGGTGAGGGGGAGTGAACGAAAAAAGGGCCGGGGTTCGGTTTCCCCCGGCCCTGGCGCGTTCGGATCAGTTGTTGTCCGGCAGGTGGGTCAGGTCCCTGGGCGACACCTTTTCCGTGTTGATGGTGACGGAATGGTTTTTCCGGGCGTCCTTCTGGTGCTGCCTGATGGCCGTCTCTTTCTTTCTGTTCAGGAGCTCGTCGCTCAAGTCCTTGACCTGGGCCGGGTCGGCGGTCCTCACGTCCGCCGGCTGCATCTTCCCGATCCACACGACGAACAGCTTTTCGCCCGCCGCATAGGTCCGGGGACTCCCGAGCCTGTTCAGGTCGTCCTTCACCCCGGCGACTGACTCGAGCCGGGGCACGGCCGGTGAGGTCCGCTTGAAGGCGCCGGTGGTCTCGAAGGGCATCGAGGCCAGGCGGGCCGGGTCCTTCTCGAGGCTCGCGGCGTAGGCCTTCGCCTTCTCGAGGGCCTTGGACATCGCCAGGTCCTGGAGGACCCTGTCCTTCACCTCGGACAGCTCGGGGATGCGCGAGGTCATCTTGTCCTTCACCAGGTAGATCAGGAAGCCATCGCCGGTTTCCACGGGCCTGCCCATCTCCCCTTTGGGGAGGAGGAAGGCGGCCTTGGTGAAATTCTCCGCGTTCGGTATCCCGATGTCCGCGCCCTGGACGAAGGGCCCGACGTCCTTCACCTGGAGACCCTTCTTCTGGGCATAGGAGGCGAAGTTCTGCGTTCCCAGCTCGTAGAGCTCCCGGAAGGAGGCGTCCGCGTCGTCGCCTGCCAGGATGAGAGCGCGCCGGGCCTTCATGGACTGCATGACCGTTGCCGACACCTCTTCGAAGGTCGACTGTTTCCCCTCCTCCCTGCCCTCGAGCTTGAGGACGTGGATGCCGAAGCTCGTCCTCACCGGGCCTGCCACCTCACCGGGCTTCATCTTGTCGAAGGCCTCCTTCACGGGTGCGGGGAGGCTCTCCGGGACAACGGTCCCCAGGTCGCCGCCGGAATCCTTCGTACCCGCGTCTTCGGAGCGTTCCTTCGCGAGGGCCGCGAAGTCCGCGCCGCCTTTGGCTTCTTCGTAGATCTTCCGCGCCTCCGCCATCTTCTGCTCGACCAGGGCCGGGTCGGCGTCCTTGGGCAGGGCCAGGAGGATGTGCCTGCCGCTGAGCTTGCCCTCGGCGGCGAACTCCTTCTTGTGCGAGTCGTAGTACTCCCGCGCCTCTTCCTGGGTTATGACCGCCCTGTCCAGGTAGGCCGACGACGGAAACAGGAGGCACGACAGGGTGATCCTCGGCGGGACCTTGTACTTTTCCTTGTTCTTGTCGAAGAAGATCCCCGCCTCCCGGTCGTTCACGGTGACGTCCTTCATGAACTGCCGGGCGTCCACGGCCAGGAAGTTCAGGTCGAACACGTCGTTCTGATACTTGTAGTACGCCATGACCTCCTCGGGGGTCACGATCATGTTCTCGGTGAGGATACCGTAAAACTTCTGCTTGAGCAGCTCCTTCCTCTGCATGTCTTCGAACTCGGCGGGGGTGAGCCGCTGGTACTCGAGCACCCTGCGGTAGTTGCCCTCGCTGAACTTGCCGTCCTGCTGGAACGGCGGGAAGCTCTGGATGATGGACTGGAGCTCCTCGTCGGATATGGTGACGCCTGCCTTGCGGGCCTCGAGGGACAGGATGTAGTCGTCCACCATCTGGTCGAGGACCTTCTCCTTGAGCCCGAGCGACTTGATCATGTCGGGCGTGGGCGCGGTGCCCAGGTTTTCCTGGAGGGCCTTGAGCGTGTCCTCGTACGCCTTGGAATACTGCTGGGCGGTGATGATGTGCCGGTCGACCTTGGCGACCATGTTCGCTTCCTTGCTCCAGTACGTGCTCCCCCCCCAGAAGACGAAGACGACGATGATCGCCCCGAAGATTATCCACTTGACCCAGGTCTTGGACCGGTTCCTCATGTACGTTAGCATGCACGTCTCCTTCTCGGGCTCTGTAGAACAATATAGTCGGGGAAGATAGATGAATACGGGAATTATTGCAAGGGCTTCATGTGAATACCCGGCCGGTCCGGGCGCCTC
This sequence comes from Deltaproteobacteria bacterium, assembly GCA_022703355.1. Taxonomy (GTDB): domain Bacteria; phylum Desulfobacterota; class Desulfomonilia; order UBA1062; family UBA1062; genus Phosphitivorax. The sequence goes on along the minus strand of JAKLDU010000039.1, from coordinate 4,830 downwards.
GCAAAGCCCGGGCAAAGCGCCCCCGTTTTCTCTCTCGCTGCCCCGTCCTCCCCCTTTCCTTCACCCCGCCGATGTGATATAGGGCACCAGGGACACATGCAAACGGCAAGGAGGAGGCGCGCGTGGACAGGCTGGTCTTTTTCTCGGGAATCGCAAGCTCCGCAGGGGGAATCTTCCTGTTTCTCTTCCAGGGCATCACCTATCTCATGCATGACGTCTGGACGCCCTACTCCGTGTACCAGCTCGTGGACCACGGGCCGGCGTCGCTCAGGGCGCAGGTGGAGGCGAACCCCGGGCTCGTGGACGCGCTCAACGGGTTCCCGCTCTTTCTCGCGCTCCTCATCCTGGGCATGGTCCTGCTCTTCATCGGGTCACGGCTGAGTGCCCGCTACATCAACTGAAGGGCGCTTTCGGGAAGAACGAAAAAGCCCGCCGGCGGGGAGCTCTCCGCCGGCGGGCTTTTTATCTGACCTTTTGCGCCGGGCCGTCCCGGCCGCACGACCCCCAGATCCCGAGGCCCCTTGCTTTCGCTTCCTCCTCGTAGGCCCTGAACAGGTCCTTGTGCGGGTAGTCGAACCTCCGGTAGGCCCCGGCCCAGCCGTCCCTGATGATGCGGCCGTTCACGAGGACATCCCCCAGGTAGACCATGGCGAGCGTCCTGCCGTAGCGGTCCTTCGGCTCGGGCCCGACCTCGATGGTGACCCGCCTGTCTTCGACGAGGGCCTTCAGGTAGTCCCTGCTCCCTGCACCGCACGGCTCGGCGCGCGTATAGGAGGAGTCCACCTCGGGTGCGTCCACCCCCAGGAGCCTGACCGTGGTGCCGTCGTCCAGCCTGATGGTGTCGCCGTCGTGGACCTTCGCCACGGTGCGGGCGCCCCTCCCCTCCGACCAGTGGCGGAAGCCCAGGAGCGTTATGGCGGCAAGGACGAGAAGGACCCAGGAAACCTGCTTCGTGTACCGCATGCCGACCTCAATCCCCCCCGGGCCGGGCGAGCTCGCCCAGGCTGCCCAGCACGGCCCGGGCGTAGATGCCGCTGTGCGTCACCGGGCCGAGGTGCGTGCCCGGGAGGATATGAAGGCCCAGCCGGCCCCGGGGCGCGTCCGAAAAATACCTCTGCCGGAAGTCTTCCAGCACCCGGGAGGTGACGTCCTCCTGGCGACCGGCACCCGCTATCCTGCGGGCGCTCATGCAGGTGTCGTCCTCCCCGAAGGCCACCGCTATCCGGGCCAGGCCTTCGAGCCCGAAGTTCCCGCTGTCGCAGTAGAGGCTGCAGTCGCGGACGTCCCTGAAGGCCCTGAGCGCCCTGGCGGGAAAGCGCGAGGCCGCGGCGCTTGCAAAAGACCTGGCGACGTCCCCGGTGAGCCCCCGGACGAACCCCAGGGTGGAGCGGAGCGCCTGGGCGGAGTGGCTCCCCGCCGCGAGCCTCGAGATGCGCAGGGCCTCCAGGATGAAGCGGCCGGTGAGCCGGCCCGGGGTCACGCGCTCGTACCCCGCCGGGCACACCTGCCCCAGTGCGGATACGCACCCGGGGTACGCGTGGGCGAACCTCCTCGCCAGGATGCCGCCGTGGGACCACCCGATGGCCGCAAGGCCCGCCTTGATGACGCACGCCCCGTCTTCCACCGGCTTCCCGTCCACCAGGACGGGGGGAGCGGGGAAGACCGGGCAGCCCTCGACCCCGATCCCGAGGGGGGCGAGCGAGGCCCTCGCCACCTCCCGGAGCACGACGGTCTTGCCGTCGTCCCCGCGCCAGGCCGGGTCCGTCCCGAAGGGGGTGTCGCACACGGGCACCACCACGACCCCCGACCTGCCGAGCCCGGCCAGGGCCGAGGTGAACTCGCGGGCGTCCCCCGGCCTCTGGGCGTGCCCCTGGAAAAACACCGCCGCCGGCCCCTCGAGGCTTCCCCCGCGCCTGTCCCCCGCCCTCCGGGCCCCGTCCCGGGCATCGATGACGAGGCAGTATGCCCGGATGGTCTCGCCGTTGAAGGAAACCCGGAAGGTCTTCACGGGAAAGGGGCGGGGGCTGCCCCCTCGCGGGGACGGAGGACTGGTGCGGCCGGTCATTTGTTCGAGGAGCCCTTCTCGATGTCGATGATGGAAAACCCCCCGGGGAAGGTCTTGAGGACGTAGTCGTGGAGGTTGTCCATCCTGCGGATGACGTCGCGGATCTTCCGCGACTCCTCGAGGATGTTCCCCGCCATGTCCCGGGCAGCGGGGTCCGAAGACTCCTTCAGGATGCCCTTGGCCTCCCCCATGAGGACGGTCAGGGGCTGGAACACCTCGTGGGCCGCGGTGCTCGCGAGCTTGGTGACCATCTCGAAGGACTTGAGCCGGGCCTGCTCGTCCCGGAGGGTCACATAGTCGAAGGCCCTCTTCACCGCGAACCGGATGAGGTCCGCGCCGAAGGGCTTCATGATGTAGTCGTAGGCGCCGAGCCTTAAGGCCCCGATGACGCTGTCCACGCTCGCGTACCCCGTGACGACCATCACCAGGGTTTCCAGGCGCCTCTTGCGGATGAAGTCGATGATGGCAATGCCGTCGATGTCGGGCATCCTCAGGTCGGTGATGACCAGGGGGAACTCCTCCGCGGTCAGCAACCGGATGCCCTGCTCCCCGCCGATGGCCTTGACCACGCTGAAGCCGTCCTGCGCGAGGATGTCCTCGATGAGGCAGCATTCCCCTTCGTCGTCGTCAATGACGAGGATCTTCCTGTCGGCGCGGGTTTTCAGGGGGACCATGGTGCTCAATAATAAAAGAAAGCATTGCCGTTGACAAGGAGGGAAATGCTCGCCAGGCCGGGTCGGGCCGGCGGGAAAGGCCGGTGACGATCCCTGCCGTTACCGGTGGATCACTGCCGGCCGGCAGGCGGGCGACTGGCCGTCAGTTGTCGTTCTGGGTGAGCGTGATGTTTCCAAGATAGGAGTGAACCATGGCCACGACGGGGGTGAGCACGCGGTCGAAGGTCTTGTCGTACTCCACGACAAATCTTTCCCCCGCGAAGTAAATGACCACCGGTCTCACGTCGTCCCACTTGCCCGTGAACTGCGCCCTGTATTCTGAAATCGTCATCCGTGACCCCTTTGAATCGTCCGTCCCTGCCCCTGGTATCGGCCCACCTTTTCGATCTGAAGGCCCCGGTCATTCCATGCCGAAGATCATGGCGAAGCGGGAGAGCCCCGTTTTGAGCTGCTGCTTGTAGGTCCTCGTGTCCGGCGCCTCCAGGAGGTTCCTGCCCAGGTAGGTCATGCACTGGGCCGGGTTGCTCCGGGGGAGCACGGTGGAAAGGGGCTTGCGGTCCGTCTCCGCCTTCTTGAAGGACTCCCGGTCGTAGATGATGCCGCCCAGGTATTCGGGCTTCACGGAGAACAGGGGCTCCATGTTGTTGATGCGCTCGTCCGTGGTCTGGCAGATCCGGTTGAAGAGGAACAGGCCCTGCCTGAGGTTCGCCACCTGGTTCATGATCACCCAGGGCTTGTAGACCTTCTTCGGGCTGTAGTTGTCCACCTTTTCCAGGAGGGACTCCTCGATGGCCTTGAACCGCTGGAACGAGGCCTTGATGCAGGCGTACCCCGCGATGATGTCCTGGGGGGTGGTCACGATGATCGTCTCGTCCGAGGCCAGGGCGAAGTCCACCACCGTGTTGCTGATCCCCGCGCTCAGGTCGAAGATGGTGAAGTGGTACCCTTCGCTGAGCTTCCTGAAGCCGCGGATGAACTTCGTCCGCTGGATGTAGTTGATGTTCGCCAGCTTGAACTCCCCGGAGCTCCCGCCGATGAGGTCGAAGCCGTAGGCGGTCTTTTCCACCATGCTGACCAGGTCCATGTCGCCCAGGAGAAAGTCGTAGAGGGTGTACTCGGGGAACATGGCGAGCTTGTTGGAGATGTCCGCGTTCCCGAGGTCCGCGTCGATGAGGAGCGCCTTTTTGCCGGACTCCGCGATGACCTTGGCCAGGTTGGTGGAGATGTGGGTCTTGCCCACGCCGCCCTTGTTGGAGAGGATGGAGATGATCCTGCTGCTCTGCTGGCCTTCCCCGGGCGCCTCTTTCGGGGTGCCGGGAGGGGGCCCGGTCTCGATCTTCACGGTGTAGACCGTCTCGATGGCCCGCTGGATCGCTTCCCGGTCGGCCAGCGCGGGGTAGACCTTCCGCCCCATCTGGGTGCTGAGGAGCTCGATGAGGTGCTTCTGGGTGGGGTCGCTGACGGCGACCAGCACCCCCCCGTTGAGGAAGCGCACGGGAACGGCGTTGTACTGCCTGGCGACGCCTTCCTGCAGCAGCTCGATGCACTTGTAGTCGGGGGCCTCCCTGTCGATGTCGATGAAGGCCATGCCGTGCTTGCGCGCAAGCTCTCTTGCTTCTGTCTCATTGTACATGCGGGACCTCTCTCCAGGGTTCTTCGGAAAATCCCGTGCAAAGCTTTACTGTGCCGCTAGATTTTCTTTCTGAGCTCGTGGAGGAGGTTGAGGGCCTCCAGGGGGGTGATGCGCTCGAGGTCCACACTCCTGATCATCTCGAGGGCGTCCGCGGCCCCGCCGCCGGGGTCGTCGTGAAAGAGGCTTTCCTGCACGGGAGCGCCGCGGTTGAGGACGGGCACGGACCTGCCCTTTCTGCCGATGGTGGAGAGGATGGCCCGGGCGTTGTCCACCACCTCCCCGGGCACGCCCGCGAGCCGCGCCACGTAGATGCCGTAGCTCCGGCCGATGGCGCCCCTGCGTACCTCCCTCAGGAAGATCACCTCGTGGCCGCTTTCCTCCACGGCCATGTGGAGGTTCCTGATGCCCGCATGCCTCCTGGCCAGGTCGGAAAGCTCGTGGTAGTGGGTGGCGAACAG
>JAKLDU010000038.1 GCA_022703355.1 Deltaproteobacteria bacterium | reverse complement strand
CCACCCGGCGGTCCAGGATGGCGTCGAGGGCCTCGCCGAGCTTCTTGGGCGAGGTGATCTCGTCCGAGTCCATCCTCAGGATCCCCGCCTCCGGGAAGAGCTCGCGGACGGTGTGGATGATCTTCTCGGTGCCCACGCCCACCTGCCGCATGTCGAGGCAGCCGCACGCGGGGCAGATCTCGGGCAGGGCCAGGGTGAAGCCGCAGTAGTGGCAGAGCCCCACGCCCTTCGACCGGTGGTAGGTGAGGCTGCGGTCGCAGCGCCTGCACCTGATGGTGAGCCCGCACCCCGGGCAGACCAGGGCCGAGGAGAAGCCGCGCCGGTTGATGAAGAGCAGGGACTGCTCCCCCCTGGCCAGGGTTTCGCGCATGGCCTCGAAGAGCTGGTCCGAGACCGGGCCCGTGACCCCCTTCATGTCCACGATCTCGATGCCGGGGAGCGCGGCGCTGCCGGTGCGCGTGGCCATGACGATGCGGCTCGTGCCCTCGGCGCCGGCCCGCACGAAGGTGTCCATGCTCGGGGTGGCGGAGCCGAGGACGACCGCGGCCTGGTTGTTCCGCGCCCTCAGGATGGCCAGGTCCCGGGCGTTGTAGGGGATGCCGTCTTCCTGCTTGTAGGAGTGGTCGTGCTCCTCGTCCACGACGATGAGCCCGAGGTTCTGCAGGGGCGCGAAGATGGCGGACCGGGTGCCCAGGACGAAGCCCGCCTTCGACCGGGAGGCCTTCAGAAACTCCCGGGCCCGGGCCGCGGGGGCCAGCCCCGAGTGGAACAGGGCGATCTCGCAGGGGATGCGCTTCTGGATCATGGCGACCGTCTGGGGGGTGAGCGCGATCTCGGGCACAAGGTAGAGGACCGAGCGGCCCATCTCGAGGGCCTTCATGGCGCAGGCGAGGTACACCTCGGTCTTGCCAGACCCGGTGATGCCGTGGAGGAGGAAGGTCTTGAAGGCCCGGTCCGCAAGGGTTCCGGAGATCTCGCGTATGGCGGCCTCCTGCTCGGCGGTGTAGACCACCGGCGAAGGGGCGAAGGGGCCGAGGACCTTTCCTGGAGCGTGCCTGCGCTTCTCCAGGAAGCCCCTCTTCACGAGGGCGGCCAGGGAGGCGCCGGCGCCGGGGAAGAGCTCCCTGAACCGCTCGGGGGACATCCCCTGCCCCGGGATCGCCTCGAGGATTTCGTGCTGCTTCTTCCCCACGATGCCCTTTCCCGTGCCCGTTCTGAAGACCCGCGTCTCGTCGAGGAGGTTCGCACCCCGGGGCCGTCGCAGGTACGGCGGGAAGGCCAGCGCCACGGTGGCGCCGGGGCGAGCGTGGTAGTAGCGGGAGGTCCACAGGAGCAGGTCGAGGAGCTCCCGGGGGATGAGGGGCTCTTCGTCGATGACGCCGGCGACCGGTTTGAGCGCGGGGTTCTCCGCCTCCTCGTCCCTGACGGACACCACCACGCCCACCTTTTGGGCCTTGCGCAGGGGGACGAGGACCCTCGTGCCTTCGACGAGGTCCATGCCCTCGGGCACGGAGTAGGTGAGCATGATGGGAACTCCCGCCATCACGGCGATCTCGGAGCTCTGGCGCCTGTTCATGGAAGAAGGCTAGCATTATTGGCACAAAACGTGAAACAGTTTCTTAGATGCACTTGACTCATGCTTGCATTACCCTTTATACTTCCAGAGCAAAGATGATGGAGGGCTTCTTGAAACGGGTAGGCTTAGAGCAGATCCTGGAGGATCTTACAGACAACGACCCTGAAATCAAGAAACTGGCTGCCAAGGCACTCCTCAGGGAATCTTCCTGCACCGGGGAGCTCCTCGCCACCGTCCTTCGGGATGCGGACAAGCCCACCTCCGCCATCCTCTACGAAGCCCTCTTCGACGACGACAGGGATTTCCCGGGCGTCTTCCGCTGCGCCGCCTCCGACCCCGACCCGGCAGTGCGCCGCATGGCCATCCGCTACCTGTTCCGGCGGGGCGCCTTCGCCCTCAACGACGGGATCGCGTGGCTCGAGGACAGCGACCCCTACGTGCGCAGGCGCGTGATCAGCTACCTCTTCTGGATCAACGACCGCTCCGCGCTCGCGCCAGTGGTTCGCATGTCCCTGGACGACCCGGAGCAGGCCGTGCGCAAGGACGCCCTGCGGCTGGTGGGCATCTGGGGGGGCAAGGGGGAGATCCCTTCGGCCGTCAAAGCCCTCGAGGACGGCTCGCCGGAGGTCAGGATGCAGGCGATCCGGACGCTCAGGCGCCTCACCGGGGAGGATTTCGGCGAGCCGGGCAGCGCCTCGGAAGACGAGTTCGAGTGGATCGTCGCGAAATGGCAGGGCTGGTGGGAGCTCATGAAGGAAAGGATATAGCATGGAGACACCGAGGTACACGGCCAAGGAATTCGCCTCTCTGCTCGGCATCTCGAAGGCCGCGCTCCTGAAGATGGAGTCCGAGGGCGCCCTGCCCGAGCCCCGGATGGACGACGGGACGCGCGTCTACGAGCCCCACGCGATCCCGGCCTACCTCAAGGCCCTCGGCAGGCCCCCGCTCGTGGCCGCCGGGCGCCGGCAGATCTTCCTGAACTTCAAGGGCGGCACGGGCAAGACGAGCATCTCGGCCTTCTACGCCTTCCGGCTCGCCCAGCTGGGCATGAACGTGCTCATGATCGACCTCGACCCCCAGGGCCACCTCACCCAGTGCCTGGGCATCGACCACGGCGCCTTCGAGGCAACCCTCTACAACGTCCTCATCGAGCGCACGGAGATCGCCGACGTGGTCATCGACACCAAGATGCCCAACCTGAAGCTCATCCCCGCGAGCCTCGACCTCTCCCCCGTGGAGCTCTCGCTCACCTCCATGAATGCCCGCGAGCTCAGGCTGAGGAAGAGCCTCGCCTCCATCCAGGACGACTACGACATCGTCGTCATGGACGCCTCGCCCTCCATCGGGCTGCTCAACCTGAACGGCATCCTCGCGAGCAACGAGCTCTTCGTCCCGGTCCTGGCGGACTTTCTCTCCTACCACGGCCTCAAGATCCTCTTCGAGACGCTCACCACCATCGAGGAGGACTTCGACTTCCTGCTGGACAACATCTACATCTTCCTGAACCACTTCAACGCCTCCCACAATATCTGCCTGCGGGCGAGGGAGGCCCTGGAGAAGCACTACAGCGGGTACCTCATGAAGACCATCATCCGGCAGGACACGAAGATCGCCGAGGCGGCGAGCATGGGCATGCCCATCAACCAGTACGCCCCCACCAACCGGGGCGCCGCCGACATCAACTCCTTCATCCGGGAAATTTACCCCAACCTGCCGATTGCCTTTTAGGGAGTTTTGTGGTTAATCTTGTGGCATATCGTTGGTTCTGTAATCATTATAATTACTGACCGCTGCCCATACAGCTGGAATGATTGAGGAGAATACGCACATGAAAGACGGTTTCGACATCAGCGTGGCGGAAAAGATGCCCCGAATCCAGAAAAAACGGCCCAACCGGCCGTGGAACGTTGACCCGGTCCTCCTGAAGACGCAGGAGGAGGAAAAGGCCCGGGCCGCTTCCGGGGGGGCGCCGGAGCCGGCCCCCGTGGCGAAGGCAGAAAGCGTCAAGGCGGCCCCGGCGGTGGAAGCCCCCAGGGAAGCCCCCGCCGGCGAAGCGAAGGCGCAGGTTGCGGCCGGGGTCACGAAGGCCCCCGCAGCCGTGCCCGCCCCGAAAAAGAACGAGAGCGTCGCCAAGGCGGTGGAGACCATCAAGGAGCTGAGCTCCGACTTCACCCAGATGCTCTTCGACCGCAAGGAGATCCAGCAGCAGCTGGAGAAGAGCGCCTCCTCCATGGGCGAGGTCGCGCGGGAAAACGCCCGGCTCAAGGAAAATCTGGCCGCCGTGGAAAAGAGCACCCTGGACAGCACCCTGCTGGAGCGGGAGATCGACTTCCTCAACGAGCAGCTCGAGGACGCGGACCTCTACATCCAGAACATGGTGGGCCTCCTGGAAGAAAAGATGCAGAGCGTCGAGGAGGAGTCCTCGCGGCGGAAAGAGCTCGAGGAGCGCTTCGGGAAGGTGAGCAAAGAGATCCAGGAAAAGGCCAGGATGGACGTCAAGGTCTCCATTCTCGAGCGGGACCTCACCATCAGCAACACCAGGATCCTCGACCTCGAATCGAAGCTCGAGGAGGAATACCAGAAGCGCGAGCCCCTGGAGCAGGAGATCGTGGAGCTCAAGACCGCCCTGGACAAGGTCTACTCCTCCCTTGCCCACATACGCCTGAAGGCAAAAAGAGAGGTGTATGGATCCTGACACCTCCAAAAAGGTGAGCGACCTCCTGGACCTGATGGAAGGCATCTCTTCCGACGTGGATGCCAGGAACAACGGCCTCGCGGAGCTCGCCCGGCGGGTCGAAAACCTGGAGGGCCAGGTTGCCGACCTCGGGAAAAAGTTCGATCATCTGGAAAAGACGTACAAGGATAAACGCGGGCAGGTCAAGGCCATGAAGCAGGACCTACTCGCCATTCTCAAGCAGGGGTCCTGACCCTCCCCCCACCAGCAACGCAGCTTCTGGCTCCCCCAGGCGTTCCGCTTTCAGAAACAGGCGGCAAGGGGTCCGGGATCATTCTCGACGCAGCGCATCGAAAATCGGATATGCCAGGGAGAATGCCCCCATATTCCAGAGACGGGATCTATCAGAACCCTTCCCGGCCGCCCCTCATTTGAGCATCCGGATGTCGTGCTTCTTGATGAGGTCGTGCATCGTGGGCCTGCTCACGTCGAGGTCCTGGGCCGCCCGGGTGATGTTGTAGCTGTTGCGCGCGAGCGCCTGGATGACTGCCGCGGCCTCGGCGTCGTCCCTGATCTGCCTGAGGGTCTTCGCATTGCCTTCCCCGCCGGGCGCAGGCGTCCTCTCCTCGAGCTCCAGGTCGGCCGCCTCCAGGAAGTCGCCCTCCGCCATGACCACGGCCCGCCTGATCCGGTTCTGCATCTCGCGCACGTTGCCCGGCCAGTCATAGCCGAGGATCGCGTCCATGGCGCCCCTGCCGAAGCCCTTGTACTTCGGGCCGATCTCTTTGGAGTAGAGCTCGAGGAAGTACTTCGCCAGGGCCGGGACGTCCTCGCCGCGGTCCTTGAGGGGGGGGACCATGACGGGCACGACGTTGAGCCGGTAATACAGGTCCTCCCGGAACCGGCCCTGCCTGACGGCCTGCTCGAGGTCCACGTTGGTGATGGCGATCACCCGGGCGTCCACGTGGATGGGCTCCCGGCCGCCGATGCGCTCGATCGTGCCCTCCTGGAGGAACCGCAGGAGCTTGACCTGGAGCATGAGCGGGAGCTCGCCGATCTCGTCGAGCACCACGGTGCCCCGCTGCGCCCGCTCGAGCTTGCCGATCTGCCGGGCGTGGGCGCCGGTGAACGAGCCCTTTTCGTGGCCGAACAGCTCGCTTTCGAGCAGGTTTTCCGGGATGGCCCCGCAGTCCACGACGATGAAGGCCCTCTCGCCCCGGTCGGAAAGCTGGTGGATGGCCCGGGCGAGGCGCTCCTTGCCGGTGCCGCTCTGGCCCTGGATGAGCACGGGGTAGTCGGTCCGGGCGACCTTTTTCGCCTTCTCGAAGAGGTCCATCATGGGCCGGGAGACGGCGATCATCCCGCCGAACTGGTCCCTGTCGCAGATAACCTCCTCGAGCTCCTGGACGTGCTGCTCCAGCCCCGAGAGGTAGCAGGCCCGCTTGAGCACGATCTTGAGCTCCTCGATGTTCACGGGCTTCTGGTGGTAGTCGTACGCCCCGAGGCTCACCGCCTGCACGGCGATGTCCTTGAGGGTGTTCCCGGTGATGACGATCACCTTGGCGCCGGGCTTCATGGACACGATCTCCCGGAGGAGGCGGATCCCCTCGGAGGCCCCGTCGGGGTCCGGCGGCAGGCCCAGGTCCAGGAGGACCGCCGCGGGCGGCTCTTCGCGCATGGCCGCCAGCGCCTCGCCGGCGTTCGTCGCCACCGCCGCGGCGTACGTGTCCGAAAGGGCCCACTTGAGCTGCTTCGCCAGGCTCGATTCATCTTCCACGATCAGTATCCGGGTCTTGCCCATCCTGCGCTCCTCGTTTCTTTCGGCTGACGCCCCGGGCCCCCGCTCATGCCGGGAGGCGGATGACGAAGCTCGTGCCCTCGCCCAGCGAGCTGGTGACGCCTATGGTACCCCCCAGCCCGTCCACGATGCCCTTCACCTGCCACAGGCCGATGCCCGTCCCCCCCTTTTTGGTGGTCTGGAAGGGCCTGAACAGCCTGTCCCGGATGAAGTCCTCCGTTATGCCCGTGCCGTTGTCTTCGATCGTTATGATTATCCTGCCCCCCTCCCTGCCGGCGGAGACGGCGATGGCGCCGTTTTCCCTGACCGCCTCGGAGGCGTTGATGAGGAGGTTCTCCAGCGCCCGCTCGAGCAGGTCGGGGTCAGTGCTCACCACCAGGCCCGGGTCGATGGACCGGGAGACGGCGATGCCGTTCAGGCGGGGCGAGAGCTTCCCGAGCAGGTTCTCCACGAGGCCCGCGAGCTGCGTGGCCTCCCGGGAGGGCTCGCCCTTCGCGGGCGGGGCGCCCAGCCTCGTCATGACCTTGTCGATGCGGCCGAGCGTCTGGGAGATGGTCTCGAGCATGTCGGCCCGGAACTCCTCGTTGTCCATGTGGTGGGGCGCGTTCTCGAGGATGAGCGAGAGGTTCCCCGCGGCGTTCTTGAGGTCGTGCAGGACGTAGGAGGACATGCGGTTGAAGGCGTCGAGCTCCTTGTTCGCCGCGAGCTCCTGGGCGAACCGGGCGCTCATGAGGGCCGCACTCGCCTGGGAGGAGATGGCCGTGAGGAGGTCGATGTCGTCGCGGCCGTACGGGGTGCCCGGGTTCTCCGTGCCCACCGCGATGAAGCCCATGAGCCTGTTTCCCGCCAGCATGGGGGCGGCGAGCTCGATCCGGTGCTTCAGGAGGAACGCCTGGCGGTCGCGGGTGAGGGCCTCCCAGGGGCCGTCGCCCGGGGCGGGCGGGGTCTTGCGAAGGAAGTAGGGGTTCTTCTCGAGGTAGTCGACCAGGGGCTCGTCGCCGGGGATCTGCTCCTGCATGAGCGAGACGGGGATGCCGTGCACGCAGCGGAACGCGTTGCCGTCCTTGAGCCAGATGCCCAGCTCGCTGATGTACATGCTGTCCAGGATGACCTGCGCGGTCACGTGGGTGATCTGCTTTTCGTTGAAGGCGATGGAGAGGTAGCCGCTGAGCTCGCCCCACTCCTTGCGGTAGTCGTACTTGTTGGCGAAGAAGTGGGTGTTGATGAAAAATTTCAGCCGGGCCTTGGCCTCCCGGGAGACCATGAGAAAGGCCAGCAGGAAGAGGATCACGAACACCAGGAACCCCATGGCCACAAAGGGGAGCTCGAGCCCGAGCTTCTGGACCCCCAGGACGAGCAGGCCCATGCCCAGGAGATAGGCGCCGATGATGAGGAAGGTCGCGGAGTGGTAGACCACGTAGCGGGAGACGAACACGTCCATCTCGAAGAGCTTGAACCGGATGGAGAAAAAGATGACGAAGACGATGCCCACGAGGAAGATCAGGGAGACGAGGAGCAGGACCTCCCCGCCAATCCTCAGGGTGCTCAGGCGGTGCACGGCCATGAGCGTGAATCCCGCCCCCAGGGCCAGGATGCCCAGGGCGGGGTACTTCAGGACGCGCTTCTGGTCCTCGGTGCTCGAGCGGAAGATGTTCTCGAGGATCCACATGAAACCCACCGTGGTGACGAGCAGGCCCACGGACTGCACCTTCATGACCCAGCCCAGGTGAATGCCCCCGCCTTCGGGCAGGGAGAAGGCGGAGCCGGGTAAGAAGGCGGCGACCAGGGCGTACGCGGCGCAGGCAAGGAAGAGGAAAGAGCGCTCGCCCCGGACGAGGGCGGTGTTTTTTGCAAGCCTCGACTCCATGGAGGTGACGGACAGGAGGAAGGCCGAGGTGCACGATATCTCGAAGAGGGACGCGAGCAGGAGAACAGCGAGGGAGCCGGTGAGGGCGAAGGCCAGGTACAAAACCTCCATGAGGGACAGGAACAGGAGGCCGGCCGCCATGGTGCGCCCGTACCTCGCCCCGCTCCTGGCAAGGATCACCATGCCGCCGAAAAAGCTGATCAGAGCCGTGATCGAAAAGATGATCATCGCCATAACGGGACCACTCGCATACCTCTTATCAGACCGGAAGATGGCTGTCGATATATTTTACAGTACGGTATCGTGAAAATACCGGGGGAGCATGAGCCTTTTCCGAACGCGGCGAAGAAAGGCAGGGAAGTTTCCCGGGCCGGAATCGAAGGGCGCCCCGAACCCGCAGGGTGCCTGCCGCTGCTTCCCGTCCTTCCCGTCAGTCTTCCAGGGTTCTGAGGAAGCTGTCGATGGCCGCATAGCTCAACCCCGAGCCTTTGAGGATGACCGTCTGCATCTCCCGCAGGGAGACGCGGTTCTCTTTTGCCGCTCGCCGCACCTGCTCGGTCTGCCCGTCGAGAAAGTACACCCCGGGCTCCTGCAGGCCCGCTCCGAAGCAGGCTATGCACCCGCTCACCTTTCCCTCCGCGATGGCCTTCTCCAGTTCCTCGATGGAGTACCTCATGCGCTGTTCCCCTCCCGGAACGCATCGCCCCTTCTCTGAAACCTCTTATCCGAGCCCCGCGACGCGCTGCGGGTGGGTGTACACCGTGAAGCCCTCCCCCTTGACGCGGCACACGAGGGTGATGCCCGCCCTCTCGGCCTGCTCGATCCCGCGGGTGGTGGTGGCGGCCTTGCTCACCACGATGGGGATGCCCGCGTTGGCCGCCTTGGTGATCATGCCCAGGGGCTGCCGGCCGGTGCACCCGAGCACGCACCGCGAGAGGTCGACGCCCGAGAGCACGGCGTGCCCGATGACCTTGTCCACGGTGTTGTGCCTGCCCACATCCGAGCTCTTCGCCAGGATCCCGCCTTCGGAGAAAAGGACCGAGCAGTGCGCCCCCCCGGTCTTCTCCCAGAGGTCGGACACGATGGCTCCTATGACGGTGAAGACGTCGTCCGGGGTGATGACAAGGTCGCTCTCCACCCGGCGCAGGAGGGTGCCGCTCGCCGGGCCCCCGCTCGACTCGATGAAGGTGGAGATGGAGGCGAGCCCCTTCGACGCCTCCACGTTGACGGTGAGGCCCTCCACGCGGACGCTGTCGATGGAGCGCGCCATGCCCTGGCTGACGATGAAGCCCGCCCCGAGCTCCCGGAGCTCCGTGGGGGTGGCGACCTGGGTGGCGATGGGCCGGCCGTTCAGGTTGATGACCACGATCTCCTCGGTGCACACCACCCGGGCTTCCCGGGAAACGCCGTTGCGGGAAAACTCCAGGCAGCGGACTTCCGCCATGATCTCGTGCGTAGGTTCCTTTCCTGCCATGTGACCCCTTTCCCGGCCGGTGCGCTCAGGCGCGCTCCCCGCCGGGCGCCGTCCTGGCCATGAGCTCGTAGAGGGCGATGGCTGCGCTCTGCGAGACGTTCAGGGAATTGAACGAGCCCCTCATGGGGATGCTCACCATGAGGTCGGCCTCTTTTTCCAGCCCGTAGCGGACGCCGCTGTCTTCCCCGCCCAGGAGCAGGGCGACCTTTTCGTAGGCGGGCACCCCGGTGATGGGGACGTCGCCCCGGGCGTCGAGGCCGATGATCCAGTAGCCGTGCTTCTTGAGTTCCTGGCAGGCGCTCCTCAGGTTCTTCACCCGGGCGATTGCCGCATGCTCGGCTGCGCCGGCCGAGGCCTTGACCACCGCCGGGGTGATCTGGGCCGCGCGGTCTTCGGGGATGACGATCCCCGCGTCCGCCAGGGCAAACGCGGTGCGGATGATGGAGCCCGTGTTCTGGGGGTCTTCCACGGAATCCAGGAGCACCGCCGCCCTTTTCTGGGCGATGTCCCCCAGGGGGACGTAGCCGTAGGGGGAGACCTTGGCGATGATGCCCTGGTGGTGCTCGGTCCGGGCGATCTTGTCGAGCTCCTTCCGGGACAGGGTCTGGACCGGGGTTTTCCCGGCGTAGCCCGCGATGTCGTCGAGGCTCTGCCGGGCGGTCATGATCTCGTAGACGGTCCGCCTCCCCGCCGCGAGGGCTTCGATGACCGGGTTCTTTCCGTAGATGATCTCCGCCTGCATGGACTTATCCCCCCGTTCCTGTTCTATGATTCTTTGCCCGGGCTTGTAAATGCTTTTCTCCTGCGCACGTGCAAGGCGCCACCAGGGGGAGGGGAAAAACAGGGCACCCGGGACAGCGGGAAGCGTCCCGCCAGGCGGTGCCCGGTGGAAGCGGCCTGCAGGCTCAGGAAAGCTCGATCCTCGTCCGCTCGATGATCTCGTTCTTGACCGTGAGCGGCAGATCGTCGAAGAAGGCGCAGTACCCCGCCACCCGCACCACGATGCCCGGGTGCCTCCCCGGGTGGTCCCTCGCCTCGATGAGCGTCTCCGGATCGACGACGTTGAGCTGGACCTCCATGCCCCCGGAGGCGAAGAACCCTTCCACCAGCGCGGTCAGGGTGTCCAGGGCCTTTTCCCCTTTGAGGGCGGAGGCGTCGAAGCGCAGGTTCAGGGCGTAGCCGTTGGGCGAGAGCGCCGGGTCGACCTTCGCCACGGAGTTGAGCAGGGCGGTGGGGCCGAGCGTGTCGCGGCCGTTGCAGCACCCGAGGCTCGCCGCGAAGGGCTCGCCCTTTCTCCTGCCGCTGGGCAGGGCCTCGGTCCTGCCGCCGAACCCCACGTGGCAGGTGGACGAGTAGAAGCCCGGGATGTAGGGCCCGCCCCGGGTGTTCCTGCGGCCGGAGAGGGCATCGTGGAAGATGCGCACCACCATCGCCGCGTAGCTGTCCGGCAGGGCGTGGTCGTTCCCGAACTTGGGGGCCCTCAGGAGGCGGGCGCGCAGGGCGGGCGCCTCCCGGAAATCACCCTTGAGGGCGGCCACCACCTCGGCCAGGCTGTGCTCCCTCTTCGAGAACACCACCTCGTGCAGGGCTGCCAGCGAGTCAGCCACGTCGGCGACCCCCACGCCCTGGACGCCGCTGGAGTTGGTGAGCGCCCCGCCTTCGGTCACGTCCCGGGCCTTCTCGACGCACCCGTCCACGAGCAGGGAGGAAAACGGCGTGGGGTGGAAGTCACGGTTGCCCTCCTCGATGATCCTGAGGTCACCGATGAGGCGTGCCGCCATGAACCCCACCTGGGCTGCGAACGCCGCGACCACGTCGTCCATGGAGGTGAACCCCGGGGCGGGCCGGGTTTTCGCGCCGAGCCGGAACCTCGACCCGAAGCGCCTGCCGCCGTTGAGGGCCAGGACCAGGCACAGGGGCAGGTTCAGGAGGGCGGCGTCGGTGGAGCAGAAGCTCCTTCCCGGCAGGGTGGGCTCCACGCAGCCCACGACCCCGTAGTCCCGCGCCTCGCGTTCGGTGCAGCCGTGGGCCTCGAGGGAGGCGGCGACGGCCTCGTCGCAGAACAGCCCGGGCACGCCCTTTCCCTGCATGGCCACGCCCACCGCCCGCTGCACGTACTCCCGGGGCGATCCGCGGTGGATCCGGGCCATGTAGTTGGGGTCGCGCAGGCCGGCCTGCTCCATGACGTCGAGGAAGAGGTAGGTGAGGTCGTTCACGGCGTCGTTCCCGTCCCGGTCAGTGCCCCCCACCGTGGCCGCCTGGGCCACGAGGTAGCCGCCGTGGTACTCGCTCGCCCGGCCCGAGAGCAGGAAGAGGTGCTCCGTGGTCTTGGCGGAGAAGCTCAGCAGGATGTCGAGGGCCTCCTCCCTGGTGATGCGCCCGGAGGCGAGGTCCCTCTGGTAATAGGGGAAGAGGTACTGGTCGATCCTGCCGAAGGACACGGCGGAGTTGAGCCCTTCGAGGCACACCGCCAGATGGGTGAGCCACAGGGACTGGCACGCCTCGTGAAAGGTCTCCGCAGGCTCCATGGGCACCCTGGCGCAGATCCGGGCCATCTTGGCGAGCTCCCCCGCCCGGGCCGGGTCCTTTTCCTCGGCGGCCAGGCGCGAGGCCTCCAGGGAAAGCCGCAGGGCGTACTCGGAGACCCCCTCGCAGGCAATGCGGGCCGCCCGGTGCAGGGTTTCCCCCTTGCCGCCCATGTCCTCCAGGTAGCCCCTGATCCCCTGCCCGATCATCCGTTCGTAGTTGGGCAGGAAGTGGCCGATGCCCCCGGTTTCGTTGACCAGGTAGGCCGTGGCGCGAAGCTGCTCCCGGGCGAAGCGGAGCATGTGGAGCCTGCGGCCGCGGAAGGCGCGCAGGAGCAGGTTCCGGAAGAGCCAGTAGGGCAGGTCCCGGGAGAGGAGCTTTATGCGCTCGACCCACGGGATGGCAAGGGGCGTGGTCTTTCTCCCCCCGATCCACAGGATCTCCTCGCACATGAACACGCCGGCGAGCTCGGGCTGGATGAGCACGGACTTTCGCGCCGAGCCCACGTTGCCCGCGATGAGCTCGTCGTCGAAGATCTTCACGGACTTGTGCCGGAGCAGGTGCCGGAAGGCCCGGGCCTTCCGGAGCGCCATGGGTTCGCCCGGGTCGTCGTGCACCCGGAAGTACTCGGTGATCAGGTGCGAGCGTTCGGGGCAGAGCACGGTGGGCGACGCCAGGAGCGCTTCCCTGATGCGGGCGAACCGTTCCGATGCGGCACCCGGGCCGGATTTCGCTGCAGGAATCCCCATTCCGTAAATCTCCTTTCCCGGGCCGGGCCCGGGAGGGTATGTCGAGCGTGCTGCGCTTTTCCCTTGGGCGCGGCGTGCCGGGCCTTCTGGAAAGCCACTACCGGCTCAAGGTCATCCTCCGGCTTCACCCTGTCCGGCTCCCCCCTGCCCGAGCCCCCTCCGGGAAATCCGTCACCGGCCTGAGGTCCGTTTCCGGGTAAATCTGGCCGGGGATGGGCGGCATGGAGTTGTACACCCAGGTGAGGTCGATGACCCCGAGCTTCGCCCCCCGGTGCCTCTCGAACCCCTTGAACACGCCCCTGACGAGGACGTCCTCCATGTCGAGGGTGAGGCCGAACACCGCTGCGGTCATGCCGGGCTTCAGGCTGTCGAGCTCGCGCCGGTAGGCGTGCGGGGAAAAGACGAGCCGGGTGGAGTCGGGCGCCTGGCACGGGATGAGGGGCACGATGACCGGGTAGCCGTCCCCGTCCACGTACGAGAGGAACTTCAGGGCGTCCATGCGGTTGAACAGGCCTTCCGCCCAGACCTTCAGGACCCGGCCCGGCCGGTCGGCCCGGGCGCGGGACTTCGCCATCTTCGTGAGCAGCGTTGACAGCGCGATCCTGCCCATGGGCAGGGCCTCGCGGCCCCAGGTGCCCACCAGGTCCAAATAGTGCACCGTGTGGATGCCGCAGTAGGCGTTGTAGCGGAACATGGGCTTGCTGTTGAACATCACGAAGTCCTCGCCCGTCCGGGCCTGGTGGGTCCAGAGGGCCTTGCCCCGCCAGAGGCTCCTGTCCCTGGTCATGATGAGGAAGCCCGTCTTCGGGTTGCTCCTGACGTGCTCCTTGCTCAGGCCCTCGGTGAACTGGCCCCAGAGAAGCTTCTCCGGCGTCTTCGCCTGGAGCGCGGTGATGAGGGTGACGTGGGGGAGCCCCTCGGGGTTCACCGTGGCGACGAGCCCCACCTTCGCCTCGGGCTCGAACTCCCCGAGGTCCTTCTCGTCGAAACTCGTGAGCATCTCCCTCAACCTCGCCATGGCTCCTCCCTGGAGCGGCCTACCGCCTGCCCCCGTCGATGATGCCGAACTTCGCCCTGCCGTCCGCGGCCCCGGCCGTGCGCAGCGGGCCCGAGGCGTGCACCACCCCGGGCGTTTCGAGCACCCTGCGCCCGATGGCCACGAGCTTCTCCATGTCCTCCCCGGTGAGAAGCGGCAGGTCCCTGAGCGCCCACTGTCTCCCCAGGCCCTCGTACTTGTGCGTGCACAGGTTGTTGAAGGCGCACAGGTCCCACCTCGCCACCTTCTCGAACAGCGTCTCCCTGATGAAGGTGGCGATGGCGCGCACGTTCGCGGGGTCAGCGGTGCGGCCGGGGATGACCGGCGTGCGGACCCAGAGCTCAGTGGGCGCGTGGAACTTTTCCATGAACTCCCCGAGCTTGAGGGCGTTCTCCAGGATGAGGGTGCTCGTGGCCCCGGTGTATTCCCGGTGGGGTTCCGGGGCGATGGCCTTGATGTCGAAGAGCACGAGGTCCGCGTAGGGGAGCAGCCCCTCGAGGGTTTCCCACCGGCACTGGCCGCAGGTGTCCAGCGCCGTGTGGATGCCCTGCTCCTTGAGCTCCCTGAGAAGGGCTTTCGCGTAGACGTCCTGGCAGGTGGGCTCGCCGCCCGAGAGCGTCACGCCGCCGCCGGACTTCTCGTAGTAGACCCTGTCCTTGAGCACCTCCCGCACCACGTCGTCCACGGTGCGGACGCGGCCGTAGGCCTCCATGGCCGTCGACGGGCAGGCCTCGGCGCAGGCCAGGCAGCCCGTGCACCTGCCCCGGTCGATGGCGATCCCGCCCGCCCCGGCGCTGAGCGCCTGCTCGGGGCAGGCCCCCACGCAGGCCAGGCATCCCACGCACCGGCTTTGCACCCAGTGGACTTCGGGGGAAGGCGAGATGCTCTCGGGGTTGTGGCACCACGCGCAGTTGAGCGGGCAGCCCTTGAAGAAGACCGTGCTCCTGATGCCCGGGCCGTCCTCGGTGGACATGCGCTGCACCCTGAGGATGGTGCCCCGGGGAAAGGCCGGGCCCTTGCCTTTTGCGGCGTCGGTCTCAGAACGACTCATGGCAGATCCTCGCGATCACCTCTTCCTGGAGCTCGTGGCCGATGGCCGTGAAGTAGGCGTTGTAGCCCGTGATGCGCACGAGCAGCGAGCGGTACTCCTCGGGCCGCTCCTGGGCGTCCCGGAGGGTCTCCGGGTCGAGCACGTTCACCTGGAGCGACGTGCCGCCGTTCTCGACGGCCCCCTTCAGGAAGGCCTTGAACTTTTCCCGCTGCTCCGGGCTCCTCATCATCGAGGGGCTGAAGGAGATGGTGTGGCTCGCCCCGTTGGGCAGGGGGTTGAGGTACTCCCTCCAGTCGCCCATGCCCTCCCTGACCTTGCCGCCCAGGGCCTTGCCCACGGAGTTCATGTTCGCGGTGGGGCCGTTGATGTCGGCGCCGCTCACCGGGCAGATGGCGTTCGACAGGAACCTGCCCCCGGGCCGGCCGTCGGGGCTCGCGGGCAGGATGAACCCGTCGGCCACCCAGTAGTTCCAGGACAGCATGCCCGGCCTGAACTGCCGGTTCGTGGACTTCGTCCGGTACTTCCACACCTCGTCGCACCAGAGCCGCATCACCGAGGCCGCCATCCGGTCGGCCCCGTCGTCGTCCCGGCCGTACTTGGGGGCCCGGTACACCGCCTTCGCCCGGAGGGTCCCGAAGCCCTCCCAGTTGGCCTTCAGGGCCTTCACGAGGGTCTCGAGCGAGCAGTCCTTCTGGTCGTACACCAGGTGCTTGATGGCCAGCAGGCTGTCCACGGTGCTGGCGAAGGTCACCGCCTCGATGGTGACGAAGGAGAGCTCCGCCCCGCCTTCGGTGATGTCGAGCCCCTTCTCGGCGCAGCCCTTCACCAGGCAGGACAGGTAGGGCGTGGGGCCGAACCTCGCCCGGACGGACTCGGACTTTTCGTAGAGTTCGACGCATCTTTTGACGATGTGGCGCGTCTGCTCCCGGTAGGCCTTCCAGAACGACTC
>JAKLDU010000037.1 GCA_022703355.1 Deltaproteobacteria bacterium | reverse complement strand
CGTACCTGGGGATCTAGGTACGAGACACATGGCGTCCGACAGATACTGGTAGACACTCATCCTGCACCGCCCGGTCCGCCCGTTCCAGACGGGGCGGGTGAACCGGGCACCCCACGTTGCGAGTTTCTCATGCGGCAGGCGGAAGCCCCCGGGACAGCTGCGCCACAGGTGCGCCCTTGGGGACCTCCCGGTGGGGAAACGGGCGAATGCCCGCCCGGCGACGCCGTCGGGAAGACGGCGTGAAGTGATGCGCAGACCGCAAAAAGGAGGATGCACCAGATGGAAGAGTTCATCAGGAGATGCGAGGAATGCAACCCCGGCGAGAGGGAGTTCATCCAGGCGGTGTCGGAGGTCGTCAAATCGGTCAAGCCCGTTCTCGACAGGCACCCCGAGTACCGGGAGGAAAGGATACTCGAGAGGATGGTCGAGCCCGAGCGCGTGATCATGTTCAGGGTCCCCTGGGTCGACGACCAGGGCAAGGTCCAGATCAACCGGGGCTACCGGATCCAGATGAGCAGCGCCATCGGCCCCTTCAAGGGCGGCTTCCGGTTCCACCCCTCGGTGAACCTGAGCATCCTGAAGTTCCTGGCCTTCGAGCAGGTCTACAAGAACGCGCTCACCACCCTGCCCATGGGCGGCGGCAAGGGCGGGTCGAACTTCGACCCCAAGGGCAAGTCCGACCGCGAGGTCATGCGCTTCTGCCACAGCTTCATGAACGAGATCTACCGCTACCTCGGGCCGGACACGGACGTGCCCGCCGGCGACATCGGCGTGGGCGCCCGGGAGATCGGCTACCTCTTCGGGCAGTACAAGAAGATCGTCAACGAGTTCACCGGCGTGCTCACCGGCAAGGGCCTCAAGTGGGGCGGCAGCCTCATCAGGCCGGAGGCCACGGGCTACGGCGCGGTGTACTTCGCGTCCGAGATGCTTTCCACCAGGGGCGAGACCCTCGAAGGCAAGCTCTGCCTGGTGTCCGGCTCCGGGAACGTGGCCCAGTTCACCGCGGAGAAGATCCTCGACCTGGGCGGCAAGGTGGTGACCTTCTCGGACTCCAACGGCTACATCTTCGACGACAAG
The DNA here is from genome assembly GCA_022703355.1 of Deltaproteobacteria bacterium. Classification (GTDB taxonomy): domain Bacteria; phylum Desulfobacterota; class Desulfomonilia; order UBA1062; family UBA1062; genus Phosphitivorax. The sequence goes on along the minus strand of JAKLDU010000037.1, from coordinate 14,624 downwards.
GGCGTGGACCGCGACAAGCTCGCCTACGTCAAGGAGCTCAAGAACGTGAGAAGGGGCCGCATCAGGGAGTACGCGGACAAGTACAAAGAAGCGGTCTATTTCGAGATCGACCCGGCCGCGGACTTCAACCCCCTGTGGAACCACAAGGCCCACTGCGCGTTCCCCAGCGCGACCCAGAACGAGATCAACGGCAAGGATGCCGCCAACCTCGTGCGCAACGGCGTCTACGTGATCTCCGAGGGCGCCAACATGCCCACCACCCCCGACGGCGTGGACCTCTTCATCGACCACAAGCTCCTCTACGGCCCCGGCAAGGCGGCCAACGCGGGCGGCGTGTCGGTGTCCGGCCTGGAGATGACCCAGAACAGCATGCGGCTCTCCTGGACGAGGGAAGAGGTGGACAACCGCCTGAGGATGATCATGAAGAGCATCCACGGCGCCTGCGTCGAAGCGGCGGGCACCTACGGCACCCCCGGCAACTACGTCAACGGCGCGAACATCGCCGGCTTCGTGAAGGTCGCGGACGCCATGATGGCCCAGGGCGTGGTCTGAGACGACAGAACAGGGTTCCCCCGGTATTCCAGGCGGCAGCCCCTCACCCCCGGGGCTGCCGCGACATCTCCGGCCGGGGGGGGCTCCCGGGGGCGACAGCGGGCGGGCGGCTCACCCGGTCTGCCCGCGCTTGATTTTTCTCCGGCAGCGCCGTAGTTTGATGGAACGCCGGAGAGGGGGGTGCATGGAGCTGAAGGACCGCGAGCTTTCGACCAGGTATCACCTGAACTTCAAGCTCTTCCTGGAGCTGATGGCGTACAAGGTCCGCGAGATCCTCCTGGTGTCGAGCCCCTACGACGCCTTCCTCATCGAGGAGGACGTCACGCTGGCTTCCCGGATCATCAACGAATACAGCGGCATGAACCTCTCGCAGCCGCCGAGGGTAACGCGCACCTCGTCGGCCCTGCACGCGCTCGACCTGCTGGAAGCGGGCAGGTTCGACCTCGTCGTCACCATGCCCCACCTCGACGACATGGATGCGTTTTCCCTGGGCAGGGAGATCAGGAAGCGCAACCCCCGGCTCCCCGTGTACCTCCTGGCGCACAGCCTGAGCGGGCTTCAGACCTCGGGCGAGGTCTTCTGCTTCGAGGGCATCGACAAGGTCTTTATCTGGTCGGGCAACGCGGACCTGCTCCTGGCCATCGTCAAGATCACGGAAGACCGGATGAACGTGGATTTCGACACGGCCCGCGGCCAGGTGAGGGTCATCATCTTCGTCGAGGACTCGCCCTCTTACTACTCGACCATGCTGCCCATCTTCTACCGGGAGGTGGTGAGGCAGATCCAGGCCGTGCTCGAGCTCGGGGTGAACGAGGAAGAGCGGCTCCTCATCATGCGCACCCGGCCCAAGATCATTCTCGCCCGGACCTGGGAGGAGGCCTCCGGGCTCTACGAGAGGTACCGGCCCTACCTGCTGGGCATCATCTCGGACACGCGCTTTCCCCGGGCGGGCAGGCTCCAGGGCAGGGCGGGGGTCGAGCTCCTCTCCCGGGCCAGGGGCGAAAACCCGTACCTGCCCCTGCTCCTGCTGAGCAGCGAGCCGGAGAACGCGGCCGAGGCGGAGAAGATCCCGGCCTGCTTCATCGACAAGAACTCCCCGGACCTCCTGGCGGAGATCCACGCCTTTTTCCTGGCCGAGCTGGGCTTCGGGGATTTCGTCTTCCGCCTGCCCGACGGCACCGAGGTGGGCAGGGCCACGAAGCTCAGGGAGCTGGAGGAAAAGCTCGCAGAGGTGCCCGACGAGTCGCTCCGCCTGCACGTCGCCCGCAAGCACCTGGCCACCTGGGTCATGATGCGCTCGGAGATCGAGCTCGCCTCCACGCTCAGGGAGATCGGCCCCGATTCGTTCGCCACCCTGGACGCCTTGAGGAGCCACCTCATCACGCTCATCCGCCTCGTGCGCACGTGGCGGCAGAAAGGCGTGGTGACGAGCTTCAACCGGAGGGAATTCGACGTCGAGCTCCTGGACTTCGCCAAGATCGGCCAGGGCTCGCTGGGCGGCAAGGCCCGGGGACTGGCGTTCATGTCCTCCGTTTTGAACGGGGACATCTCCCTGCACCAGAAGTATCCAGCCGTCTCCATCAGGATCCCCCAGACCGTGGTGCTGGGCACCGACGCCTTCCAGGCCTTCGTGGAAAGGAACGGCCTGAAGCGCTTCGCCACGGAGAACGCCACGGACGAAGAGGTGACCCGGGCCTTCCTGAAGGGGGAGATGCAGGGGGACGTGATCAAGGACCTCATGGCCTATCTCCGGCAGGTGCACTACCCCCTCTCGGTGCGGTCGTCGAGCCTCCTGGAGGACGCCCAGTTCAAGCCCTACGCCGGCCTCTACCAGACCTGCATGATCCCCAACAACCACCCCGATCTGCGCGTGCGCATGGAGCAGCTCGTCATCGCGGTGAAGCTCGTGTACGCCTCCACCTGGTTCGAAAGCCCCAAGGCGTTTTCCCGGACCGTCGCGGGCCAGCCCCAGGAAGAGGCCATGGCCGTGGTGATCCAGCAGCTCGCCGGGGACGCGTACGGGGGATGGTTCTACCCTGCCATCTCCGGGGTGGCCCAGTCGCACAACTTCTACCCCGTGGAGATGATGAAGCCCGGGGAAGGCGTGGTGCAGATGGCCCTGGGCTTCGGCAAGACCGTGGTGGAGGGCGGGAAGTCCCTGCGGTTCTCCCCGAAGTACCCCGAGGTGCTGCCCCAGTTTTCCAAGGTGGAGGACATGCTCGAGAACTCCCAGCGCTTCTTCTACGCCCTGCCCCTGGACAGGATGCAGGACGGCGTGTGCCTGGAGGACTTCCCCCGCCTGGAGAAGCGGGACGTCTACGACGCCCGGGGCGAGTACCCGGTCACGGCGCTGGCGAGCACGTACGACCACGAGGAGCACAGGATCCGGGACACGGGCGAGGGCCCGGGCGGCAAAATCGTCACCTTCGCGAGGATCCTCAAGCACCGGCAGCTCCCCCTGCCCGGGCTCCTGGCCGACCTGCTGGAGACCGGCAGGAAAAAGATGGGGTGCCCCGTGGAGATGGAGTTCGCCGTGAACCTCTTCGCCCAGAGGCCCGCAGAGTGCGAGTTCTTCCTCCTCCAGCTCAGGCCCATGGCGGCCAACGACAACCGCTACGAGGTGGAGATCACCCCCAGGGACCGCTCGGGCGCCTTCTGCTCCTCGGGCACGGCCCTGGGCAACGGCAAAAGGCAGGACATCAGGGACATCGTCTTCGTCAAGCCCGGGGACTTCAAGATCGAGTCCACGGTGGAGATCGCCGACGAGGTGGGCAGGGTCAACGCAACCCTCCTGAAGGAGAAGCGCCCCTACCTGCTCATCGGCCCCGGGAGGTGGGGGTCGCTCGACCGGTTCCTGGGCATCCCGGTCCAGTGGAGGCACATCTCGGGGGTGGGGGCCATGGTGGAGCTCAGGGACGCCCTGCTCAAGGCCGACGCCTCGCAGGGGTCCCACTTCTTCCAGAACATCACCTCGCTGGGCATTCCCTATGTGACCGTCACCGAGGGGTCGTCGGACTTCCTCGACTGGGGCCTGCTCGGCGCGCTGCCCGTGGTGGGCGAAACGGCGTTCCTCAAGCAGGTGAGGCTCGAGGAGCCCATGGTCATCAAAATCAACGGGAGGACCTCGGAGTGCGTCATGTTCCTTCCGGGCGGCGGGGAAGAGGACGATGACGCCTGCGGACCGGGGTCCGGCATCTGACAGGCTGGAGAAAGGAGCGCCATGAGAAGAAGGGACAAGGAGATCACCGATCGGGAGGCCATCGACTCCATCATCATGCGGTCGCTCGTGTGCAGGCTCGGCCTGTGCGACGACGGCGTAGCCTACATCGTGCCCCTGTGCTTCGGGTACGACGGGAGCAGCCTCTACTTCCACGGGGCGGGCGAAGGGCGGAAGATCGACGTCCTCAGGAGGAACAACCGGGTGTGCTTCGAGTTCGAGGCCGACGCCGAGGTGGTCAGGGGGGACTCGCCCTGCAACTTTTCCATGAGATACCGGAGCGTGACGGGCGAAGGCCGGGCGTGCTTCGTGGAGGAACCCGCGGCGAAGAGACAGGCCCTGGAGATCATCATGAAGCAGTACGGCGATGAAGGGGGCACGCTCGAGGAGTCCGGCCTGGGGAAGATAACCGTGTTCAGGGTGGACATCGAAAGCATGACCGGGAAGAAGTCAAAGCTTTAAAGGGTATGGGCTGAGATCTGGTCTTACAAGGAGAAGTGACAGGGTTCAATGCTGTATGACCACTACCGCCTTTTCAAGGTAATTGAAAGTGATGATACCGTGCCATGATCGAAACCGCTGGGTTTATAGGAATACATCCAGATAGATCTAGGATATCTTAACGCAAAAATCCACGCGCCGCTTTAAGCGGTCGCGTGGAATGATTAGTTGGACAATGCTTTATGCTGTTATCTATGTCCTGGATCAGTTCCTGTCCCCATTTTCTTCAATGTATGTATGGGACAAAACACTAGCGGAAAGTCACCCGGCCATTTGACGTTACGCCGACGGAATTGACAAAGCCAGCCTGACGTAAACTGGCCTTATCTACAACCATCTTGCCGTCTGCTGCCACTGAAACCCGCAGCGTCGATGCCTGGCCACGTGGATTGGTGCCCTGATCCGGCCCGCCGTCATGTCCGCCGCCGGTGGCAGATCCGCCCTCATTGTTATCGCTGCCGGGCAACGGCCCGCCGTCGCGACCGCCGCCGCTACTTCCCTCTGTCCCGCCGCCGGTTCCGCCTCCGGTAGCACTACCGTCCTGGTCGCTCTTTGCCGAAGTACCACGCGGGCCCAGTGCGCCACCACGACCCGCAGTTACCCCGTCATGCACTGCCTTAGATCTGCTTGCTCCTCCAATGTTCGCTGCGGGAGCAACGATGGCACCACGAAATGCCCCGCTTGCACGGCTGCCATCAAAGCCATCAACGCGTACTTCCCAGACGCCATCACCCATACGCTGTACCGACTTCACTTTGAATCCGAGCTGCCCCATCGTATCGGCCACCTGCTGATCTTGTGACTTAACCGGTGCCACCTTCATATCGGCTGCCTGCACGGTACCACAGAACAAAAATCCCAATAATCCCAACAGCCACAAACACCTGCTCATAATTCCCCCTTTTACATTGTTGTTTAGTCGATGATTAAAAGATCACTATTCCTTATACTCGCTATTATTGCACAGACACTAAAAAGGCACAAAGACCGCAGACTGTCGTAACAGTTTAGCCCAACAATTACTATACCGCCAAATCGCGCGACTATGTGCTATTAGCTATAAAATGTGGATTCATATAAAAAAAGGGGAATGCACTCTGGCCCTTTCTTTGTCTTACTAATTAAGAATCTACAATATCAAATTTTCTCTTATGAGTAATTTGTAATATCAGATTCCAACCTGTACATTTAAAGGGCATTGACTCTGCCCCGGGGCAGTGGATAAATACTCGTATGAAGGGAAGACACATCGCGCTCATCCTCTTCGTCGTCCTGGGGGTTTCCGACCTCGCCTACGGGGTGTGGCGGGAAGATCAGTTCAGCCTGTTCATGGGGAGCCTCATCGTGGTCGTGGCCGCGGGCATCGGCTACAAGGAGTGGAAAGAAAAGGGCTCATAGGCCGCGCCGGGCATGGTCCCTGACCCGTTCGAGGACATGCTTTGCGACGCGCGGGTCACCCTAAAGGGCCCGTCTCGAAGCCTGACCCCTGAATCGTGGCCTCGTGCCCCTGCAAGATGGCTTTTGAAATGGGTGCCGGAACGTGCTAGGATTTCCTCCCGACACCGGAGCAGGACAGCTCAATAACAGTGCAGGAGACGGGGAAATGCCCATCACGGAGATTCTGGCCCGCAACGCGGACCTGTACGGCGACGACATAAGCCTGGTTGAAATCAATCCTGAAATCAATGAAATTGCCGCGAGCTGGAAGGATTACGAGCTCGTGGAGACCGACCCCGAAAAGAGGTACCGCCGGGAGATGACCTGGCGGGAGTTCGACGACAAGGCCAACCGCCTGGCCAACTTCCTCCTCGGCAGGGGCCTGGAGAAGGGCCACAAGGTCGGGATCCTGCTCATGAACTGCCTGGAGTGGCTCCCGATCTACTTCGGCATCCTGAAGACCGGCGCCCTGGCGGTGCCCCTGAACTATCGCTACACCGAGGACGAGATCAAGTACTGCCTCGACCTGGCGGAGTGCGACGTGCTGATCTTCGGGCCGGAATTCACCGGGCGGATCGAGGCGATCCGCGACCGGATCCCCAGGGTGAAGATACGGCTGTTCCTGGGGCAGGACTGCCCGGCGTTTGCCGAAAACTATTACGCCCTCACCGCGTGCTGCTCCTCCTCGGCCCCGAACGTGGCGCTCACCGACGACGACGACGCGGCCATCTATTTCTCGTCCGGCACCACGGGCTTCCCCAAGGCCATCCTCCACGGCCACCGCGCCCTGGTGTTCTCCTGCGAGGTGGAAAAGGACCACCACGGGCAGACGCGAAAGGACAACTTCCTCTGCATACCGCCGCTCTACCACACGGGCGCGAAGATGCACTGGTTCGGCTCTTTCCTGGCCGGCAGCAGGGCCGTTCTCCTGCGCGGCGTGAAGCCCGAGTGGATATTCAAGGCCGTGTCCGAGGAAGGGGTCACCATCGTCTGGCTGCTCGTGCCCTGGGCGCAGGACATCCTGGACGCCATCGACCGCGGGGAGATCCGGCTCGGGGATTACCGGCTCGATCAGTGGCGGCTCATGCACATCGGCGCCCAGCCGGTCCCGCCCAGCCTGATCAGGCGCTGGAAAGCCCGTTTCCCCGGCCACGAGTACGACACCAACTACGGCCTGTCCGAGTCCATCGGCCCCGGCTGCGTCCACCTGGGCGTCGAGAACATCCACAAGGTGGGCGCCATCGGAAAGGCCGGCTACGGCTGGGAGCTCAAGATCGTGGACGAAAACGGCGAGCCGGTGAAGCAGGGGGAGGTGGGCGAGCTGTGCGTCAGGGGGGCGGGGGTCATGAAGCGCTACTTCAACAACCCAGAGGCCACCGCCGAGCTGCTCAAGGACGGCTGGCTCTCCACGGGCGACATGGCCCGGATGGACGCCGACGGGTTCGTCTTCCTGGTGGACCGCAAGAAGGACGTGATCATCACCGGCGGCGAGAACCTCTACCCGGTGCAGATCGAAGACTTCCTCCGCACGCACGACGCCGTCAAGGACGTGGCCGTGATCGGCATGCCCGACCATCGCCTGGGGGAGATCGCCGTGGCCATCGTGGAGCTGAAGCCCGGCGTCTCCTGCCCCGAAGACGAGATAGCCAGGTTCTGCACCGCACTGCCACGCTACAAGCGGCCGCGGAAAATCATCTTCGACAAGGTCCCGCGCAACCCCACGGGCAAGATCGAAAAGCCCAGGCTCCGGGAGAAGTATTTCGGCGGCAGCCTCGTGGAGGCGCAGACCGAGAGCGTGTAAAGGGCCTGGACGTTCAGGCAGGGCGGTTTGAAGACGGCAGCATGCCCCGGTTTCCCGGGGCATGCGTGTTTGTGGGGAAAGCGAACTTCAGCCGGGCTATTTCGTCGCCGGGGCTGCCGGGGCCGCAGACGGCGCCGAAGGCGCGGCAGCCGGAAGGGGGACCGCCGGGGCCGCCTGCTGGGGGACGCCGGCCGGCGCGCTCTTCGCGGGGGCGGCGGGGGCCGAGGTGGCGGCCTTCTGCATGATGCTCTGGCTGGGCTTCTTCAGCGTGGAAAAGCCCAGGGTGAGCGAGGTGATCATGAACACGACCACCAGCACGCGGGTTGCCTTGTTGAGGAAGTCGGCAGGCCCTGCCGATCCGAACAGCGCCTGGGAGCCGGCGCCGCCGAAGACCGCGCCCATGTCGGCGCCCTTGCCGGACTGCAGGAGCACGGCGATGATCAGCATGATCGACACCAGGATGTGAATAGTCAACACGATTCCATACATAAGCTTCTCACCTTTTAAAGCGTATTATTCTTTCGAACGAGGCCGCGTCGAGGCTTGCCCCTCCCACCAGAGCGCCGTCGATGTCCGGCTGCGCCATGAGCGAATCCACGTTGTCCCCCTTCACGGACCCGCCGTAGAGGATGCGGATCTGCGAAGAAGCGTCGGGGCCGAAGAGGTTTCCAAGGGTCGTGCGGATGGAGCGGTGGACCTCCTGGGCAAGCTCCGGGGTGGCGGTCCTGCCGGTGCCGATGGCCCACACGGGTTCGTAGGCGACGACGAGGGAAAGCGCCTGGTTGGAATCCAGCCCTTTGAGGCCCTGCCTGAGCTGCGTTTCGACCACGGCGGCGGTCTTTCCCGCCTCGCGCTCCTCGAGGGTCTCGCCCACGCACACGATGGGGACGAGCCCGCCCTTGAGGGCGGCGAAAAGGCGCCTGTTCACGGTCTCGTCCGTCTCGTGGAAATACTGCCTGCGCTCCGAGTGGCCCACGAGGGCGTACCGGGCTCCGACGCTTTTGAGCATGGGGGCGCTCACCTCGCCGGTGAACGCGCCGGAATCCTCCCAGAAGACGTTCTGGGCGCCAACCTTCACGCCAGACCCCCGCAATGCCTGAACGAGGGGGGAGATGTACACGAAGGCAGGGCAGAGGAGTATCTCCGTGCTTTCCGCGTCCGCCACCCGTCTGGCAAGGTCGCCGGCGAAGGCCAGGGCCTCGTCAGAGGTCTTGAACATCTTCCAGTTGCCGGCTATCAGGGGTACCCGCATTGTCCACTCCTAGCTTTCGAGAGCCTTCACCCCGGGCAGCTCGAGCCCCCCGAGCATCTCGAGGAAGGCGCCGCCTGCCGTGGACACGAAGCTGACCTTGTCGGCGAGCCTGCTCTCGTGCAATGCGGCATCTGTATCACCGCCGCCCACGATGGTCAATCCCTTTGATGAAGCGACCTTTCTGGCGATGGCCATGGTGCCGGACGCAAAGGGCTTCTGTTCGAACACGCCCATGGGGCCGTTCCACACGATGGTGGCGCAGTCGCTCAAGGCCTCGGAGAAGAGCGTCGAGGAGGCCGGGCCGATGTCGAGGGCCATGAGGTCGTCGGGGATCTCCTGGATGGTCTTGTCCACGATGCCCTCCGAGGCCTTGAGGTCCGGGGCGCACACGCAGTCCACGGGCAGGTAGAGCTTCACGCCCCTGGCCTTTGCCTTCTCCATGATCTCCCGGGCCTTGCCGAGAAGGTCGTCCTCCACGAGGGACCTGCCGATGTTCTGGCCCAGGGCCTTGACGAAGGTGAAGGCCATGCCGCCGCCGACAATCAGCTTGTCCACCTTCTCCACAAGGTTCTCGAGCACCTCGAGCTTGCCGGAGATCTTCGCCCCGCCCACGATGGCCGCGAAGGGGCGCTGGGGGGCCGTGAGGGCCTTGTTGATGAAGTTCACCTCGTCGAGCATGAGGAAGCCCGCCGCCTTTTCCCTGACGTGCCTGGTGATGCCCACCATGGAGGCGGCCGCGCGGTGCGCGGTGGCGAAGGCGTCGTCTATATAGACGTCGCCCAGCTCGGCCAGGGACCTGGCGAACTCGGGATCGTCCTTCTCCTCGCCGAGGTGGAACCGCAGGTTTTCCAGGAGGAGCACCTCGCCGGGCTTGAGGCCGTCCACCATCTTCGTGACCTCGTCCCCGATGCAGTCGGGGGCCATGTTCACACTCGAGCCCAGGAGCTCCGAGAGGCGCCTGGCCACGGGCACCAGGCTCAGGGACTTGTTCACCTTGCCCTTGGGCCTGCCCATGTGCGACATGAGGATCACCTTCGCCCCCTGCTCCATGGCGTACTGGATGGTGGGCAGAGCGCCCTTTATCCGTGCGTCGTCGCTGATATTGCCCTGCTCGTCGAGCGGCACGTTGAAATCGACCCGGATGAGGACCCGCTTCGACTTCAAGACCAGGTCTTTGATGGACTGAATACCCATGCTCCTTCCTCCTTGCTCTTGGGATATGAACGCTCAACCACGTCTTGGAATTCCGGACGAAAAGATGAGATTTCTTTTGGGAGTCACAATCGGCCCCTTTACAAATTGTCCAGTAACCAATTAAATATGTGTTTGTATATTATTAAGGTGTAATGTATGTCAATGGGATTTCAAGGATTTTGATATGGACAGGGAAGGGCCCCGGGGCAGTCGGGTTCTGGACAGGATGGGGGACCAGTTTCTCCTCCTGGTGGGCAACCTCGTCAGGGGGAATCTGAAAAGATCCCTCGAGCTTGCGGAGAAGGCCCGGGCGGAGGCGGCATCCTCCGGCATGAGCATCGCCTCCCAGGAGCTCATCGAGAACCTCGCCCGCGCCCAGGCGCTCAAGAACTCGCTCATCAACTCGCCGTCCGTCGTGCCCGGCCTGGGCACCCTGCTGTCGTTTTCACTCCTGGGCGTGGAAAACTTCTTTCTCCTGGACCAGTCGGTCACGCTCATCATGTCCCTGTGCGCCCTGCACGGGGTGCGGATGGACGACCCCGCGGCCATGGAGAAGTTCGCCCTGAAGGTGGTGGGGGAGGTGTTCGGCATCGAGGCCGCCGGGGAAACGGGGGACCACCGGGCCATTTCCCGCGAGTACATCACGAAGACGCTGCCGGGAAAGTACGTGAACTCAGGGGTGAGCAGGGGCGTGAAGCACCTGCTGCGCAGACTCCTGCGCTTCCGCGGGAATTCACGGCTGCTGCCTGCGGGGATCGGCCTGGGGGTCTCGGCCCTGACCGCGTACGAAACCGTGGTGAGCGTAGGCCAGGCGACCCTGAAGAACCTGCCGCGCCTGCTCCAGGGAGATGCCGGGGGGGAGCCGGGGGCTTAGAGCCGGTAGAGCTCCTTGTCCCAGAGCTTGACCCAGTTGCGCTTGAGCACGTCCGTGGCCACGGCGGGGTTGTCCACCTCCATGATCATGATGGGGTTCGATGCCCGGCCGATGTAGGGGTACATGGTGATGACATTGATCTTCGCGTCCCTCAAGGGCTTCAGGACGGCGTTCATTCCGCCCGGGTGATCGGGCATCTCCACGGCCAGCACGCCCGACTCCTTGAACTCCATGTTTTCTGAGGCGAGGGCGTTCTTGGCCTTCTTGGGGTCGTCCACCACGATGGAGATGAAGGACACGTCCACGGTTTCCGAGCCCACGGAGATTGCCCTGATATTGACGCCATGCTTTCCCAGCACGTCGCTCAGGTTGGAGAGCTTGCCGGAAACATTGGCGGTCTCGAGACGGAACTGTCTGATTGCCATGACCTATTTCTCCCTTGAAAAATAATCGTACCCGATCTGCAAGGCCTCGATGTTCTTGCCCTTGAACCGGTCCTTGCCCTTGCCCAGGATCTCCCCCATGTTGTCGATGATGGTGGAGAGCTTGACCTGGCGCGTCCGGTTCACGAAGGCGCCCAGCATGATCATGTTGGCGTAGCGCTCGCCCACGGTTTCGATGGCGATGTCGTTCACCGGGATCTCCACCACGTCGATGTCCCCCCGGACGGGGCGGTTGTTCACGATGCTGGTGTTGATGAACACCTCGCCCCCGGAGACGGTCTGGTTCTGGAGGCGCTGCAGGGACAGGTTGTCCATGATGACGAGGTAGTTGGGCGAGGATGCCACCGGAGAGGCGATCTCCTCGTCGGAGATGGCGATGGTGCAGGAGGCGATGCCGCCGCGCATTTCCGCGCCGTAGGAGGGCAGGTAGGTGACCTCGTGCCCCTCGAGCATGGCGGCCCAGGCGAAGCTCAGGCCCGAGAACAGGATGCCCTGTCCCCCGATCCCGCTCATGATGGTTTTCTGAAGCATAATCCGTTATCCTTCTTTTTTCGCAGTGATGTCTTTCATGACCCCGATGGGGTACTCCTTCTCCATGATCTCTTCGAGATACGTGAAGGACTCCCGGGGGGTGACCTTCCAGTTGGTGGGGCACGGCGAGAGGATCTCCACGAGGGAGTAGCCGATCCCCGCCATCTGCACCTCGAAGGCCTTCTTGATGGACCGCTTGGTCTCGCGGATCTTCGCGGGGGTGGCCAGCGACGTCCTGGTGACGTAGGCGGCCCCGGGCAGGGTGGCGATGAGGTCGGTGATCTTCAGCGGGTAGCCCTCGATCTCGGTCCTCCTGCCGTAGGGGGAGGTGGAGGTCTTCTGGCCCACCATGGTGGTGGGGGCCATCTGGCCGCCGGTCATGCCGTACACCGCGTTGTTGATGAAGATGCTCGTGATGCGCTCCCCGCGGTTCGCGGCGTGCAGGGTCTCCGCCGTGCCGATGGCGGCCATGTCGCCGTCGCCCTGGTAGGTGAAGATCAGCTTGTCCGGCCTGGCCCGCTTGAAGCCCGTGGCGATGGCGCAGCCCCGCCCGTGGGCGGACTCGCAGGTGTCGAAGTCGAAGTAGTTGTACGCGAGCACTGCGCAGCCCGCAGGCGGGATGCAGATGATCCTGCCCCGCAGGTCCATCTCGTCCACGAGTTCGCAGATGAGGCGGTGCACGATGGAGTGGCCGCAGCCCGGGCAATAGTGGTAGGGGGCGTCTTTCAGGCTCTTCGGTCTGGTGTACACGGTTTTCATGGTGTCTAGAGCTCCTTCTGCAGCCAGATCCGCTGGATGATCATCGCCACTTCCTGCGGCAGCGGCACGACGCCGCCCGGGCGGCCGTAGAATTCGCATTCGGCCCTGCCCTCGAGGGCCAGGCGGACGTCGTCCACCATCTGGCCGGTGCTCATCTCGAAGGCCAGGAACACTTTCGAGTGCTTCGCTGCGTTCCGGATCGCCTCCTCGGGGAAGGGCCACAGGGTGATGGGCCTGATGAGGCCGACCTTGAGGCCTTCGGACCTGGCGCGCTTCACCGCGCCCTTGGCGATGCGGGCGGCCGTCCCGTAGGCGATGACGACGAGCTTCGCGTCGTCGGTGAGGTACTCTTCCCACCGGGCGGACTTGAGCATGAGGTCGTACTTGCGCTTGAGCTTCCAGTTGTGCTCTTCCATCTCGGCGGGGTCGAGGATCAGGGACTTGATGATCCGCGAGGGCCTGCCGTCCGCCCCGTCGAGGATGTAGTCCTTGGGCGGGAGATCGGCCTCCGGGCGCTCGTTGAGCTCGATGGGCTCGACGATCTGCCCCATCATGCCGTCGCCCAGGATCATGACCGGCGAGCGGTACAGGTCGGCCACGTCGAAGGCGCGCATGGTGATGTCGTAGAGCTCCTGGACCGATGCCGGCGCGTAGACGGGCATGCGGTAGTCGCCGTGGCCGCCCCCCCGGGTGGCCTGGTAGTAGTCCCCCTGGCTGGGGGCGATGTTGCCCAGGCCGGGGCCTCCGCGGTTGATGTTCACGATGACCGCCGGGAGCTCGAGGGCCGCCAGGAAGGAGAGGCCCTCCTGCTTGAGGCTGATGCCCGGGGACGAGGAGCTCGTCATGGCGCGCATGCCGGTGGCTGCCGCGCCCAGGACCATGTTGATGGAAGCGATCTCGCTCTCGCCCTGGAGGAACACCCCGCCCACCTCTTCCATGCGCCGGGACATGTACTCGGGGATCTCGTTCTGGGGGGTGATGGGGTAGCCGAAATAGCACCTGCACCCGGCACGGATCGCAGCCTCGGCAATGGCGTCCGTGCCTTTCATGAGGACTTTCTTACTCACGGAACACCTCGATGACGACTTCAGGGCACATCACGGCGCACAGGGCGCACCCCTTGCAGGAGTCCTTGCAGAATTCCGCAGGGTGATACCCCTTGTCGTTGAGGCCGGCCGAAAGCCTGATCGCTTCTTCGGGACAGACGGTGATGCAAAGCTCGCAGGCCTTGCACAAGACTTGATCGATCTTTATCTTTCCTTTGGCTGCCATATCGTTTTTAGTGCACCTTCTCTGGAATGGCAGGATATGTAGCACCAAAACGCCTTTGTGTACAGAGGTTTTCCGTGCAACGACCGGGACTCCCTTGAAATTTTCCGAACGCGCCCTACTTAAAAATAAAAATTTCATGGAGGTGAGGGTTATGGCAAGAATTGGTACAGTCAGTTGGAACTGGGACCCCTTCCGGGAGATGGATCTTCTGGAAAGGAACTGGGGGAACCTTGTTTCCGGTCTGGCGCGGCCCCGTGTTGCCAAATTCCCCCCGGTCAACATCCTGACCAGCGAGGAGGACGTGATCGTCACGTCCGAGATCCCGGGCGTCAACCCCGATGACATCGACCTGACAGTGACAGGCGACACGCTCACTATAAAGGGCGGGAGGCCGCACCCCGAGCTCAGGGAAGGCCAGTCCTGGCAGCGGCGGGAACGCACGGGCGGCGAGTTCTTCCGGACCATACAGCTCCCCTTCGACGTCGAGAGCGGCAAGGTGCAGGCGGATTACTCCAAGGGGGTCCTCAAGATCACGCTGCCCCGTGCCGAGTCGGAGAAGCCCCGGAAGATCAGTGTCAAGACAGCGTAAAGGAGGTTGAGAGATGGAGACCGAAAAAAGTACAGTCGAGATTAAAAAGCAGGAAGCGGGGCGGGGTCTGGCCACGGAAAGGATGAAGACGGGGAATGTCTACCTGCCCGGCATCGACATCTTCGAAGACAAGGACTGCATCCACATCGCGGCGGACATGCCCGGCGTGGGCGAGAAGGACGTGAACATGACCCTCGAGAAC
>JAKLDU010000036.1 GCA_022703355.1 Deltaproteobacteria bacterium | reverse complement strand
TTCTTGATGACCTCGGGGTCTTCCACCTGCTCGCCCATGAAGAGGTGGAGCACGGTGCCCCCGGTGTACTTGGCCTGGATGTCGTCCTGGAGGTCCATGGCCTCGAAGATGTCGTCGGTGAAATTCACCGGGAGCTGGGACGAGTTGGTGTAGTAGGGCTCGGCCCCGACCCGGTAGGCGTCTTCGTTCGCGCAGAGGATCTCGGGGTACTTCGCCTTGTCCAGCCTGGCCAGGCTGTAGGACGTGCCCTCCGCGGGGGTCGCCTCGAAGTTGTAGTTGCTCCCGGTCTTTTCCTGGAGGTCGATGAGGCGGTTGCGGATGAAGTCGGCGATCTCCAGGGCGAAGGCCCTGCCCTTCTCCGAGCCGATGTTCTCCCCGATGAGGTTCACGCAGGCCTCGTTCATGCCCACGATGCCGATGGTGGAGAAGTGGTTCTTCCAGAACTCCCCGAAGCGCCCCTTGATCCCGGTGAGGTAGTACTTCGTGTAGGGGTAGAGGTTCGACTCGGTGAAGGTCTCGAGGACCTTGCGCTTGATCTCGAGGCTCTCGCTGGCGAGGTCGATGAGGGTGTTGAGCCGCTGCATGAACTCCACCTTGTCCTTGCTCAGAAAGCCCAGGCGGGGCAGGTTGATGGTCACCACGCCGATGGATCCGGTGAGCGGGTTGGAGCCGAACAGGCCGCCGCCCCGGGTCTCGAGCTGGCGGTTGTCGATCCGGAGCCGGCAGCACATGCTCCGGGCGTCCTCGGGGTCCATGTCGGAGTTGATGAAGTTCGAGAAGTACGGCACCCCGTATTTCGCCGTCATCTTCCAGAGGTTTTCCAGGTAGGGCCGGTCCCAGTTGAAGTCTCTGGTGATGTTATAGGTGGGGATGGGGAACGTGAACACCCTGCCCTTGGCGTCGCCCTCGGCCATGACCTCCACGAATGCCTTGTTGAAGAGCTCCATCTCCTTCTCGTAGTCGCCGTAGGTGGAGCTCTGGGCCTCGCCCCCGATGATCACGGGCTGGTCGGCCAGGTACGACGGCACCTCGAGGTCCAGCGTCACGTTGGTGAACGGTGTCTGGAAGCCCACCCGGGTGGGGACGTTGATGTTGAAGATGAACTCCTGGAGCGCCTGCTTCACCTGGCTGTAGTCGAGGTTGTCGTGGCGGATGAAGGGCGCGAGCAGGGTGTCGAAGTTGGAGAACGCCTGGGCGCCCGCCGCCTCGCCCTGCAGGGTGTAGAAGAAGTTCACGATCTGGCCCAGCGCGGTGCGGAAATGCTTGGCCGGCTTGCTCTCCACCTTGCCCTGGGCGCCCCGGAACCCCTGGACGAGCAGGTCGTGGAGGTCCCAGCCCACGCAGTACACGGAGATGATGTTCAGGTCGTGGATGTGGAAATCGCCGTTGGCGTGGGCGCCCCGCACCTCGGGCGGGTAGATCTTGTTGAGCCAGTAGATCTTGGAGATCTCCGAGGACAGGTAGTTGTTCAGCCCCTGGAGAGAAAAGGCCATATTGCTGTTCTCGTTCACCTTCCAGTCGATCTTGCCCAGGTACTGGTCGATGAGGTCGACCCCCATGCCCGCCTTGATCTCCCTGATCTTGGCGTGCTGGTCCCGGTACAGGATGTAGGCCTTTGCGGTCTTGCGGTAAGGAGATTCGAGGAGCACCTCCTCGACGATGTCCTGGATCTCTTCCACGGTGGGTACGTCGGGGATGGCGTTCTGGGCGATGCCGATGACCTTGAGCATGAGCCGGTGCGCCATGTCCCTGTTGAATTCTTCGGTTGCGGATCCTGCCTTTGCGATTGCCTCGGTAATCTTCGCTGCGTCAAAGGACGAAAACCTTCCATCGCGCTTTCTGATCTTGCTGAACATGAACTCCCCCTCTTCGTACTAAATGTGGTACTCTATGATATACGAGCTACTATATATAGCCGTGAAGGGTGCTTAGCAAGGGGAAAAATCCCCATTCAGTAAAATTGTTCAGACCCCCCGGAGAGGTCATTGGAGGTCGCTGTAAAATGAAGGTGACCTGTCCTATTGAACAAACAGCAGCGGCCGGTCAGACAGGACGGTGGAAATGCCCTCGTGAGAGGCACCTGCGACGATGCACGACCACCACGCGGGTCGTACGGGTGGGGCCGAAGGGAAACGGCCCCACCCTTTTTTCGCGCTATCCGTTTTCGGCGCGCTCCCTCTCCAGGCGTTCCGCAATCTTCTGCTGGCGCTCCACCGCATAGGTCATCACGGTCTCCACGGCGTTCTCGATGGCAACCATCTTGCCGTCAAACTTCTTTTCCAGCGTGATCGCATCGAATCTGCACTTGGTGGTGCACACCCCGCAGCCGAGGCAGACATTCTGGTCCACGATGGTCACGCCGCAGCCGAGGCAGCGTTCGGTTTCCTTCTTCAGCTGCTCCTCGGTGAAGGAGCACCTCTGGTCGCGGAAGCCCGCCTTTGCGTCTCCCGGCCTGCGGGCGGGCTTCTGGCGCGGCGTGTGGTCGTAATCGTCCACCACCACGGACCCCTTGTCGAGCATCGTGTAGACGCGTCGGTCGCGTCCGATGGTCAGGCTCTGGCCCGGCCAGACCTTGCGGTGCAGCGAGATCGCTGCCTGCTTGCCGGCGGCGATGGCGTCGATGGCGAACTTCGGTCCGGTGCACGCGTCGCCGCCCACGAACACGTCCGCTTCGCGCGTCTGATACGTCAGCCCGTCGGCTTTTGCGGTGCCGTTGCGGTCGAGGTCCACGCTCAGGCCGACAAGCAGATCGCCCCATATGACGGACTGGCCGATGGAAACGAGAACGCGGTCGGCCTGAACGGTGAGGGTTTCCTCCTCGCGGTACTGCGGGGCGAACCTGCCGTCAGCGTCGAACACCGCCGTGCACTTCTTGAACTCCACACCTTTGACCGCGCCGTCCTCGACGATGATGCGCTTCGGGCCCCAGCCGTGGTGAATCGCGATGCCCTCCTCGACGGCTTCCTCGAGCTCGTCTGCGGAGGCCGGCATCTCACCGGCGGACTCGAGGCAGTACATGGCCACGGATGAGGCGCTTGTGCGGACTGCCGCCCTCGCCACGTCCACCGCGACGTTGCCGCCGCCGATGACCACGACCTTGCCGCCCATGTCGACGGGCACGCCCTGGTTGATGTTCCTGAGGAACTCCACGCCGGAGAGAACGCCCTGCGCTCCCTCGCCCTCCAGGCCGAGCTTCCTGCCGCCCTGAGCGCCGATGGCGATGTAGAAGCCTTCAAAGCCCTCGGTGCGGAGCTCCGGGATGGTGACCTGTCTGCCGACCTCGACTTCTGTCTTGAACTTCACGCCCAGTTCCTTAAGGATGTCGATCTCCGCCTCGATGACGTCCTTTTCCAGGCGGAAGGACGGGATGCCCAGGGTGAGCATGCCGCCGAGACGGCTCTCTTTCTCGAACACGGTGACATCGTAGCCGTCCAGCGCCAGATAATAGGCGCAGGACAGGCCCGCCGGGCCCGAGCCCACGATGGCTATCCTTTTGCCGTAGTCGTGCATCTTCTCCGGTACGAAACGTGTCGCAGGGTCGAGCTCCAGATCGGCGATGAACTTCTTGATGTCATCGATGGCTATGGGCTGGTCGATGTCGCCCCTGGTGCACTCGAACTCGCAGCGGCGGTTGCAGATGCGCCCGCAGACGGCCGGCAGGGGGTTCTCCTTGCGGATGAGCTCGAGGGCCTCCTTGTATCTGCCGAGCGCCGCGAGCTTGACATAGCCCTGAACGGCAATGTGGGCGGGGCAGTTGACCTTGCAGGGCGCGGTGCCGGTGGGAACCACGTTCACCTTGCTGTCGCGGTAATTAGGGTTCCACATCCCCTCGCTCCACTCGTGGTCGTCCGGCAGGATGGTTTCGAGCTGCACGATAGGGGTTTTCGAGGCGATCTTCTGGCCCAGCTTGACCGCGTTGGCGGGGCAGTATTCCACGCACTGCCCGCAGGCCACGCAGTTCGCGTCGTTCACTTTTGCCACGAAGTTGGAGCGGGACGTGTTGGGCGTGTTGAAAAACTGCGAGGTGCGCAGGCCGAAGCAGGAGCAGCGGCAGCAGTTGCAGATGCCGAAGATCTTGTCCGGCCCGTCGATGTTGGTGATCTGGTGCACCAGGCCGTTGTCCTCCGCCTTCTTGAGGATCGCGAGACACTCGTCGTAGGTGATCCTGCGCGCCCTGCCCGTGCTCACGGCAAATTCGACCAGGTCTCCCAGCACAATGCACATGTCCTTTTCCAGGTGGCCGCACCCCTCCCCCATCAGGCGCCGCGTGATCCGGCACGAGCAGTCGCCGACGGCGATGTCGTCGTACTTTTTCAGCCAGAAGGAGAGCTGCTCGTACGAGGCCGTTTTCGACTCCGCGGGGATGGCTTCTTCGACAGGGATGACGTGCATGCCCAGGCCCCCGCCGCCCACCGGAATCATGGGGGTGGCCCCCTTGAGAGGCTGCAGCGACAATCGCTCGAACGCACGGGCGATCTGCGGGAACTTTTCCACTTGTCCGACGTTCATCACCATGAACTCCATGATGCCCGGCACGAAGACGGGGAGCGTATATTCCAGCTCGCCATGCTCCCGCGTGGCCTCCACCACGCCGATCTGAAGCAGCTCCCGGAGGATCCGCTCCGTGTCCTCGAGGGACTTGCCGCACTCCCGGGAAAGATTCCCGGGTGAAACGGGGACGCGGATCTTCATCTTCAGCGCCACGTCCGCCTGTTCGTCCGTTACCACGCATTCGAGGGCATAGTATTCCGGATCCTCCTCCGTGAACTTTTTCCTGGAACGTGCGACCTTCTGCGCAAGCGCGACGATTTTCTCTCTCGGTGCCATGATTGCTTCCTCCTTGCGTGCTTTCTGCGGGGTCGTGACCAGCCGCCCGCGCCCGTTCCCGCGATCCCCCCGCCCGCCCTGGCCGAGGGGGGAATGGCGGTCGAAAGGGGGATCGGTTTTTACGGGCGCACCCTCACCGCCGCAACGGGCGTTTTTTTCGAGAGAATCCGGACTGACGTTCTGGCCATGCCCTGACGTGTCCAGAGTAAAGGAAGAACGGGTGCCTGTCAATGAACAGATCCGGACATGGCGCACCGGCTCGTGCTCGAGGTCATCGGCATCGCCCGGAGTGCCGTCCCGTCGTACCAGCCGGGGAAAAGATCCGGGACATCGTCGAGGGGGATATCCAAAGGAGTTGTGGAAGAATGCCGGGGCGGGGAAAAAGCGCACGCCCACCCGTGTGCTCGCCGCCTGCCCGTCTCGGGGCGGCCTGCCTGAAGAAAGGGGCATCAGGGGTCCCTTCGGCCCCCTGATGCCCCGTCTTGACGGTGCACAGGGTATAGGGAGAAGCCCTTCCCCCCTAGTCCGTTTCCTTGCCCTGATACATGGAATCGATCTCGCCTGCGAAGTTGGTCCCGATGACCTTGCGCTTCATCTTGAGGGTCGGGGTGAGTTCGCCCGACTCGATGCTGAACTCCCGGGGGAGAATCGTGAACCTGCGGATCTGCTCCACGCGGGCGTAGTCCTTCATGAGGGTCGCGAGCTTGTTCGTGTAGAAGGTGACGATCTCGGGCTTCTTGATGAGGTCTTCCTTTTCGTCGAAGGGGATGCCCTGCTTTTTCGCATACGACATGAGCTCCGCGAAGTTCGGCACGATCAGTGCGCTCAGGTACTTCCTGCCCTCGCCGATGATCACGGACTGCTCGATGAAGGGGTCCGTGGTGAGGGTGTTCTCGATGTTCTGGGGAGCGATGTTCTTGCCCCCCGCGGTGACGATGATGTCCTTCTTGCGGTCGGTGATGTAGAGGCAGCCCTTCTCGTCGACCTTGCCGATGTCGCCGGTCATGAACCAGCCGTCCGCCGTGAACACGGCCCTGGTGTCGTCGGGCTTGTTGAAATAGCCTTTCATGACCTGGGGGCCTTTCACGAGGATCTCCCCGTCCTCGGCGATCTTGATCTGGGTCTCGGGCAGGGCCGGGCCCACCGAGCCGAAGGCGAAGCAGTCGAAGGTGTTCACGTTGGTCACTGGCGTGGTCTCGGTCAGCCCGTAGCCGTTGTGGAGCGCGATGCCGAAGCCGTTGAAGAAGCGGTCGATGTCCGTGGCCAGGTGCCCGCCGCCGTTGATGAAGATCCTGATGCGGTCCATGCCCAGGGCGTGCCTGAGCTTCGAGAGAACGAGCCTGTCCGCCAGGTCGTACTGCAGCTTGAGCGTGAGCGGCATCGTCTTGCGCTGCACGAGGTAGTCCACTGCCCGCAGGGCCACCGAGACGGACCAGTCGAACAGCTTTTTCTTCATGGGGGGCGCGCTCTCGGTCTTGGACAGGATGCCCGTGTGGATCTTCTCGAAGAGCCTCGGCACCGAGACCACGAGCGTGGGCCTGAGCTCGATCATGTTCTGCATGACCGTGCCGAAGCTCTCCGCGATGTTCAGCACCGCCCCGATGTGTATCATGAGGTAGATGCCGATGGTCCTGCCCAGGGAGTGGCTCCAGGGGAGAAAGAGGAGGGCCTCGTCCTGGTGCCCGATAATCGGGTGGGAGGCGAAGGACTGCATGATGTTGGCCACGAAGTTTCCGTGGGTGAGCATGACGCCCTTGGGCGGCCCCGTGGTGCCCGAGGTGTAGATGAGGGTGGCGAGGTCATCGGGCTCGATGCTCTGGAGGCGCTCGTCGAAGGCCTTTCTGTCCTTCGACGCCTCGCCCAGGGCGATGAGCTCGTCTAAGGTGATGATGTCCTTGTCGGTGTTCCCGGGGGCCTCGAAGGCGATGATCTTCTTGAGGCCCTTGATCTTCGAGCGCACGCCCTGGATCCTCTTCAGGTGGTCGCCCCCGGCGACGAACAGGAACTTCGAGCCCGAGTCGTTGATGATGTAGGCTGCCTCCTCGCCGGAGTTGGTGGCGTAGATCGGTGCGTTCGCCGCCCCGATGGACTGGCTCGCCAGGTCCGCCGCCAGCCATTGCCAGCAGTTGTCGGAAAAGATGGTGACGATGTCGTCCCTCTTGACCCCCAGGGAGATGAGGCCGAGGCCGATGTCCGTCACGATCCGAGCCATCTCGCGCCACGAGATGGGGGTGAACACACCCTGGTGCTTATACCTCAGAAAGGGCTCGTACTGGTATTTCTCCGCCCTGTTGTGAAAAATGCCCGCAATGCTTTTCTCTGAATAACCCATACCTTCCTCCTTGATCTTCAGGAACTCCCCCGGCCCTTCCGCCGGGAAAAGACGAGCGCCCGTTTATGTGCTCCACGACTCGAATGCAAAAACAGGAGATAGCACGGAAAGTCATCCTGAAGGCTTTGGCCGGGGCCGCGGCACGAGGGTGAATCTTTCCTGACGTCCTTTCAAACCGGCGGCCATGCCCGCCTGACATACCATTGAAAAAAAGGGAAACCGCCTGTATTTTTCCCTGCGGTTTTCCCGTGGCGGCCGCCCAGCAGAACCACCTTTCGGGAGGACGGCCTCTCATCTCCTCTGCTGTATACCATTCCGATCCAAATATCAATCGGCAATCGAACGATTCCCGAGGGCCGGATTCACGCCCTGTGCGAGCATCGCTGCTTGCCAAATTCGGGAGAACCAATTATAATAGGAGGATTATGAGGCATGCGCTGACGATCGATCTGGAGGAGTTCTTCCAGATTCACGCCTTGTCGGACGTGGTTGCCGTCGACTCCTGGGACACCTTCAGCTCCGCGGTGGAAGACAACACGGGCAGGATACTCGACCTCCTGGACGAAGCGTCCGTTTCGGCGACCTTTTTCTGCCTCGGGTGGGTGGCCCAGCGGAAACGGGCGCTCATCCGCGACATCCACGCGCGGGGCCACGAGATCGCCTGCCACGGCCACCTGCACCAGCTCGTCACCAGCCAGACGCCCGGGGCGTTCCGTGAGGACGTGTCAAAAGCCAAGTCCATTCTCGAAGAATGCACCGGCGAGGGAGTCGCCGGGTATCGCGCACCCACCTACTCCATCACGGAGAAAACCCTCTGGGCCCTCGACGTGCTCGAGGAGCTCGGGTTCTCCTACGACTCGAGCATCTTCCCCATCTATCACGACACCTACGGCATCCCCGACGCCATTCGCCACCCCCACCGGCTTCCCGGGAGACGCCTCGTGGAGTTCCCCATCTCGACCGTGCAGATCGGGCCCGTCAACATGCCCGTGTCCGGCGGGGGCTATTTCCGGCTGCTCCCCTACCCCCTCACCCGGGCGGCGCTGAGGAGCATCGAAAAAAGCGGCGAGCCTTTCATATTCTACATCCACCCCTGGGAGGTCAACCGCAGGACCCCGAGGATGGACGGCATGACCGTGCTCTCCCGGTTCCGGACCTATGTCGGCATCACCCGGTCCTTCGGCCGGTTCCGTTCCCTGGTGGGCGACTTCTCGTTCACCACGGCCCGCAATGTGCTCTGTGACCGGGGTCTCCTGGAAACCCCCGCGGACGGCGGCTGCCGTTCCAAGGCGGTGTGCTGAGCCCGCGGACAGCGTCCGGCGCCCCGCCGGGTTTCGCGTTGAAATCATAAACTTCACCCGTTAGAATACCGATAGCACAGGCAGACAATTCCATCGAAGAGGGCAGAATGACAGACATTCAGAAGATCATAGTGGACTTTATCCGGGAGAATTTCATCATGGGCAGGAGCGACGTCGTTCTCGACCCCGAGGTGTCGCTCATAGAAAGCGGCGTCATGGACTCCACGGGCGTTCTCGAGCTCGTCGAGTTCCTCGAGGCGACCTACGGGATCAAGATCGAGGACGAGGAGCTCGTCCCGGAGAACCTCGAGACCATCAGGAACATCGTCGACTTTCTCGGGACGAAAGGGGTGAGCTAGTGCCGAGGCTGGTCCACGGGATGCTCGAGGCCTCCGCCCTGTCCCGCCCGGACAGGACCGCCCTCCTCGATGGAGACCGCACCGAAACGTACGCGGGCATCGACTCCCTGGCGGGCAGGCTCGCCGCGGTGCTCAGGGAGCAGGGCCTGCGCAGGGGCGACCGGGTCTTCATGGCCGCCGGGAACTCCATCGAGTCCGTCGCGGCCTACTACGGCGTGCTCAAGGCCGGGGGCGTGTGCGTGGAGGTCCCCGACCGCACCATGCCCGCGGAGGCGGCCTATTACCTCGAGAACTCCGGCGCGCGCATCTGCATCCTCTCGAAGCTCAGCGCCCAGAGGCTGGGCCCCTTGAGCGTCGGGTGCGTCATCGGCCCTCAGCTCCCCTACGAGGCGCAGGGCGTGCGCAGCATCACCTGGGACGAGGTGAGGAGCGCCGGGAGTCCCGGAGGCGAAGTCGAGCTTTCCGAAGACGACCTGGCCGCCATCGTCTACACCTCCGGGAGCACCGGCCGGCCCAAGGGCGTCATGCTCACCCACCGGAACCTCTGCGCCAACACGGCCTCCATCGTGTCGTACCTCGGGCTCACCGGGGACGACCGGGTCATGGCCGTGCTGCCCTTCCACTACGTCTACGGGAAGACGCTTCTGAACACCCACGTCATGGCGGGCGGCTCCCTGGTGATCAACAACCGGTTCGCCTTTCCCAACGCGGTCATCAAGGACATGGTCGACAGGGAGGTCACCGGGTTCGCGGGCGTGCCCTCCACCTTCGCGATCCTGCTCAACCGGTCCATCTTCGCCAGGACCCCGATCCCGAGCCTGAGGTACGTCACCCAGGCGGGAGGGGCCATGGCGCCCGCCCTCACGAAAAAGCTCCTCGACTGCCTGGGCCCGGTGAAGCTCTTCGTCATGTACGGGGCCACCGAGGCGTCCGCCCGGCTCACCTACCTCCCCCCGGACCGGCTGCTCAGGGACAAGCTCGGCTCCATCGGGATAGCCATCCCCGGGGTGTCCGCGACCATCCGGAACGACGAGGGCCGGGAGCTCCCCCCCTTCGAGGTGGGCAACATCTGCGCCACGGGCGAGAACATCATGCAGGGGTACTGGGGGGACGCGAGCGAGACGGCCCGGGCGATCAAGCCCTGGGGGCTCGTCACCGGCGACCTGGGCCACCGTGACGAGGAAGGCTTCATCTTCCTCACGGGCAGGAAGAAAGACATGCTGAAGGTCGGGGGCGAGCGGGTGTCGCCCCGGGAGATCGAGGACGCGATCATCGAGTCGGGCCTCGCGCACGAGGCCGCGGTGACCGGCCGCCCGGACGAGCTGCTCTCGGAGGTGCCGGAGGCCTTCGTGGTTCCCCTGGACGAAAAGGCCTTCGACCTCGACGCGCTCAAGACGTTCATGGCCGGGCGGCTCGCGCCGCACAAGCAGCCGAGGTTCTGGAACCTCATGAAGGCGCTTCCCAAGAAGGCGTCCGGCAAGATAGACAAGGAGGCACTGAAGAAATGAACTGCTGCACCAGATGCGTGCTGCCGGACACCTTCCCCGGCATAACCTTCGACCAGGACGGAGTGTGCAACTACTGCAGGAACAACCCGGTCCCCGACGCCGAGGGCAAGAAGGCCCTGCTCGCGAAGTTCGAGGCCCTCATCGAGGGCAAGCGCTCACAAGGCCCCTTCGACGTCATCCTCGCCTACAGCGGGGGCAAGGACTCCACCTACACCCTCTCCCTGCTGAGGGAGCGCTTCGGGCTCAAGGTGCTGGCCTTCGTGTTCGACAACGGGTTCATCTCCGGCCAGTCCATGGAGAACATCCGGCTCATGACCGACACCCTGGGCGCCGCGTGCTTCATCTTCAGGCCGCCCTTCCCGGTTATGAAAAAGGCCTTCGCCCTCGCCGCGGGCAGCGACATCTACAGCCCCAAGACCCTCGACCGGGCGAGCTCCATCTGCACCACCTGCATCGGCATGGTCAAGGCCATGGTGCTCAAGACCGCGCTGTCCTACGGCATCCCCCTGGCAGCCTTCGGCTGGTCCCCTGGCCAGGCGCCCCTGAGCTCGGCCATCATGCAGACCGGACCTCGGCTCCAGCGCTTCTCGGACAAGTCGGTCCGGGACCCCCTCGTGAAACTGGCGGGGCCCGAGGTCGAGCCGTATTTCCTCACCGATGACGACCTTGCGAAAGACCCCTCCCGCTGGCCCGTCAATGTCCACCCCCTCGCGTTCATGGACTACGACGAGGATGACATCGTGAGAAAGATCGGCGAACTTGGCTGGGTGAAGCCGGTGGACACGGACCCCAACTCCACCAACTGCCTCCTGAACGCCCTGGCGAACCATCTCCACCGGGAGCGGTTCCACTTCCACCCCTATGCCTGGGAGATCGCGGGTATCGTGCGGTCCGGCTGCATGGACAGGGCACAGGGCCTCGAGAAGGTGAGCCAGGAGGAAGACCGGGAGATGGTGAACTACGCTGCCCGGCTCCTAGGCATTGGCCTCGGCCGGTAGCGCCCGGGCATCGCCCTTGTCCTTGAGGGGGATGAGCATGACGGGCTCGGCCCCCTTCGGGCAGGTCTCCTTGAGAAAACGCTTCAGGAGGATGTCCTCCGGGTCCTTGACCTTTTTGAGCGCCTGGGCGAGATCGATCTTTCCCGCCGCGTAGGTTTCGTGTCCCCCGCCCTTGCCGATGCCGTGGCAGATCTTGTGGGCGAGCACGCCGGCCATGTAGCTCGTCCGCGTGGTGCGGATGGAGAAGATGAGCGAGCCGTTGTGCCTGCCGTAGCACATGCACCAGCGGATGCCCTCGATCTGGACGAGCTCGTCCGCGAACTGCCCGATCATCTCGGACCAGCCGATGAGGTCAACCCGGGCAAGCACCACGTCACCGTAGATCCGCGCGTTCGAAAGCACGGAGTACAGCTTCACGAAGTACTCCCGCGACTTTTCCGGGTGCTCGATCCTGGCGAGCTTCTTCTGCAGGGCAAAGGGGAACAGGAAGATGGTGGCCCGGACGTCCACGTCCGTGGACTGCCTCCCCAGGTCGCGGGTGTCCGACTTGATGCCGTAGTAGAGTGCGGTGGCCACCTCGCGGTCCAAAGGCAGGCCCAGGTGCCTGATGTACTGGGTGACGATGGTCGATGCGCTCCCCACGCCCCGGCGCACGTCCACGAATTCCGCCTTCTCGGCGGACTTGCGCAGGGGGTGGTGGTCGATGACGATGGCGGGGTTGATCCCGGCGGGCAGGTTGACATTGCCCGTGTGGGGCTGGCAGTCCACCAGCGCGATGGCGGAGAAGCTCCGCACGGACACCTCGCTCAAGGGGACCATGTCGATGTGCAGGGTCTTGACCATGGTCTGGTTCTCCACCCTGCCGATGATGCCGCCGTAGGCGATGATGCAGGGGGTGCCCAGGGTCTTTTTCAGGAGGTACTTCAGGCCGAAGGCGGCCGCGATGGCGTCGGGGTCCGGGTTGTCGTGGGTCAGGATCAGCACCTTGCGCTTGCCTTTGAGCGGCGCGAGGAGCTTTTCCTCGATTTCCTGCTTTGTCATCTATCCTCTCTTGCCCGTGCGAACGTACGAGTCGATGAACGCCAGGGCCGAGGCAGGATGCGTCCCCCTCCAGTAAATCCGCGAACAGCCGGGACATCTGGCGAACTCGTCATGGGTGATGAACACATAGTCGGGAACCAGCTTTTCCACGTCCTCCCGCATAGCATAGTTCAGGGGCAGATTGCAAATACTACACCTCGTAAATGGCCGGATCTCTTCACCGAGGCCGAGGGTTTCATCCAGGGCAGCCACCTGCCCGGGGAGATGGTCGCTTTCCAGGAGGACTACCCCGGGCCTGCCGGCGGTGGAGCGCTTTCTCGTGAGAAACACCCGGCCCTCCCCGAGCGCTTCGGCGATGGCAGCCTCGTCCCAGGACCGCAGGTATCGGGCGTCGAAGCCCGCCATCCTGAGCCACCGGGCGAGCCTGCCCAGGTTCGGGTCACAGAGAAAAGCCGTCCGGTGCGCTGAATGCGTCTTTGACATGGCGGATGGTCCTTGCGGGGTCGATGGCGATCACGTCGAACCGGACAGGGGCGTCGTGGAGGCCGTGGGAGCTCAGGTAGAGAAGCGAGGTCCGGGCGATGCGGCGCTGCTTGCGGGCCGGCACCCACCCGAGGGGGTCGCCGAAGGCAAAGGACGAAGCGGCCTTCACCTCCACGAAGACGATGGTGTCGCCGTCTCTGGCGATGATGTCGATCTCGCCGGATTTCAGGCGGTAGTTTTTTTCGAGGATGGACAGGCCGATGCCTTCGAGGTAGCGCCCGGCAAGCTCCTCCCCCTTCGACCCCTTTGTCCTGGTGGAATCAGCAGACACCCCTGAAGGTTCTCCTGTGGATGGGGCAGATCCCCAGGGAGCGGATGGCCTCGTAGTGGGCCCGGGTGGGATATCCCTTGTGGGCGGCGAACCCGTAGCCCGGATAGAGGGCGTCCATCCCGTCCATGTACCGGTCCCTCGTCACCTTGGCCACGATGCTCGCGGCGGAGATGGAAGGCTCGAGCCGGTCGCCCCGCACCACCGGTATGCACCGGCAGGGGAGATCGGGGGCGGCGTTCCCGTCCACGAGGGCGGTCGCGGGAACGAGCTCGAGCTTGAACACCGCTTCGCGCATGGCCTGAAGCGTTGCCTTGAGGATGTTGATGGAGTCGATGCACCGGGCGTCCGCCATGGAAACGCCCACGAAAACCCCCCGCGAGGAAACGATCTCTTCGAAAAGCTTTTCCCTGCGGGCGGGGGAAAGCTGCTTGGAGTCCCTTACCCTCAGGCGCAGGGAGTGGCCGGGCTCCAGGATGACCGCGGCCGCCACCACGGGCCCCGCAAGGGGTCCCCTCCCCGCCTCGTCGACCCCGCACACGGGCCATTCGCCCCGGGATATGAGGTCCTCCTCGAGGGACATGTCAGCTGCGGACTTCTTTCAACCGGGCAGCTTTGCCTTTCTTGGCGCGCAGGTAGTAGAGCTTGGCCTTTCTCACCTTGGCGTGGCTCAGGATCTCGACCTTTTCCACCACGGGGGCGTGCAGGGGGAAAACCCTCTCGACGCCCACGGCGTAGGACTGCTTGCGCACGGTGATGGACTCGCGGTTGTTGCCCCGGTGGCGGGCGATGACCACGCCCTCGAAAACCTGGGTCCTTTCCCGGGTCCCTTCCACGATCTTCGTGGAAATCTTGACCTTGTCGCCGATCTTTATCACCGGCAGATCGCTCTTCATCTGCGCCTTTTCGAACAAGTCCATGGTATTCATGTCTGCCTCCCGACTATCCTGTCTACTGCTATCGACACGGCGGAGCGGACCGACAGGTGATTGAAGCCCGCGCCCGCTTCGATGGGCTCTATGGCTCCATCGAGCGACTCCATGAGCCTGGGGGCAAGCCCCCAGCCCGTTCCGAACACGAGACACACGTCGGCGGCCTTCGCAAGCTCCCTTGCCTCGGGCCAGCTCATGCAGCCGTCGCCTTTCCTGGCGGACGTTCCCACCAGGCGCGCACCCGTCCGCTCTTTCACGTCCGAAATGTCCCTTACCAGCTCTATACTTTCAAATGCCCGTTTTCTCAAGGGATTGTATATTCCCCCGTATCCCTTGAGCCAGTGGTCCACGATCTTTTGCGCGAACTCCAGCTGGGCATCGTTTGGGTGAACGATATAAAGCGTATTTATGCCATATGTCAAGCTTACTCTTGCAAGATCGTGCAGATCGAGGTTCGTGATCGCCGTGGCGATCTCCCTGCCGTTCTTGTCCAGGCACGGCCAGTGGATGAGGGCGAGAGAGAGCATGATCTTTTTAGTCCCCCTTCCCGTCATTATCGCCCCCGGGCGATTTTTCGAGCAGGTCGGGCCTGGCCTCCCTGGTTTTCCTCAGGGCCTGGCGCGCCCGCCAGTCCCGGATCTGCTCGTGGTTCCCGCTCAGGAGGACCGGGGGCACCTCGCGGCCGCGGAACTCCCGGGGCCGGGTGTAGTGGGGGTACTCGAGCAGGCCGTCGTAGTGCGAGTCGCCGCTTTGCGTGGTGTCGTGGCCCAGGGCGCCGGGGATGAGCCGGGCCACCGCGTCTGCGATGACCATGGCGGGCAGCTCGCCCCCGGTGAGCACGTAGTCCCCGATGGAAAGCTCCTCGTTTACGAAGAGCTCGCTCACCCGCTCGTCCACCCCCTCGTAGTGCCCGCAGATGAGGGTGATCGCCTCCAGGCCGCTGAGCCTGCGGGCGTCGGCCTGCCGGAAAGGCCTGCCCCTGGGCGAGGTGAGGATGACGTGCCCGGGGTCTTCGATGCCCTCGAGCGCCATGGCGATGGGTTCGGGCTTGAGGATCATGCCCCCGCCCCCGCCGTAGGGGGCGTCGTCCACCACCCGGTGGCTCCCCAGCCCGTACTCCCGCAGGTCCACGATGCGGATCTCCAGGATCCCCGCGTCTTGGGCACGGCCCAGGATGCTCTCGGTGAAGACCCCCTGGAACATGCCGGGGAAGAGCGTGACGAGGTGTATCTTCACGGGGCTGCCCGCCTTTCAGTCGAGCAGGCCCTCGAGGAGGGACGCGTCGATGACGATGGTTTTCGCGTCCAGGGAGATCTCCCTGACGACGTCCGCGGTGGCGGGGATGTAATGTTCTTTTTCTTCATCGACCACATATACGTCGCTGCTTCCGGCGTTGAAGATCCTGACGACCTTTCCCAGCTCGCGGCCGCCGAGGTCCCGGACGCACATGCCCAGGAGGTCGTGCCAGTAGTACTCGCCCTCCCCGGGCTCTTCGAGCTGGGACCGCTCGATGAAGAGGGTTTCCCCGGCGAGGTCCTCGACCTGGCCCCTTCCGCTCACGCCTTCGAGGGAGAGGAGGTATCGGCCCTTGTGCCGCGAGCAGGAGAGGACCTTCATCCTTTCTCCCGTCTTGCCTATCCTGAGGTGGGAATACGAGCGGAAACGTTCGAACGAGTCCCCGTAGGGAATGATCCACATCTGGCCCTTGAGTCCCTTGGGGCCGCTGATCCTGGCGATCTCTATGAGATCGGGTTCCATTTACTCAATTATTTCCAGTACGGCCCTCTTCCTGATCTTCGTCGACGATGCAGTGAGGATCGTCCTCATCGCCCTGGCGGTCCTTCCTTCCTTGCCGATCACCTTGCCCAGATCGGACTTGGCGACCCTGAGCTCGATGACAGAAGTAACTTCCCCCTCCACCTCGGACACAGAAACCTCTTCGGGATTGTCCACCAATGCCTTGGCAATGAATTCAATCAGTTCTCTCAGCATAAGCCCTCACCACACCTTTATTTAAAGAAAATCAGAGAGAGTATCCCTTTTCCTTTA
>JAKLDU010000035.1 GCA_022703355.1 Deltaproteobacteria bacterium | reverse complement strand
GTCATCCTGGGTGATATGCGGCGTAACCTTGAGCTTGAGACCTACGCTCTTATACTCAAAACTGTACGTAAGCGTGTCGCCGGAAGATGATTTATTGGTTGAGGGAATCGGAATCTCCTCGCCGGCGTAGATCACCGCCTCCTGATTGTCCAGAGTCATGATCTGCGGGGTGGAGAGGATGTTCACGTCCGTGTCGGCCGCCATGGCGCTGATGAACGCGGTCATGTTCGGGAAGGTGATGGACGTGCTGCCCTTGGTGACGGTGATGGCCTCGCCAACGACACCCAGGAGGGCACCCGAGGGGAGGTCGTCAATGGAGTTCACGAATTTGTTGCCGGTGCGGCCGAACGCCCCGCCGACCCGGTTGCCGCTGTCATACGCGAAATCCTCGAAGAAGCTCCACTCCACGCCGAAGTTGAGGCTGTGGTTCTGGTTCACTTCCAGGATCGCGGCCTTGACGTACACCTGCTTCCGGGGAATGTCGAGATATCTGATGGTGTCGAGGATGCTTTTGTAGGCGTCCGGGTCGGCGAAAATGATGAGCGAGTTGGTTTCCTTGTCCGAAGAGATCTTGACCTTCTCGGAGTTCACGGTGGTCCGCACGCCGGCCCTCTGGGCCTGGGTGATGTCCTGGGGGGCCTGGAGATTCACCCCCTGCGCGCTCTCGTTCTTGCTGGGCGTGGGCATGTCGGTGAGGACCTTCACGAGGTCTTCCGCCCGGGCGTACTGCAGGTAGTAGACGTGGATGTCCTCCTTGCCCGACGGCGTGGGGATGTCGAGCTTCTGCACGAGGGACTGGATCCCGGCCATGTCGATGGCCGAGGCCAGCACGATGAGCGAGTTCGTTCGCTCGTAGGGGATGATCCGGGCCCTGCTGCGTTCGGAAAGAACGCCGCCCCTTGATCCGAAGGTCCGCGCGCCCTGGTTGCGGGCGGCGCCCTTGTCGTCGGAAAGGATGTCCTGCAGCTTGGCGCCCAGGTCGGCGGCGGAGGCGTGCGTGAGCGGGAAGATGCGGAAGTCCTCGCTGAAGCCCGTCACGTCGATGAACTTCAGGATCTCCATCATCTTCCTGATGTTGGACTTGGTGTCGGTGATGATGAGCATGTTGCTCTGGGGGTAGGCCATGAGCTGCGAGCTCCCCTTGGAAAGCAGGGGCTGGAAAAGCGTCTTCATGTCGTTGGCGTCGGCGTGCTTCAGGGGGATGATCTGGGTGATGAGGACGTCCTCCCTCCTCCTGGGCAGGTCCATGGAGGTGCCGATGCTCTTCGAGGCGGCATCCGCGGCCAGGACGACCTTGATCACGCTGCCCATGTTGACCGTGGCGAACCCGTTGACGTCGAGCACGCTCAGGAAGACCTGGTACGCCTCGTCGAGCGACATCTTCCGGGGTGATATGACGGTGACCTTGCCGTTTACCTTGTCGTCCATGATGAAGTTCTTGTGGGTGATGTCCGCGATGAACTTCACGAACACCTTGATGTCCACGCCGTCGAAGTCCATGGTGACGTACTGCTTCCCGCCGCTGGTGGTCACCTGCCGGTCGGGCTTGTCGGCCTGAAGGGGCTGGACGGGCTCGTCGAAGGCCTTGCGCATGCGGGCTGCATTTCCCTGCACCGGCGGGGCGGCCGGATACGGCGGCTGGCTGCCGGCGCCGCCCGGCGCCTGCACCTGGGGCTGGCTCTGGGGCTGAGGCTGGCTCGTTATCAATCGCGCTCCCCAGACAGCCGAACAGCTGAGCAGAAGCGCGGTCACCGCGGCGAGTACGATAGTCCGGGTATTCATTCTTCCCCCTTGTCCCTTATTGCGCGCCGATCGTGCGATCGAAATCCCTGCGCCCCCTGAGGATCGAGAGGTCGGGGTCGGTCGCCGCCCACTTTTTCGCCTCGGGGTCCAGCCTGCATGCTTTCCTGAGGTTCAGGACGGCCCGGGCGGGATCGCCGAGCCGCGCATACGCGCACGCGAGATTGTACACGGGTTCCACGTGGTCTTTCGATATGCCGTTCGATTCCTCGAAATAATGTATGGCCTTCGCCGGCTGTCCCTGGGCCAGGTAGACGTTGCCGATGTTGTTCAGGACGCGGACGTCCTTTCCGAAGTAGTGCAGCGCCTTGGTGTAGGAAAGCAGCGCGTTGGGGTAGTCCTTCTCCATGAAGTACCGGTCGCCCGCAGCGAGATGGCCTTCGAGGGTCTCCGGTGAGGCGGAAGCCGCCGGGGCCTGCCGGAAGGCCCCGGCAGGAGGGGCGGCCGCGGGCGCTGCCGGCGTCAGGGAAGCGGCCATGGGCGCAGGGGCCTTCTGCACGGCGGCGGCTGAAGGAGGCGCCTTCGCCTGTTGTCCCGATGAATCCCGCACCATCAGATAGACGCCAGCCGAGCACACCAGCACCAGCGCAACCGCGCCCGCGGCGATCCAGCCGATCTTCCCCCTGTCCACGACCGTGGGCTCCTTCCGCTCCAGGGGGGCGACCCAGGAACCCCTTTCTCCCTGGATCCTCCGGAGTGCGTCGTAAATAGAACTCACCTACGCTCCTTTTTCAAGCATGGCCAGGAGCGCCATCGTCTCCTGCCCTGCCATACCATCCTTTTTCAGGCCGAAATCCTCCTGCAGCTGCTCGATGGCCAGTGCCGTCGAGATGTCGTAGACGCCGGTGCGATCCGCCTGATACCCGGCCTGGGAGAGGATCTTCTGAATCCTCTCGACCTCGTCCCCGGCGTCGCCCCGGTTCACGGCCTGGTCCTCGTCCTCCTTCGCATAGGCAACCTGCACGTTCCACCGGTAGATGGCCTTGAACTCTTTCATGGGGATTTCGATGACAGCCTTGTCGCGGCCCACCACCCGCACGAAATCATCCGTAGCGTATACCAGAATCATGTACCCGTTTTCAACAGATGCCATGGCGGGCCGGTTCAGGAGCCTCAGGCGGTGGGGCTCGGGGTGGAGGGTGAGGATCTCCGGCCCCCGGATGCCTTCGGGCATGAGGCTCAGCAGCTCCAGCGCCTCTTCATAGCGCGACACCTGGTAGTCCGTCCTCACGGGCATCACGGTCTGCCCCTCGGGCTGCGGCTTCACCGGGACCACCGTGGTGGCATTCGTGGCCACCACGGGCGACGAGGCGTACCCGGCCACCTTCGAAAAGAGCGCCGGCCGGAGGAGAACCGCCAGGAGGGAAAGCGCGGCGACTCCCGCTGCGAGGGGGACGAGCCACTTCACGCGATGCGTCCTCTCGCCGTAGTTGCCCTTGAGCTCGCGGATCGCGGCGTTCACGCACCTGAGGTCCACCCTGCGCCTGCCCTTGAGATAGGCCATGAGGAGCGTGCGCTCGGCCAGCGCGTTCATCCTCCTGGGGAGGCCGCCCGAGTACCGGTAGATGCCCCGCACCGCGCTCCCCGTGAAGATGCCGTTCTCGAGGGACCCGGCGACGGCAAGGCGGTGCTTAAGGTAGCTGCCGGTGTCCTTGAGGGTCAGGGGATGGATGTGGTACCGCAGGACGATGCGGTCGTTTATCTGCCGCAGGCCCGGGGCTTCGAGCATTCTCAGGAGCTCCGGCTGCCCGATGAGAACGATCTGGAGCAGCTTCTCCTTCTCCGTCTCGAGGTTCGAGAGCAGGCGTATCTGCTCGAGCACCTCGGG
The DNA here is from genome assembly GCA_022703355.1 of Deltaproteobacteria bacterium. Classification (GTDB taxonomy): domain Bacteria; phylum Desulfobacterota; class Desulfomonilia; order UBA1062; family UBA1062; genus Phosphitivorax. The sequence continues at coordinate 13,137 of JAKLDU010000035.1, read as the reverse complement.
GGTGAGGTTCTGGCCCTCGTCGATGATGAGCACGGCGTTCTCGCCGCTCACGAAGACCTCGATGAGGAAGTTGTAGAGCCTGTCCAGGAGCTCCTTCTTGGAGCCCGGCGAAGGGTCGATGCCGAAGTCCTGGTTGATGGCCTGCAGGAGCTCGAGGTCCGAGAGCGAGGGGTTGAGCACGAGCGCCGTGCGGATCTTCTTGGGGAGCATGGCCAGCAGCGACCGGCAGATGGTGGTCTTGCCCGTGCCCACCTCGCCGCTGATGAGGATGAAGCCCTTCCTCTGGTCTATCCCGTACTGGAGGTGGGACAGGGCCTCCCGGTGAACCTCGGAAAGGTAGAGGAATTTGGGGTCCGGCGTGAGATTGAACGGATTCTCCGCGAACCCGAAAAAGGCCTCAAACATATCCGCCGTCCCTCACCATGTTTTTTCCGCCTCGTTTCCCCAGGGGAGCATCCTTTACTTCGTAATGGGCACCGTGACCGTCGTGGACTGCCCGTTCCGCTCGACGTCGAGCTGCACGTTCGCCTGGTCCTGGAACTGCTGGTAAGCCTTGAACGCGTCTTCCGGCGTCCGGATGGGCACGCCGTTCACCGACCTGATGATGTCGCCCGTGCGCATGCCCAAGCCGTATACCGGGGCGTCGCTGCTCAGGTTGCTCACCCGGAACCCGTAGGGCTCCCCCCCCTTGAAATACGGAACGACCCGGGCGTTGCCCAGGAACTCGTCGAAGTTCTTCATGGGCTGGTTCACGCCCGGTGCCGCACCGGCGGAGGGGAAGGCGCCGCGGGTCCTGGGGAACCTCCCGGGGGCTGCCGCCGGCGCTCCCCCGGATGCCGTCTCTTCCACCACGAGCATCTGCTCCTGCCCGCCCACGTTCATGATGACCTTGTTGCGGAAGATGGCAAGGAGCTTCGCGCCCATGACCTCGTCGCCGATCTTGTAGATCTTCTGGGCGTTGGCGTTCTCTATGACGGCCCGGGCGATCTCCTCGGGGCCGGCGATGGTCCCCTTGAGCTTCAGCCCCATCTCGGCCATGGGCCGCACGGCGTCCTTGTCGAACCCGGCCAGGCCGGAGGACGCCCCCGCCCTGGGCACCTTGAAGAGATCGCGCTCGTAAACGACGGTGTAGGCGTCCTTCGTGCGCAGGCTTTCCTCCTTCGGGGCCTCGGTGCGTGCGGCCTGTCCGCGGGGTGCGGGTATGCTGTAGAGGAGATGCCCTCCCACCGTGGTGATGATCCCTGCGATCACCCAGGCGAAAAGGGTGAGGACCGTGAGCTGTATGAGCCATGTCAAACGCTTTGTCATCATCCGACCAGTGTTCTCACATTCCTGCCGCAGGGCGGCTTTTTTCCGGGTCGCCCTGATCCTTGAGTTCCCCGCGTTCCCGGGCAGTCTCCGTGCCTGTGCTCACTGGATGCTCATTGCTTGAGCGCATTGTTTCACAGAAAACTACATCTTGTCAAATCCATGGAACCTCATGCTGAAGCTGCCCCTGCCCCGGGTGAGCGACCGGAGCACGGTGGAGTAGCCGAAGGTCTTCGACAGGGGCACGTAGGCCTTGACCTGGTGGTACTTCCCCTTGATCTCCACGCCCTCTATGCTCGCCCTCCGGGAGCTCAGGTCGCCCACGACGTCGCCGATGTACTCCTCCGGGGACAGCGCGTCGAGATCCATGATGGGCTCCAGCTGGACCAGCCCCGCCTTCACGGCCGCCTCCTGCAGGGCCATCTGGGAGGCGATCTTCAGCCCCTGGGACGTGGTCCTGTCGTCGAGCACCACCCTGTCCACGGTCACGTCCACGTCGATGATCTCGTAGCCGTACACGGGGTCCGCGAGGCAGGCCTCCTCGAGCCCCGAGCGCACGTGGCCCGCGAGGTCGGAAGGCAGGTCGTGATTGATGCTGAAGGAGTTCCCGGCGCCCCTCTTCGCCGGCTTCACGGAAAGGAACACGTGGCCCGAGTGCTCGGTCTCCCCGATCTTCTTGTCGAAGACCTTCTCGGCCAGCGCGGGCTGGTCCACGGTGGAGCAGTAGAGGACCTGGGGCTTGCCCACGTTGATGTCCACGCCGAAGGCGGTCTTGAACCTGTCCACCGCGATCTCGAGGTGCAGCTCGCCCATGCCCGCGAGGATGACCTGGCCCGTGTCCGGGTCCTCGTCCACCTTGATGGTGGGGTCTTCCTCCATGATCTTGTGCATGGCCTGCTCGAGCTTCGAGGCGGACTCGGAGCTCTTGGGCTCGATGGCCACGGAGATGACGGGCTTGAGCACCATGATGGGCTCGAGCACGAGGTGCCGGCCCTCGGCCGAGCCCGTGAGGGTGTCGCCGGTCATGGAGTCCTTCAGGCCCACCGCGGCGACGATGTCGCCCGCCACGGCCTTCTCGATGCGCTGCTTGTTGTGGGAGTGCATCTCGAAGAGGCGCGCGATCTTTTCCTTCACGTCCCGGGTGGTGTTGTAAACGTCCCGGCCCACGTTCAGGGTGCCCGAGTAGAGCCTCAGGTAGACCATCCTCCTCCCCTCGTCCAGGTAGACCTTGAACACGTAGCCCACCAGAGGGCCGTCGGAGGCGATCTGAACGGGCACTTCCTCGCCCGTGTCCTTGTCGTGGGCCATGATGGGCCTCACCTCGTCGGGCGCGGGCAGGCAGTCGATGATGGCGTCCAGGAGGGGCTGGATGCCCTTGTTCTTGAGGGCCGAGCCGCAGAAGACCGGGACGGCGTGGTTGCCGAGGGTGACCTTCCTCAGGACCTCCCTGATCTTTTTCTCATCGGGGTCGGCGCCGGAGAGATAGGTTTCCATGAGGCCGTCGTCGAAGTCCGCCAGGGTCTCCAGCAGGTGCTCCCTCGCATCCAGGACCCGGGAAAGGGCGTCTTCGGGGATGGGCAGCACGGTGAAGCTCGCGCCCAAAAGATCGTCGTCCCAGACGAGCAGGCGCTTTCCGACGAGGTCCACCACCCCCTTGAAAACGTCGCCGTCGTAGTAGGGGAGCTGGACCGGCAGGGCCCTGACCTCCAGGCGATCGTTCATCTGCTTTATCACGGAGTCGAAATCGGCGCCCATGCGGTCGAGCTTGTTGATGAAGGCCACCGCCGGGATGCCGTACCTCCGGCACTGCTGCCACACGGTCTCGGTCTGCGCCTGGACGCCGCCCACGGCGCACAGGATCACCACCGCCCCGTCGAGGACCCGCAGCGAGCGCTCCACCTCGATGGTGAAGTCCACGTGACCCGGGGTGTCGATGATGTGGATCTCGTGGTCGTTCCAGGAACAGGTGGACACCGCCGAGGTGATGGTGATGCCCCGCTCCTGCTCCTGGGGCATCCAGTCCATGGTGGCCTGCCCGTCGTGCACCTCTCCCATCCGGTGTATCTTGCCGGTGTAGTAGAGGACGCGCTCGGTGACCGTGGTCTTCCCGGCGTCGATGTGGGCGACGAAGCCCATGTTCCGCACTCTCGCAAGCCGCTTGCTGCTCATACCCCTTTCCTGTATCAATTCTGATCGAAAATCACATCAACTTTTTTCACTATTATTCACAAAGGTCCACCTCGTGGATCCGGTCCATCCTCTTGCCCAGGAACAGCTCGCCGAGCCTGATGAACGTGGGCGAAAGGTCGGAGAGATAGAAGGTCAGCTCCTGGTCGCTCCGGGGAGTGCGCCCGCCGTCCACGAGCGCCGAGACGACGCGTGCGGTGGAGCGCGCCGAGTCCACGATGCCGACCCCCTCCCCCATGACCCGGGCGATGGTCCCTTTCAGGAGCGGGTAATGGGTGCACCCCAGCAGGAGCGTGTCCACGCCCTCGCGGATGATGTCTTCGAGGTACCGGCGGGCCACCTGCTCGGTGATGGAGTCCGAGCACCAGCCCTCTTCCACCAGGGACACGAACAGCGGGCACGCCTTCGAGAAGACCTTCACCCCGGGCTTGAGCTCCTGGAGCACCCGCTCGTAGGAGCCGCTCTTGATGGTGGAAGACGTGCCGATGACGCCGATCCGGCTGCCCCCGGCCTCTATGGCGGCCTTGGAGCCCGACTCCACCACCCCCACCACCGGGATGCGCAGCCTCTCCCTGAGCTCGGGGATGGCGTGGGAGCTGGCGGTGTTGCACGCGACCACCAGCATGTCGATACCCTTGGACACGAGGAATTGAGCGCACTGGACGCTGTAGCGCACGATGGTCTTCGGGGACTTGGTGCCGTAGGGGAGCCTGGCGCTGTCCCCCAGGTAAAGGAAATCGGCGCCGGGGAGAAGGTCGAGGATCTCCTTGAGCACGGTGATGCCCCCGATGCCCGAATCGAAGATGCCGATGGTCGTACAGTCCTTTTTCATGATTCTTCCACCCGCAGGCCCGCCCCGTGAAGAGCGGCCCACACCTGTCTATGTTTTTTGGCCGGACGTGTCAAGCGCGAGAGGCGCGCGAGCGGCGCCTGCGCACAAGGGGCCGCGGGGGAATTCAACAAGAATACTCTTTTTTCCGAAGGGAGAGGGTGATATTGAATGACCTCGGAGGACGTGTATGGACCACAGGATTGCCGTTATCGGGCTCGGCTACGTGGGACTCCCGCTGGCCGTGGAGTTCGGGAAGCAGTACCCCACCGTGGGGTTCGACATCAGCGAAAAGCGCATTGCCGAGCTCAAGGGAGGCTTCGACAGGACCAGGGAAATGGAGCCCGGGGAGCTTGCCCTGGCGGCACACCTGTCCTACACCACGGACGAGGGGGCCCTGAAGGGCTGCAACACCTTCATCGTCACCGTGCCCACGCCCATAGATGTCTTCAACCGGCCCGACATCACGCTGCTCATCAGGGCGAGCGAGACCGTGGGCCGGGCGATCTCGAAGGGCGACATCGTGGTCTACGAGTCCACGGTCTACCCCGGGGCCACCGAGGAGGACTGCGTGCCGGCCATCGAGCGGGCCTCGGGCCTGAAGTACAATGTCGGCTTCTTCTGCGGGTACAGCCCCGAAAGGATCAACCCCGGCGACAGGAACCACCGGCTCACCACCATCAAGAAGGTCACCTCCGGCTCGACCCCGGAAACGGCTGCCACGGTGGACGCACTGTACCGTTCCATCGTCAGGGCGGGCACCCACCTCGCACCGTCCATCAAGGTCGCCGAGGCGGCCAAGGTCATCGAGAACGCCCAGAGGGACATCAACATCGCCTTCATCAACGAGCTCGCCATGATCTTCGCCCGCATGGACATCGACACCAGGGACGTGCTCGCGGCGGCCGCCACCAAGTGGAACTTCCTGGAGTTCCAGCCCGGCCTCGTGGGCGGGCACTGCATCGGCGTGGACCCCTACTATCTCACCCACAAGGCCGAGAGCCTCGGGTACATCCCCCAGATCATCCTCGCGGGCAGACGCCTCAACGACGGCATGGGGAGGTACGTGGCCACCCAGCTCATCAAGATGATGGTGAAGCAGGCACACCGCATCACGGAGGCGAACGTGCTCGTCCTGGGGATCACCTTCAAGGAGAACTGCCCGGACATCCGGAACTCCAAGGTCGTGGACATCATCCGCCAGCTCAAGGACTTCGCCTGCAACGTAGACGTCTTCGACCCCCTGGCCGACCCCGCGGAGGTGAAGCACGAGTACGGGGAGGACATCATCTCCGACGTTTCCGGCCTGAAGCCCCACTACGAGGGCATCATGGTGGCGGTGGCCCACGACCAGTTCCGGAAGCTCGACATCTCGAAGTACAAGGCGCGAAACTGCGTGGTCTACGACGTCAAGCACCTCTACGGGGACTCGGACGAGTACCTCTGATCCTCCTGCGCCGCCTTCCCGCCGCCCCGGGAGGACGGGCCCCTAAAGACTCGGGATTTACAACCCGACACGCCGTGGGTATAATCCCGGCGTATCTCGAGCGAGGAGAATCCCGAGCATGAAAGATATCTGGGCGCCCTGGAGGATCGAGTACATCAAGGGCCCGAAATCCGGTTCCTGCATTTTCTGCGATGCCCTGAAATCGGGAGACCCGCTCATTCTGAAGCGGGGGGCGGGCTGCTTCGCCATCATGAACCGCTACCCCTACACTGCCGGGCACTGCATGGTCGTGCCGGACCGCCACGTGGGCGATCTGGTGGAGCTGAGCCCCGGGGAAACCTCGGTGATGATGTCCCTCGCGGGGGAGCTCATGATGGCCATCCGCTCCGCCATGAGCCCGGAGGGCTTCAACGTCGGGTGCAACATCGGAAAGGTGGCCGGAGCCGGCATCGCCGAGCATTTCCACCTGCACGTCGTGCCCCGGTGGAACGGGGACACCAACTTCATGCCCGTGCTCGGCGACGTGCACATCGTCTCCGAGCACATCCTGAAGACCCGGGACAGGATCGCAGGGCTCCTCCCGTGAGCCGGGAGCACGGGCAGCCGCCCGGCAGGGACGGGAAGATCCCCCCGTGGGCCCGGAAGACCCTGGTCCTCAAGGACCTGCACAGGACCAAGTCCGGCCTCCGGGGAAGCTCCCTTTCCTCGGTGTGCGAGGAGGCCAGGTGCCCGAACATCACCGAGTGCTTCTCGAAGCCCTGCGCCACCTTCCTGATCCTGGGCGGCGTCTGCACCAGGTCCTGCGGGTTCTGCTCCGTCCGGAAGGGCGAGCCTGCGCCCCCCAACGCAAGCGAGGCCCTGCTCCTCGCCCGGGCCGCCTCCCGCATGGGCCTCCGGCACGTGGTCATCACCTCGGTGACCAGGGACGACCTCCCCGACCGGGGAGCGGGGGCCTTCGCGAGCGCGGTCAGGACAGTGAAGGACCGGCTGCCGGAGGCAAGCGTGGAAGTGCTCGTGCCCGATTTCTCGGGCGACAGGGAGCTCGTTTGTGCCGTGCTCGGGGAGGGGCCCGACGTGTTCAACCACAACGTGGAGACCGTCGAAAGGCTCTACCCCTCCGTACGCCCCCAGGCGAGCCTGGAGACCAGCCTGGGCGTCCTGAAAACCGCCCGGGAGCGGTCGCCCGATGTGATCGTGAAGTCCGGCTTCATGCTGGGCCTGGGCGAGGAGGAAAACGAGGTGGCCGACCTCCTGAAGCGTCTTTCCGGGGCGGGATGCGACGTGGTGACCATGGGCCAGTACCTCAGGCCCTCCCGGGGGCAGCTTCCGGTGCGCAGATACTGGCGGCCCGAGGACTTCGAGAGACTCTCCGATCTTGCGAAAAAAGCCGGCATCCGTTATGTTGTAGCGGGACCCCTGGTGAGAAGCTCGTACCGGGCGCGGGAAATCCTGGAGGTGATCCTGGAAGACCGCCGCAGGGCCTGCCCGGACGACTTCGCACGGTAATCTCCGCAGCACGGCGGCGGCTCGCCGCCTTGGCGCCATGAAAAGATGAACCATCCCACAGAGGAGCGAACATGAACAGGATAAAGGTCGGACTCATAGGACTCGGCACCATTGGAACGGGCGTGGCGAAAACCCTGCTGGAAAACTCCGCGCTCCTGAAGCAGCGGCTCGGTTTTTCCCTGGACCTCACCGCCATCGCGGACATCGACATCAGGAGAAGCCGGGGGATCGCCATCCCGAGGAAGCTGCTCACCACTGATGCGAAGGCCCTCATCGCAAACCCGGACATCGACGTCATCGTGGAGCTCATCGGCGGCATCGAGCCCGCCAGGACCTTCATCCTCGACGCCCTCAAGGCCGGCAAGCACGTGGTCACCGCCAACAAGGCCCTCCTGGCCTCCAAGGGCAAGGAGCTCTTCGACACCGCCCGGACCTGCGGAAGGGACCTCTACTACGAGGCGTCCGTGGGGGGCGGCGTGCCCATCATCAAGGCCCTCAGGGAATCTCTCGTGGCTAACAACTTCACCTTCATCTACGGGATCCTCAACGGCACCTGCAACTTCATTCTCACGGAGATGAGCGAAAAGGGGTCGTCCTTCGATGACACCCTGAAGAAGGCCCAGGAGTTCGGCTACGCCGAGGCGGACCCCACCATGGACATCGAGGGCGTCGACTCGGCCCACAAGCTCGCCATCATCACGAGCCTGGCCTACGGCGTTCCCCCGGACATGGGGAGCATCTACGTCGAAGGGATATCGAAGCTCGACATCCTCGACGTGGGCTACGCCAGGGAGCTGGGCTACAAGGTGAAGCTCCTTGCGCTGACCATCGACCGCGGCGACAAGGTGGAGGTGCGGGTGCACCCGACGCTGCTGCCGCTCAACTACCTCCTCTCGAAGGTGGACGGCGTGTTCAACGCCTTCTATGTCCGGGGCGACATCGTGGACTCCACCATGTTCTACGGCAGGGGCGCGGGCATGATGCCCACGGCTTCGGCGGTGGTGAGCGACATCGCGGACATCGGCAGGAACATCCTCATGGGCACGGCGGGCAGGGTTCCGCACCTCGGGTACCACAAGGACTCGTCGAAGACGAAGCGCTACATGGCCATCAGGGACGTGGTCACGAACTACTACCTGCGGATCCAGGTCCAGGACAAACCCGGCGTGCTCGCCAAGATAGCGGGCATCCTGGGCAAACGGGACATCAGCATCGTATCGGTCATCCAGAAAGGTGTGCTCATGGACGGCTACGTGTCCATCGTCATGCTCACCCACGAGGCGAAAGAGTCCAACATCAGGACCGCGATGAAGTCCATCGAGGCCCTCGCCGAGGTAGGCGGCAAGCCGGTGGTCATCAGGGTGGAGGACAAGGACCTGAAGAAATCGGCCCGGTGATCGGGCCTGACCTGGTGACCGGGGCCGGTTCCTGCCCCGGGGACAGGGACCTGAAAGAAGCGGCCAGGTGATCACGGGCCGGAAGAAAGAGGGAGGCAAGGCCTTTGAAAAGCATCATCCTGCTCGGCGACGGCATGGCTGACGAGCCCATCGCGGAACTCGGGGGGAAAACCCCCCTGGAGGTCGCCCGCACCCCGTTCATGGACGCCCTGGCGTCCAGGGGGGAGCTGGGCATGGCCCGCACCGTGAAGCCGGGGTTCCCCCCGGGGAGCGACGTGGCGAACATGACGGTGCTCGGGATCGACCCCGGCAGGTACTACACCGGGAGGGCCCCCATTGAGGCCATGAGCATCGGGGTGACCCTCGGGGAAGACGACACCGCCTTCAGGATCAACCTGGTGAGCCTGGCCGAGGGCGACGAAGGCCTGTCCATGGGCGACTATTCCGCGGGCCACATCTCGACGGCCGAGGCGCGGGAGCTCATCAGTGACCTCCAGGGCATCGTGGAGGGCTACCCGAACATACGGGTCTACCCCGGCGTCGAATACCGGCACCTCATGGTGATCAACGGATACGATTGCCCTGACCTCAGGGCCACCCCCCCCCACGACATCACCGGAAAGGGAATAGCGCCCTACCTCCCCAGCGACCCCCTCCTGAGGGAGCTCATGGAGAAATCCCGGGAAATGCTCAGGGACCATCCCGTGAACGTGGCCAGGAGAAAGGCCGGAAAGAAGGAGGCCACCTCCATCTGGCCCTGGGGCCACGGCAAGGGGATGAAGGTCCCCACCCTCGAGGCCGAGTACGGCATCACCGGGAGCATGATCTCGGCCGTGGACCTCCTGAAGGGCCTGGGCCTGCTGCGGGGCATGGAGGTGATCAACGTCCCGGGGGCCACGGGCTGGATAGACACCGACTATGAAGGCAAGGCCCGGGCAGCGGTCTCTTCGCTCTCATCCCGCGACCTGGTCTTCGTCCACGTGGAAGCGCCGGACGAGTCGGGCCACGGGGGACTCCTCAAGGAAAAGATCCGGGCCATCGAGGATTTCGACGAGAAAGTGGTGGGCCACGTGCTCAGGGCCATGGAGGAGAAGGGCGGGCCTTTCAGAATCCTCTGCATGCCCGATCACCCCACGCCCATAGCCAGGAAGACCCACACCGCCGAACCCGTGCCGTTCGCGATCTGCTCGAGCTCCGATCAGGGCCGCACAGGGTTCGCGTTCTCGGAAAAGGAGGCGGTGAGGGCCGGGCTGTTCATAGAGGAAGGGCACACGCTCCTGGCGAGGCTTCTGGCAAGGACGTGACCTGACGCTTCGCGAAGGCCCCGGGTCAGCGCCTGAAGGCGGAGACGAACCCGCTCTGCCGGTCGATCTCCAGGTCGAGCTGGCTCAGGAGCGAGAACAGGTCTTCCGTGCAGAAGTTTTCCTTCAGCCCCGTGAGCAGGGGGACGACCTTCTTGTCCACGGCAAGGAAATACCGGTCGCCCAACGGGGATATGCCTTTGACGATGCAGATCAGGTCGGCGATGTGCACGCACGAAGCGAGGAAGGCATCCGTCACGGCGTTCGAGGGCGCATGATGGCACTGCACCGCATGGACTACTCCCTCGGGAAAATTCCAGAACTCCATGAGCATCTTGCCTATCTGGGCGTGCGAGATCCCGAAAAAGGCCTCCTCCAGGACATGATAGGTGATGCCGCCCCCTTCCCTCTCGAGGATGGCGAGCATCTCCGTATACTTGTCGGGGAGGTACTGCGAGAGGAAGACCTTCCCGATGTCATGAAGGAGCCCCGCCAGGAAGAATTTGCTTTCTATCTTGACCTTGAAGAACCCCGCGACCATGCGAGTCGCCACGCCCACCGCACAGCTGTGCCTCCAGATCCTGTCCGGGGAGCCGAATCCCCGGTGGTCGAAGAGCTGGACCACGGCCATGCTCAGCACGAGGTTGCGGATCTCCTCGAACCCCAGCAGGGAAACGGCATGGGAGATCCTGTGTATCTTTTTTGAAAACCCGTAGTACGGGGAGTTCGCGATGGCAATGATCCCGGAAGCGATCACCGGATCGTTCTGGATGAGAGAGGCGAGCGTCGTGGACGAGGTGCTCCTCCCCGAGGTCACGCCGAGAATGACCTGCACCGGAGACGGCAGGGCAAGAAAGTCCTCACACCTCGAGAGGAGGTGCAGGACGTGCTCCCTGTTCTGCTCCGGGTACAGTTTTCCTTCCACTAGGAAGATCACTCGGAAAAGCGGGGCCTTTTCTTGAGGAGCCTGTGGTTACGGGTGCCTGCCCGATGGCGTTTCCTGCACGTCCCCCACCAGCCCTGAACGAAGCGTACGGGCACCATTCATACCGAACTGATTTTTCAGATCGATTCGGGATTTCCGCAAAGAATGTAATGCGTTGAAATTATGTTAAAGGTTGGAATTATTGTTCCCGATAAGAGACTCAGATGGATACTGCATACACATTCTGGATCATAGTATTCGCCATCATCTGCCTGGGCGCGATCGTCCTGGTCGTGAAGCTGATGGCAAAGAGGGCGACCCCTCCCATGAGGAAGACACCTGCCCATTATGTCAGCGTGTCCTCCGAAGAAAAGCTCGACGACTCGTTCCTCAAGGCATACGAGCTCGACTGGAAGCCCGAAAGAGGTCTGTCCCGACAGGTCCCGGAAGAGATCATGCGGGTGGTCGACGGCATCGAGGCGATATCGCCCATGGTCACCGAGCTTTCCTCGAGGCTGAACGACCCGGACATCGACCCCAAGGAGATCAGCAAGGTCATCATCACGGACCAGGGCCTCACCTCCTACATTCTCAAACGGGTCAACTCCCCTTTCTACCGGCTCGCGCAGAAGGTGGACAACATCTTCAGCGCCATCGTCATCCTGGGGTACAACGAGATATACCGCATCGTGGTGGAGGAAAGGACCTCCAGGATCGGCATCAAGCCCACCCGGGAAGAGTGGGCGCACGCGAACCTCACATCCACCATCGCCTCCTATCTGTCGAGCGTTTCCCGGCTCGGAGCCCCAGGGGGCACCATGGTGACCCTGGGCATGCTTCACGACATCGCGAAGACCATCATGAGAAAGTCCCTCCCCCAGCCCGAAATGCCCTTCTCCCCCGATCCCAGGGAGCGGCTGAGGCAGGAAGTCGCGCTCTACGGCATCGACCATGCATCCCTCGGCGGCTACCTGGCGAGGCTGTGGAAGATGCCGGAAAAGTTGAGCTCCGTCATCGAGAAGCACCACTGGCCAATGTTCTGGCCCGTGCGCGAGCTCGGCCAGACCGCTCCGGACACCCTGAAAGAACTTTCGATCCTGAGTGTTTCGGATATCGCCGCCAAAAACTTCCTGGGCGAGATATCCGGGATTTATATCGGGGATGACTACTACCGCTTCATCAGGAAACAGGCGCGGATGGAAAGCATCCTCACGACAGAAATCACCAGGGACCTCAACAGAATCAAACGAATGGCCGGCCTGGACCGCGAAGAAGCGGCAGAGGATTCGTCGACGGCCACCCAGAATTAGTCAGACCCCTCCATGCTGCCCCGCCGGTCGACCTCCAGGGCTTTTTATGTGTTCAGTCTTCTCCGTTCGGCAGGCTCGCTCCGCATGCAAGGACTGCAATCACGAATCGGGCGGGAGTGCAGGGGTGAACCGGTGGGAAAGCAGAAAGGGGTCAAGCCCCTTGAAAAGGGAATTGTCGGCAAGGCGTCGGTGCAGGGGTGAACGGTGGAAAAGCAGGAAGGGGAGCCAGAGCTCCCCGACATGAAGGAAGCTTATCCGATGAGCTGCGAAATCCTGGACTGGTTGAGGTTGTGCACGGAGGAGGAGGCCTTGTCCATCTCCTTCATCACCTCGGACAGCAGGGCGCGGGCCTCTTCGACGCTCTCCACGCGGGACCGGGAAGCGGCCTTGTTCTCGACGGAAACGACATCCGTCACCGCGCTGCTGCCCTCGCCATTGTCCCTGGCCCTGTTCCGGTACTCCTCATCCTTCTTCACCAGATTGAGAACACTCGGCATTTCAGAACTGATTTTCATTGTCTTCCCCTTTGCAGATATCTACCCACCACCTATCGGCACCTCGGGGGGATACCTTTACTCCAGCGCGAGCAAAAGTTCATAGATCCGGTTTCTGCCCAGCCCCGTTTCTTCCGTGAGGGCCCGCAGGACATCCTTCTTCGAGAAACCGGCGGCCATGAGGGTCCGCGCCCGCTCCCTGAGAGCGTCATCGTCGATGGAGCCCCCTGCGGAAGAACCGCGGACGATCACCGTCACCTCGCCTATGGCCTCCCTCGCTTGAAGCTCCCGCAAAACCTCGCCGGGGGTGCCCGCGAGGTATTCCTCGTGCACCTTGGATATTTCGCGCGCCAGGCAGATTTCCCGTTCGCCCAGGAACGTGCTCATGAGCCCGAGCGTCGCCAGGATCCGGTGGGGCGATTCGTAGAAGACC
>JAKLDU010000034.1 GCA_022703355.1 Deltaproteobacteria bacterium | reverse complement strand
ACACGAGCACCGCCCCCGGGTCGCTCATCAGGGGCGTGCCCGCGTCGCTCACCAGGGCGACGCTTTTGCCATCCTCCAGGCGGCTGATGATGGCGGTCGCCTTTCTCGCCTCGCTGAACTTCTCGCAGGACACGAGCGCAGCGCGTATGCCGTAAACCTGAAGGAGCTTGCGGGTGTGCCGCGTGTCCTCGCAGGCGATGAGATCCACCTCCTTGAGCACGTCCAGGGCACGCAGCGTGATGTCCCTCAGGTTGCCGATGGGTGTGGGCACGAGAAAAAGGGTGGGGGTTTTCATGCCGTGAGGAATCTTTTCTCCTTTCTTGCCGGCCATATATCATGGTATATATACGTGTTGCCAAAAATAAAAGAAAGGGTTATCCATGGAGTCTTTGAAGCTTGGCATCGATACGGGCGAAAGAAAGATAGAGAGCACCACCTCGTACATGAAAAAGCTTTTCATCATGCCCGACTCCTCGGACAGGTTCATGGAGTTCGGCGTCCACCTCCTGGACATGATCCATGATTTTTTCAAGGAAAAGGGAGGGATCCACTCCTCCATCTCCATGGAAGGCCTTTCGCGGATCTTCAACAGCACGAGGATGCCCGACCAGCCCAAGCTCATCAGGGACGTGCTTTCCGAGATCAAGAACAACGTGATCAAGCACTCCGTCAAGGTCGCAAACCCCTTCTACATTGGCCACATGACGAGTGCCATTCCCTATTACATGATCCTCCTGGAGATGATCGCGGTGAGTCTGAACCAGAACCAGGTGAAGATCGAGAGCGCAAAGGCGTCGTCCTTCCTGGAGCGGGAATTCCTGTGCTGGATGCACCGGCTCATCTACCAGAACACGGACGGGTTCTACGATGCCAACATCCAGAACCCCCACATCGCCCTGGGCAACATCACCTCGGACGGTACGCTGGCGAACCTCACTGCCCTGACCCTGGCCATGGCCAAGGCATTTCCCGCCGACGGCCGGAAATTCAAGGGCGTCCGCCTCGAAGGGCTCGTCCGCGCCCTGGAGCACTACGGCTACCGCCAGGCCGTGGTGCTCGTATCGAAACGCGGCCACTACTCCATCTGCAAGGCGGGCACCATCCTCGGCATCGGTGAGCACGGCGTGGTGCACGCCCCGGTTTACCCGTGCACGAACAAGATCGACATCGAGAAGCTCCGCCAGACGGTGGAAAAAATCCGCAGGGAAGACCGGGCAAAGGGGAAGCCCACCAAGTTCGTGGCCATTGTGGGCATCGCGGGCACCACCGAGACCGGCAACATCGACGATCTCGAGGAGCTTTCGAAGATCGCGGGGGAGATCGGGGCCCACTTCCACGTGGACGCCGCTCTGGGGTGGGGGAGCCCTCATCATGGATGGAGCGCGGGAGATGATGCGGGGAATCGAGAAGGCCGACACGGTGACCATGGACGCCCACAAGCTCCTGTACGCACCCAACTGCATGGGCATCTGCCTCTTCAAGGACGTGCGGGACTCGAAGCTCATCTACCACACCTCGAACTACATCATCCGGAAGGGCTCCGTGGACCAGGGCAGGTTCACCATCGAGGGTTCGCGGCCGTTCGAATGCCTCAAGCCCTGGGCTTCGCTCAAGATCCTGGGCCATTACGGCTACAAGCTGATCTTCGAGCACGCCCGTGAGCTGCAGAAAACGTTCGTCGAGCTCGTCGAGAAGGACCCCCTCTTCGAGCTCCTGAACAGGCCCGAGCTCTTCATCATCAACTACCGCTTCGTACCCGAGGAGCTCGGGAAAATGCTCGAGACCCTCATGGAGAACCCCAAGGAAAACGCGGAAAAGATCACGGCGGTCAACAAGATCATCAACACCATCACCATCGAGCTCCATAAGACCATCCGCGACCACGACACCTCCTTCGTGTCCAGGACCAGGCTCGAGTCCACGCGGTACGCCCCGCGGAAGATCGTCGTCCTCAGGGCCATAACCGTGAACCCGAACACCGAGCCCTACATGCTCAAGAAGGTCCTGAACGACCACCGGAGCATGGGGATCAGCCTCTGGAAAGAGATGAAAAGGAGCGGGGACCTGCTCTCGGGCCTGTAGCTCCCGCCTGCTGCCGCCCGGACGGACGGTGATTGAGTTTGCGGCCTTGTACTGATATGGTGCGGCTTCAGTGATGGAATACATACAGTCCAGGTTCGAAGGGTATCTCTGGGACCTCGTGCAGCATAAAAAGGTCCGGAGCGTCTACGCCCTGACCAGGGACGGGAAGCCTGAACTCTACGTCAAGGTCTATCACCCGGTCTCGGCCGTCCTGAAACTGCGGAACCTGGTTTACCCGAAGACGCTCCAGGAGGCTCACACCCTGGAGAGGCTGCGCTCTTCCGGGCTGCCCGTTCCGGAGGTCGTGACACACCTGCGCCACGGCCCCATTTCGGCGCTCGTCACGAAAGCCGTATACCCCTCGACTTCTCTGGCCTCCCTGCCCGAGGAAAGGCAGATCGACATCCTGTGCGGCATGGCTGCCAGGCTCCTGGGCAAGGGGTTCTCCTACGGCGACTGCCACGCGGGGAACATCGTGCTCGACGGGACGGACAGGCCCATCCTGGTGGACGCCTACGCGGTTTCCCCCCTGCGCGCCATGAAAACCGGGCACGTCGTCTCCCTGTTCAGCCAGATAGCCGCGGCATACCGGGTGCCCGGCGAGGCACTTCAAAGGCATCTCGCCGGGCTGCTCCCCCCGGAGGGGATCGCAGGGGCTGTTGAAGCCATCAGGACCAAAGGCCTCGCCTCGAGAATCCGCCTGGTGGGGAGAAGGGCGGAGAGGACCCTCAGAGAAGGGAGCTTTTCCCGCCACGTGACAGGCGCAGGCTATGAAGCCTTCGTGTCCAGGAAGCACCAGGGGCTGCGAAGGGGCGACGCAGCCGGGTGGCGGGGCGCAGATTATGAATCTTCCGTGTCAAGGAGCCGCCCCCTCTCCCTGGACACCGTGCTGGAGGAGCATGCACGCAACCTGTCCCAAGGCACAAACGTCCTCAAGCTCCAGAAGAAGACCCAGCTGAGTAAGGTGGGCGACCTCTGCGTGAAGTCCTACGCCAGGCCAAAGCCCTTCACCTCCCCCTACGCCCTGCGCTCCTGGAAAGGACTCATGACCCTGTACTACAACAACATCCCCGTGGCGGAGCCCGTGGCGGTCGTGCTCGGGAAGGACCGCACGAGCGTCCTCATCACCGGGATGGTTTCGGGGCAAGACCTCAACCGGGTCCTGTTCCACGAGTACCCGGCCATGAGCCTGGCGGAAAAGCGGGCCCTGGCCCGGGCCCTCGGGGGGCTGCTGGGCACCATGCACGGGTATGGGATCTTCCATGCCGACCTCAAGTCGTCGAACATCAGGGTGCTGAAAGACCCCCTCTCCTTCGTGCTCCTGGACACGGACAAGGTCCGCCAGGGCAGGAGCCTTTGCCGGAAGAAGCGCATCCGCAACATGGCGCAGATCAACAGAACCATCCCCAGGCACGTGTCGAGAGGGGTGAGGATGGCCTTCGTTCGGGCCTATGCGAAAATCACCGGGGAAGACCCGAAGGCGCTCTTCAGGGAGGTCTGGGCCCTGTCGTCCAGGGGGGGAATCGCATACCGGACGGACCAGGGCGACAGGTCCGAGTCCTGGTGAGGGGCGCTCAGGGGGCCGGCGTCTCCCCCTTGAGGATGGCGGCCAGCTTCGTGGCGTTGACGTCCACGGTGTAGCCCTGCTCCAGGAGCTTTCTGCCCGCCAGGCCCATCTTCTCCCTCAGCGCCGCGTCCTCCACCAGCCGGGAGAGGTGGGCAAGCCACTCACCCCTGTCGGCCGCCTGGAACCCGGTCACGCCGTGAAGCACCAGCTCGCGGTTGACCCCCACGGGGGAAGCCACCGCGGGAACGCCCGAGGCGAAGTACTGGAGTATCTTGAAGCCGCACTTGCCCCGCGACCAGGGATCGTCGGTCACGGGCATGACGCCGATGTCCATGGTCCTGAGCTCGTCGTTCTCCGTTTCCCCGGCCCACGCCACCTTTCGCACCGGGATGTGCCCGCAGTCGAAAAAGGTGTCGCAGACAATCTTCAGCTCGACCTTCGCCGGGTACCTCCTGCCCAGCTCCTCCCACACATCCTGGAACATCCGGAGATACCCGATGGTGGCACGGCTTCCAATCCAGCCGATGACGACTCTGTCCGCCGGGGCGGGACGTCTCTTCACCGCAATGCGCCCGATATCCAGGGACGTGGGGATGAGCGTGGCGTTCCGGTTGATCCCCAGGGCATGCTCCAGGAGGAACGAGTTGCCGGCGATGACGTGGTCGCTGCTGCGCACCATGTCCGCGAAACGCTTCTGCCTGGTCTTCGAATAGGGGGATGAGGAAAAGCTGTCCCGATACATCACCGCGTCGTCGAAGTCGTACACGATCCGTCCGGCCCTTTTCCGCAGGAGGGTGAGCATGGGGCCGTGCACCCTCTTCTTCTGCACGAAAACGCAGTCGTACGCCGGAAGCATGCCGAGAAGCCTCAGGGAGCCCATGAAGGAGCCGGGGAACTTCATGACCCTGCAATCCAGCCCGGCGGCCTCGAGATACGGGAGGTACTGGAGGATGCGGTACCTGCTCCCCGGGACCTCGAACCCCTGTATGAGGATGAGAACCTTTCTCATGGCATGACGCTTCAGGCCAAAGCGTTTTCCCTCACCCGCCTGCGGGACATCTCCTCTCATGCGCAGGGAGATGCCGGGGAATTCGCCTTCAGCCACTCCCACGTGCGTTCGATGCCCTCGCGCAGGGCCACCCGCGGGGCCCAGCCGAGCCTTTCCCGGGCCCGGGTGATGTCCAGGCAGCTCGCGGGGACGTCCATCCTGCGGGCGGTTTCGTAGCGCACCCGGGGGGTTGTGCCCGTCACCTCGGAGATGAGGGAGATCAGTTCGTTGAGCGAGACCGAGCTCCCGCTGCCGATGTTGTACACGCCCGACCCGCCGCCGGCCGGAACGGCCTTGAGGATCGCCGAGACGAGGTCGTCGATGTAGAAATAATCCCGGGACACGGACCCGTCTCCCCAGATGGCGATCTCCTCGCTTCTGAGGACGCAGCCCAGGAACACCGCGATGGCCCCCTGGACGCTCCTGGTGCGCTGCCGGGGCCCGTATGGGTTGCCGAAGCGCAGAACCGTGCTGTCGAGCCCGTGCAGATGGTTGAAGAGGGCGAGGTACTTTTCTATGGCAAGCTTGCCTATCCCGTGGGAGCACAGGGGGTCGGTCGGGTGGTTCTCGGGTATGGGCAGCGAGCGGGGCACACCGTAGACGGTCCCGCCCGACGAGGAGAACACGACCTTCCTCACCCCTTTCCGCACCGCTTCCCGAAGCATCTTGAGGGTGCCGACGACGTTCGTTTCCATGTCGTACTCGGGGTTGCTGTTCGAGGGGGCCGGCAGGGTCGTGCTGATGAGGTGAATCACCACGTCCACGCCGTCAAGGGCGGGCGACACGTCGCTGATGTTCTCGAAGTCCCCCTGCACCACCTCGATGGACCCCATCGATCCCCGAAGGTTATGGAGCGAGACGTTCGGGAGGTCGAACACCCGCACCGGGTGCCCGTCACGGACCAGCGCATCCACCAGGTGGGAGCCGATGAACCCTGCCCCGCCAAGCACGAGAAATTTCATGGGCGTTTTCTCCTGATCGCAGCGAACATGCCCCTATGTACCACCGGATGCCTTTTTCCTCAAGACCTCGAGAAAAAGACTTTCCAGATCGGCAAAGGTCTCGCCGTGATCCTTGAACAAAACGCGGGGGGCCGCAGTCCCGGCGGGATGCAGGGCCTTTTCCATGGCCCCGGCAAGGGCAGCCGGGTCGCCCGCGGGGACGATGATGCCGTTGTCCCCGTCAACATACATCTTCGCGCCGTTCGCGTCCGTGGTGATCACGAAAAGGCCCGAGGCAAGCGCCTCGAGGACCACCCGGGAACAGGCGTCGTAGTAGGTGGGGTGGACGAGGCAGTCGCAGGCAGGGTACACCCGCTCGATGTTCGAGGACTTTCCCCCCAGGATCACGGTGTCCTGGAGGCCCTGTTCTCTGAGCTGCCGGGCCGCCCATCCGGCATCGTCCCCGACCACGAGGACCTTGAACGGCCTCCCCTCGAGCCTCCCGCAGACATCCACGAGGAGATCGAACCCCTTGAGTCGCAGGTTGTTCGTGACAAACAGGAAGACGAAGTCGCCCTCCGCCAGGCCATAGAGCGAACGGACCCCGGAGCGGTGGACCCTGTTTTCCCCGGTGAACTTCTTCCGGTCGATGCTGTTGGGAATGAGGTGGATCTTTTCCGGGGGGTAGTGGTAGAACCTGACGATGTCCTCCCGGATCATGTCCGCGATGGCGATCACCTCCGGTTTGGTGACGTTGTAGACCCACCATTCCAGCCACCGCTGGACGGTGTTCTTCAGGAGCGCCCTGCGGTAGAGCCCCGCTGCCTTCCTGAACCTCGGGGGGTACCGCACGAGCTCCCGTTCCGCCCAGGCCCTGTGGACGCCCCCACGGGGCTGATACACATCCATGGTGAACGTGTTGCTGAAGCAGAGGTTCAGGTCGTACCCGAGCTTCTTCACCTCGAGGGCGTGCAGGACGGAAAACATGATGTGCCGCAGGAACTGGGGGAACCTCACGACCCGAAGCCGGTGAATGGATATTCCGGGCGAGGCGGGCCGGAGCGACTTCCTGCAGATCACCGCGACCTGGTGCCCCCTGGATGCGAGGTAGTGGGAGAAATCCCAGCTGTACCTTTCGGCGCCGCCCACCGTGGGATCGAATTTCTCAATGGCGAGCGTTATTCTCACCGTGGCACTCTCTCGTGATCTTTCGACTCATCCCCGGTTTCACTTCCTGCCCGTTCGTTCCAGCTCCCAGAGCTTGGCATATTTTGCAAACACATAATAGCAGTTGGAAAAAGCTATAACCAGCCCGGGCATGCCGTCGAGGAAGCCTCTCTTGACCAGGTATTCCTTGATGAACCTGAAGGGCGGTCGCAGCAGGAGATCGATCATCGAGAAGCGTTTCCCCTCCTGGAACATGTCGAGGGCTGCGGTCTGCGAATACCTGTTGATGGTGTCGATCTGGTCGGCCAGATCCCGGTAATTGTAATGGCGGTAGTGGTTCGTCAGCTCTCCGAGCTTCCCGGAGACCTTCACGCTGGCGTGGAGCCCCCCCTCGTAAGCGCCCCGGGACTTTCTGAACAGCTTGATGTTCCTGTCAGGGACCCACCCCCCGTGCATGATCCACCTGCCGAGATAGAAGGTCCTTCTCTGGACCACGTAACCGTCATAGGCGCCCGCGTCTTTCTCCAGTCTCTGCCCGATCTCTTCCGCGAGTCCGGGCGATATCTCTTCATCCGCATCGACGAAGAGAACCCAGTCATTTTTCGCGAGGGAGCTGCAGTAGTTGAACTGGTCCCTGAAACCAGGCCAGGCCCGCTGCTCGCTGCGGGTCGCATATTTCCCGGCAAGCTCGAAGGTCCCGTCCGTGCTGAAAGAGTCGACGACGATGATCTCGGACGCCCAGGGCGCCACGCTCCGCAGGGCATTCTCCACCGTCCTCATGTTGTTGAAGGTGATCATGCACACGGAAATCTCTGCCATGCAGGCCATTCTCCCTTTCATCGGAACATCCGGCACACCGTGCCCGTCTTCGGCAGGGACCGGGTGAATGGTACGATCCCCTTCCCGTCCAGGCTGGCTGGATTGCGTTCGTGGGGGATCTCAATTGTTCGAGGACGTTATTAGCACGCAGGGGGATCTATTGCAACACAATGGGACCGGAAACGGCATGGAAAGCCCGTACCGGGGCCTGTCCGCGCCCGGGGGCAGTCAATATGAAGCGTGGATGCCCTCCTCGAACATGGGGGATGTGAGCTGGAGATCCCGTTGGCCGGCTGCGGCAGAATACCCGTCAGCGCCCCGGCGTCAGGAGCTTCACCAGGTAGTGCATGAGGTCCGATTCGGTAATGATGCCCACCAGGCGGCCGTCTTCCACAACGGGCAGCCCGCCGATCTTGCGGCTCTCCATCGTTTCCACCGCTTCCAGGACCGGTGCGTCGGGGTGTATGGTGAGAGGGTCGGGTGTCATGCTGTCTGCCACCCTTACCTCGTGGAACACATAGTCGTCATAAGCCTTTTCCCTGACCAGCACCGGGGAGTTCAGCGTCTGCCTGACGTCCCTGTCCGTGATGATGCCCACCAGTCTGCCCTGGTCCACCACCGGTATCCGGCGGAACCTCCCCGTGAGGATTTTCTCCACCGCAGCCTTCATGGGGGCGTCCGGTTCGACGGTGACCACGGCGGTGGTCATGAGGTCTTTCACGAGCAGCATAGGCCGTCCTTCTCCCTGAATTTGGTCATGAAAGGAGATACCACAGAAGAGGCCCGTTAGGCAAACGGTGCCTGAAGGGACATTTTGCCAAGGGAGACGCCCTGTGTGCCCGGTCGGGAAGGGATTTGAACGATGGCCAGACGAAAAGCGCCCCGCTTTCCTGCGGGGCGCGTGTTTTTTGCATCCGTGAAGGAGCGCGTCTTTCGCTTGTGCCCGTCAGAGACCGGCTGCGGAGATGAAGCACCCGCCACCGCCTCCCCCGCCTCCCGACGAGGACCCGCCCACGGCCTCTGCGGAGATCACCCTGAACGTTCCGAGTTCGTTCGCGGAGAAGCTCACCTTGCCCTCTCCCCTGGACACGTTCCCCACGCTCACCCAGGAATCGCTCTGCGTGTCGTATCGCTGGACCGCGGGATTGCTTTCCTCGCAGTTCACCGTGATGGTGGCCGGGTTTGCCAGCACGAGGCCGAAGGGAAGAATGTCGAACTGGATCACGCCGCTCTGGTACGAGGAGGGTCCGCCGCTCGGGCCGCCGATGCCGACCGGTATCGAGCGGACCTGGGCGTTTCCGGGGATCTCGATCTGGATGCCCAGCGCCTCGTCGATGATGGTCAGCACCGACCCGGGCGCATAGGTCTCGTTGGAGTAGAGCCTGTCGGTCACCGACACCCTGACGCTGTACACGAGCGCCGAGTCGGCGTTGAAGATGTTGTAGAGGTACGCGCCCGGCTCGTCGATGTGGAGCATGCTGTCGAGCGCCTCCGGGTAGCTGCCGTCCAGGGGGACGATGTCGTAGTCGCCCTGCGGGTTCAGGGAAGACAGGTCCACCACCTCACCGGATGAGGCGATGATGTCCTTCAGAATGTTGTCGTTGGAGGGATGGTCTCCCGGGTTCACGGGAGAGGCCCCGGCCATGTACTCCACCAGGTTGACGAACCCGTCCCCGTCGGAGTCTTCGAGGGCGTCCAAGGCATACGACGGGTCGAGCCCGAGGGAGACCTCGACGTCATCCGGGATCCCGTCGTAGTCGGAGTCCGTCGGGGAGACCGGGCCCCCGGACCCACCGGTGGCGTCCGCGGGGATGAGCACGTGGATCTCCTGGGAGTACCCGCTTTCATTGCCCGAAGTGTCGTACGCCGTGACCGCGAAGTAATAATTCCGCCCGTTGATCATGCCGGTAAGCGTCCTGCTGGTGGAATTTCCCGCATCGTAGACATAAGGATAGCTGCCGCTGGAGTTTCCGCAATATACCTTGTATCCGGCTATGTCGGGTTCGGTGTTTGCAGCCCAGCTCACCTGGACGGTCGCAGCGTTGATGGCTCCTGTCATACCTGCGAATACCAGTACCAGTACCATGATGAAAACAGAATATGTCAGCTTCATGCCGGTCTGGTACTCAAGAGACATGCCAGGCTCTTTAATTAATTATATTATGAAGTTGAATATCGCATACCGGGCGTTTGCAGGCGATAATGGTACATGCTGTTACGGTATCGTAATTTTTTCCTGCGAAGACCTGCTCAAAGGGTTTAGAAGGAAAAAACGACAGGAGCGTGCTGACCTCGCTGTCGGAACACAGGACATCACTTCTCAAAGGGGTCAAAACAGGAAACCGGCAGGAGGACCGGAAAACACGCCTCCGGGGCAAAGGATTCCCTTAAAAAAGATGCCCTGTCGGAAACAGACGCTTCGAAGAAAGACGCGGGTGCGTGAGGCGGGAAGACAGGGCCCGGAGGGGGTTCACCCTCCGGGCATCATGAGTCACTTCTTCGCGCCCGGCCGCACGCCCGGCAGCGCAAGGACGACGGGGCTCGCGATGAACACGGTGGAGTACACGCCGGAGATGACGCCCACGAGCATGGCGAAGGCGAAGTCGTGGATCACGCTCCCGCCGAAGAGGAAGAGGCACAGGACCACGGTGAACACGGTCAGCGAGGTCAGAAACGTCCGGCTCAGCGTCTGGGAGATGGAGCCGGAGATGATGTTCCTGAGGTCGTAATCGCCCGAGGCCTTCTTGACGTTCTCCCTGATCCGGTCGTAAATGACCACCGTGTCGTTGAGGGAGAAGCCGATGAGGGTGAGGAGCGCGGCGATGACCGTGAGCGAGATCTCCTTGCCGGTAAAGGCGAAAAAGCCCAGCGTGATGAGCACGTCGTGGACCAGGGCGAGGATGGCCCCGATGGAGTACTTGAACTGGAAGCGGAACCAGATGTAGATGAGGAGCAGCCCGTTGGCGATGAGGAGGGACATGAACCCCTTGTACTTGAGCTCCTTGCTCACGGCTCCGCCCACCATGTTCACACCCCGGATGTCGACCTTTTCTTTCCCGTAGGTCGTTTTCAGGCCGTCCTCGATCTTTTTGGCCGCCGCGTAGCCCGTATCGCCCTCGGTGGGGGTGCGGACGAGAAATTCGCGGTCGCCCGCCAGCCCGATGCTCTGGATCACCGCGTTGGGGAAGCCGAGCGTCCCCATGGTGGAGCGCAGGCTGTCCGTCTTGATGTCGTTCGTAAAGGCCACCTGCACCTCGGTGCCGCCGGTGAAATCGATGCCGTAGTTGAGCCCTTTTGCGAACATCCAGACGATGCACGCGACGATGAGAACGAGCGACAAAGCGATCGCGTACTTGGAATATTTCATGAAGTCGAAGTAGAATCCAGGTCTTATGATTTCCATGGCAGCCTCCTAAATGCTCACGTGGTCGGTGTTCCTGTAGGTGACCAGCCACTCCTGGATCCACTTGCACAGCACGAGGGCCGTGAACATGGACCACACCAGACCGATGGTGAGCGACATGGCGAAGCCCCTCACCGGGCCCGTGCCGAACTGGATGAGCACGAGGGCCGCGATGACGGTGGTGAGGTTGGAGTCGAAGATGGCGGAGAAGGCGTTCTTGTAGCCCATCTCCACGGCCATCTTGGGCGTCCTGCCCAGCCTGAGCTCCTCCCGTATGCGCTCGAACACGAGCACGTTGGCGTCCACGGCCATACCGATGGTGAGCACGAAGCCCGCCAGGCCCGGCAGGGTGAGCACCGAGCCGATGGCCGCCATGGTCGCCACCATGAGGACAATGTTGAACACCAGGGCCAGGTTTGCGATCAGGCCCGAAAGCTTGTAGTACACGAGCATGAAAATGATGACGAGCACTCCGCCCACGAGACAGGCGATGATCCCCTTCCGTATGGAGTCCTGACCCAGGGAGGGTCCGACGGTCCTTTCCTCGAGGATGGTGACGGGGGCGGGGAGAGACCCGGCCCGGAGCACCACGGCGAGGTCCTTGGCCTCTTCCATGGTGAACCTGCCCTCGATGATGGCCTTGCCGCCGGATATGGCGTCCCGGATCACCGGGGTGGAATACACCTTGCCGTCCAGGAGGATGGCCAGCTGCTTGCCCACGTTCTCCGTGGTGACCTGCTCGAAGATCCTGCCGCCCTCGCGGTTGAAGGCGATGGAGATGTACGGCTCGTTGTACTGGTCAATCTTCACCCGGGCGTCCTCCAGGAAGGCGCCCGTCAGCACCGCCTGCTGCTTGAGGAGCACGGGCTGGTTGCTGTCCTTCATGTAAGCGACGTAATCCCCGGCGGGGACGTTGCCGCTGGCCGCATCTGCCGAGGAGGCGCCTTCGTCGACCAGCTTGAACTCCAGGAGGGCGGTCTTGCCGATGATCTTCTTGGCCCTCTCCGGGTCTGACACGCCGGGGAGCTGGAGCACGATCCTGTCCGCACCCTGGGGGATGATGGAAGGCTCGCTCACCCCGTACTGGTCGACCCGGTTGCGGATGGTCTCCAGGGCCTGCTCCACCGCCTGCTTCTTGATGGCCTCGGCTTCCTGGGGGGAGATCCGGTAGGTAACCACCGTGCTTCCCTCCGGGCCGGAGGACTTGTTCGCGTATTTCAGGTACTGGTACTTGTCCTGGATAAGCTTGTCGAGCTCGTCCTGCTCTTCGGAGACGCGCAGGCTCACCTGAACCGTCTCGGGAGTGTCCACCATGGCCTTGCTGTAATGGATCTTCTCGTTGATCATCTCGTTTTTGAGATCGTTGAGAACACTGTTCATGCGGCTTTCCACCGCCTTCTCGGTGACCACCTGAAGGACGAGGTGTATGCCCCCCTGCAGATCGAGGCCGAGCCTGATCTTCTGCTTCGGCCCCGGGTAGCCCTCGGACAGCTCGCTGCTCCCCATGAAGCTCGGTACCGCGAAAACCACCCCCACGATGAGGACCGCGAGAATGAGCAAACCCTTCACCTGAAACTTGTCCATGTCAACCCCCGCACTTACTTTTTCGTCTGTGGCTGTTCTCCGCTCTTCTTGAGGGCGATAAATTCACGTGAAACCTTAATTTTTACCTTTTCTCCGATATCGAGGGTGAGCACCTGGTCCGCCACGCCCACCACCTTGCCGTGGATGCCGCCGGACGTGATCACCTCGTCGCCTTTGTCGATGCTCGCGAGCATCTGCTTGTGCTCCTTTGCCTTTTTCTGCTGTGGCATGATCAGAAGAAAATAAAACACCACGAAGATAAGAATGAGCGGGGCGAGGTTCATGAGGATGCCCATGGTGTCTCCTCCGGTCCCCCCTGCGGCGTAGGCAACGCTAATCATCATAGATCTCCTTCACTTGTTTTCTGAAATCGTTAAAATTTTTCTCTTCTATGGAATGCCGTATATCAGACATTAATTCAAGATAGAAATATAAATTATGGATCGTGGCGAGCATCGATCCGAGTATCTCCCGCGAGGTGTGGAGGTGTCTCAGGTAGGCCAGCGAGAAATTCCGGCAGGTGTAGCAGCCGCAGCCCGGATCGGGCGGATTGGGGTCCTCCCGGAAGCGCGCCTGCTTGAGGGTGATTCTGCCCCTGCGGGTGAACAGCATCCCGTTGCGGGCGTTTCTGGTGGGCAGGACGCAGTCGAACATGTCCACGCCCCGGGCCACGGCCTCCACGATGTCCCTGGGCGTGCCCACGCCCATGAGGTACCTGGGCTTGTCGGCGGGCAGCCAGGGCGCAGTGGCGTCGAGGACCTCCATCATGAGGTCGTGCCCCTCCCCCACCGAGAGGCCGCCGACAGCTATGCCGTCGAAGGGCAGAGAGGCGGTCTCTTCGGCGCTTCTCCTGCGCAGGTCGTGGTGCACGCCCCCCTGGACGATGCCGAAGAGGGCATTCGGGCCCTTCCTTGCCCGGAGACACCGCTCCGCCCAGCAGCTCGTCCTGCCCACCGATGCCTCGACGTATTCCCGGGGGCTCGGGTAGGCGACGCACTCGTCCAGGCACATCATGATGTCCGACCCCAGGTCCTCCTGGATCTCCACCGCCTTCTCCGGGGTGAGGAGGTGCCGGGAACCGTCGAGGTGGGAGGAGAAGATCAGACCGTCGTCGTTTATCTTCATGAGGCGGGCCAGGCTGAAGACCTGGTAGCCCCCGCTGTCCGTGAGGACGGGCCGGTCCCAGGACATGAACCGGTGGAGCCCCCCCAGGGAGGCGATGAGCTTCTCCCCCGGCCTCATGTGCAGGTGGTAGGTGTTCGACAGGATGATGCGGGCGTCGAGGCCGAGAAGCGTCTCCGGCGTCACCGCCTTCACGGTGGCCTGGGTGCCCACGGGCATGAACACCGGGGTTTCCACGATGCCGCGGGCGGTGTGGAACCTGCCCCTCCTGGCTGGGCCGTCGGAGGAGAAAAGCTCGAATCTAAAAGATGAACATTGCGTCGCCATAGCTGAAAAACCGGTACCCTTCCCGTACCGCCTCCCGGTAAGCGTTCATGGTGTTCTCGTACCCGCCAAAGGCCGCGACGAGCATGATCAGGGTCGAACAGGGCAGGTGGAAATTGGTCAGCAGGGCATCCACGCACCTGAAAGAAAAGCCCTCGTGGATGAAGATGCCCGTTGAGCCCCGCCCTTCCACGATGCCCCCGTGCTCCCGCGTGAGGTGCTCGAGCACCCGCGTGGTGGTGGTGCCCACGGCAACCACCCGCCTGCCCTCCGCCTTCGCCCGGCATATGGCATCGGCCGCCCCGGGGGAGACGGCGAACTCCTCGCGGTGCATCCTGTGGTCCTCGACGCGCTTCGTCCTCACCGGCTGGAAGGTGCCCGGGCCCACGTGGAGGGTGATGAACGCGGTCTCCACGCCCTTCGCGGCAAGGAGGTCCAGAAATCCCGGGGTGAAATGGAGCCCGGCCGTGGGCGCCGCCACGGACCCGTCCACCTTCGCGTACACCGTCTGGTAGAGGGCCTCGTCGGCCTCCTCGGGGGGCCTGTCTATGTAGGGGGGGAGCGGGACGCGGCCTGCCTGCCGGACCATGTCCGCCGGTGAGAACTCGACCACGTAGAGGTCCTCCCGCCTGCCCCTGACCGAAGCGCTCAGGCCGCCGCCCAGGTGGAGCGCCGCCCCGGTCTTCGGCGCCTTCGACGCCTTGAGGAGGCATTCCCACGTCCCGGGGGCGGTCTCCCTCACGAGCAGGAGTTCCACGCGCCCGCCGGAATCCTTGTTCCCCAGCAGCCTTGCGCGGATCACGCGCGTGTCGTTGAGCACGAGGAGGTCTCCCGGCACGAGGAGCCCGGCAAGGTCCTCGAACCGCCGGTGCGCCGCCTTTCCCGTGCCTCTGTCGAGCAGAAGCAGCCTTTCCCTGCCCCGCTCCACCGGGTGCTGGGCGATGAGCCCCCCGGGCAGGGGGTAGTCGAACCGCTCGACGTTCATTTGAGGCCTGTCCCGCGGGCGAGGTACAGTATGGCAAGACCCGACAGGGCCATGAGAAGGCCGATAACCTGAAGCTTCCTGTCCGGCAGGAGCCCGATCACCTTCATGTACTTCTTCACCTTGCCGGGGAATGCGATGTACGGCAGGGCCTCGATGACGAAGACCATACCCACCACGCTCAGAAAGTATTCCATAGTCCAGGCCTTATAGCGGAGATCACGTCTCGGAGTCAATCTGGAACGACCTGCAGGCCTCGTCGCTGAGCACGGGGGCGTCAACAGCGTCCACCAGCGCGTTCGGGTCCGGCCCGTACACGGCCTTGTGGCCTGTGGTGCCCCGTGCCCTGCCGTACCTCAGGCATATGGAGGCGGCGTTCGCGAGGTTTTCACCGGTCATGTCCCCCCTGACTATGCACAGGGGACCGGGGACATCGGCAATCTTGAGGAACATGTTGCCCGGGCTGGCCAGGGTGGACACGAGCTCGGTCTCGCCCTCGTCCCGTGACACCACGAGGACGGTTCGGGGGTCGAGGATAAACTTCCTGCCCACCACGTCGAGCATGACGTCGTCGGGGGACGGCAGGCCGGGCCTGAACCGCTCGAAGGTCATGCGCACCCGTGCGGCCGTGGCCTCGTACGTGAGAAGGCAGCCGCCCGCGGGCGTGGGGATGTTTTCCGGGTCGATGCCGTATCTCCGGGCAAGCGCGAGCTGATCCTTTCTCCCCCTCCCGCTGATACTCCCCAGCTTCTCGCGGTCCACGACGCCCTGCCTTTCCGGAAGTGTGGGGGCCATGAGTTTTGCGCACAGGGGCCTCAGGAGGATGTCCTTTAAGCCCGTCTCGTTGATGATCACGTTCATGGTGTCCCTTCGCTGCGACATGGGCCGCTGCCCCAGCACCTCCCCCGTTGCCACGAACGTGGCGCCGTAGTCCGGCATCAGGGAAGCGGCCGTTCTGATCATCCCGATCTTGCAGTCCACACAGGGGTTGAGGTGCTTGCCGAACCCGTGCCTGGGGCTGGCGAGAATCCGGATCATCTCCCGGGTGAAATCGGTCGGGAAGATGTCGATGCCGTATCTTTCGCGGTGGAACGCCTTGACCGCTTCAGGGTCCCTCATGGCCAGGGACCCGTAAAACGGGGTGAAGAACGAGATGGGGACGACCTCCACCCCCTGCTCCTGCAGCATCTTCACCACCAGGATGCTGTCGAGCCCTCCCGAGTAGAGGGAGATGCATCTTCTTTTCATTCACCTGTCTCACTTTCGCCAGGGAGCGCCGGGCAGGCCTTGCTTCTGAATATTCTATACAGAGGGTGAACTCGAATGAAAGAACTCGGAAAAAAATAAAGTCTATACCCCATGAGCCTGGGGTATAGACACGACATTAAAATTGGCGGGAGCGACGAGACTTGAACTCGCGACCTCCGGCGTGACAGGCCGGCGTTATAACCAGCTTAACTACGCCCCCTTACTCACTCGTCTTATGGTAGGCGGAACAGGGTTTGAACCTGTGACCCTCGGCTTGTAAGGCCGATGCTCTCCCAGCTGAGCTACCCGCCCTGATCGAGGCTTTTTTACTTGCCTTTGTTCACCACATCCTTGAAGGCTTTGCCGGGCCTGAAACGGGGGGACTTGGAAGCCTTGATCTTGATTGTCGCCCTGGTCCTGGGGTTTACGCCCGTTCTCTCTGCCCTCTTGGCTACGTCGAAGGTGCCGAATCCGACCAGCGTGACCTTGTCGCCCTTCTTCAATGCGTCCTGGATGGCCTCGGTGGTGGCATTTATTGCCTTTTCTGCGGCAGCCTTCGGAAGCCCAGCCTTGTTTGCCACAACTGATATCAATTCTGTCTTGGTCAAAGTATACCTCCTATAAATGATTAGTTTCTCCCATGCCCAAACGTGAGGTGAAAGTACCAGCATTTATATGGGCTGTCAAGACCTCAATTCAGGCCCTGTGCGAATATTTCGCCCACCTGTTCGCCCCGGTGAACATCCCCTCCCATGAGGGTTTTTTCGGGGTGTCCACGGGGGGGCAGAATCTCGTGCGCGAAGGTGCCGGTGAAGAGGGAAACAGCCGCGTGGGGTAAAAGCGGCGACACCCTTCAAG
>JAKLDU010000033.1 GCA_022703355.1 Deltaproteobacteria bacterium | reverse complement strand
GTCTTGAGGGTTGGGTTGTCCAGGCTGGAGCGGATGGGGGCGCTTTGGTCGAGCCGGCAGAGCACATCCAAGCGGTACTCTGCCTCGCTCGTGAGCTGGGGGGTCGGGTTGCCCGAGCCGTTGATGCAGCCGCCGGGGCAGGCCATGACCTCGATGAGATCGTACGGGGCGTCGCCGGAGCGGATGCGGTCGATGAGGAGCTGGGCGTTCTGCAGGCCGCTCACCACGGCCAGGCGCACCGTGGCGTCGCCCAGGGTGACGTTCGTCTCCTTCACGCCCCTGACGCCGCGCACGCCCTCGTAGGTGAAGCTGTCGAGGCGCTTGCCCATGACGCGCTCGGCGGCGAGCCTGAGGGCCGCCTCGGCGACCCCGCCGCTGGCGCCGAAGATGATGCCCGCCCCGCTGACCTTGCCGAAGAAGGCGTCGACGGGGATGGGCTCTATAACCTTCGGGTCGACATGGCGCTCGCCGAACATGGCGATGACGTCGTTGGTGGTGAGGACCATGTCCACGTCCTGGATGCTGTCGGACTTGAACTCGGGCCTCCGGGCCTCGTACTTCTTCGCGTTGCAGGGCATGATGGACACGAAGTAGAGGAGCTCCGGCCTGACCTTGAGCTGCTGGGCGAAGTACTGCTTCATGACCGCGCCGAACATCTGCTGGGGAGACTTGCACGAGGACAGGTGCGGGAGGATGTCCGGGGCGGTCTTCTCACAGTAGTTCACCCAGGCCGGGCAGCACGACGTGATCTGCGGCAGCACCCCGCCCTCGGCGAGGCGGCTGAGGAACTCGGTGCCTTCCTCCATGATGGTGAGGTCGGCGGCCCAGCTGGTGTCGAAGACGAAGTTGAACCCGAGCCTCTTGAGCCCGGCACTCAGCAGGCCCATGGCCTGCTCCGGCGGGACGCCGTAGTGCTGGGCAAAGGCGGCGCGCACCGCGGGGGCTATCTGGGCCACCACGGTGAGCTCGGGGTTCTGAAGCGCCCGGTACACCGAGGGGAGCACGGGCTTGAGGACCAGGGCCCCGGTGGGGCAGATGGTGGCGCAGTGCCCGCAGGCCACGCAGGTGGTCAGGTCCAGGGGGCGGTGGTCGTTGGGCCCGATGGTGAGCACGTTGTCCGTCTCGTAGAAGCTCAGGGCGGAGACGCCTTCCATCTCGCGGCAGACCTTCAGGCACAGGCCGCAGAGGATGCACTTGCCCGGGTCCCGGGTGATGATGGGGTGGTTCTCGTCGATGTGCAGGGGCTTCGCCGGGGCCTGGCGGTCGAAGGAGACCCCGTAGAGGCTGGCATAGTCGCGCAGGTCGCACCCGTAGCGTTCGGTGCAGCCGCAGGCCAGGCAGCGGTCGGCCTCGGCCATGGCGGTGTCGACGTCCCAGGTCTTCGATGACTCGGCAAAGGTGGCCTTTCTGCTGTCAGGGCTGAACACCAGGTCTTCCCGGCGCTCCGAGAGCCTGACCCCCTTGAAGGCCTCGGCGGGCATGTCCCTCCAGCTCCCCTTGCTGCAGGTGTAGGGATCGTTTCCGGGGGTGAGGGCCTCGCCCCTGATGAGGCGGTCGATGGACTCGGCGGCCTTCCTGCCCGCGCCGATGGCGGCGATGGCGATGTCCGGGCCCGTGACGCAGTCGCCGCCGGAAAAGACCCAGGGGTCGGAGGTCTGCATGGTCGCGGGGTCGGCCATGACGTTGCCCTTCCGGTCCAGCAGGGTCGCGTTCCCCACGCAGGCGCCGTCCACGGCCTGGCCGATGGCGGAGATGATGGTGGTGGCCGTTATGGTGAACTCCGAGCCGGGGATGGGCACCGGGCTGCGCCTGCCGCTCCTGTCCGGGGCGCCCAGCTCCATGCGGGTGCAGGTCATCTGCAGGAGGGAACCTGCGGCCTTGATGGAGACGGGGGCGGTGAGGTACTGGATGTTCACCCCCTCCTCGAGGGCCTCCTCGATCTCCACCTCCTGGGCGGGCATTTCCGTGCGGGTCCGGCGGTAGGCGACCGTCACGTCCCTGGCCCCCAGCCGCACCGCGCTCCGGGCGGCGTCCATGGCGGTGTTGCCGCCGCCGATGACCAGGACGCGGTCCCCGAGCCCGGGCTTCTCGCCCCTGGCAATCCGTGCCAGGAAGTCGAGGCCGGAGGTGACCCCGGGCAGGTCTTCGCCCGGGACCCCGATGTTCGTGGCCTTCTGGGCGCCCAGGCCGATGAACACCGCCGTGAACCCGTCACGCTTCAGGGACTCTATGGTGAAATCGCGGCCGAGCTTCATGTTGTACCTGATGTCGACGCCCAGCTCGACGATGGACCGGATCTCCTCGTCGAGCTGCTTGTCCGGGAGCCGGTAGGAGGGGATGCCCCAGCGGAGCATTCCCCCGGCGGCTTCCTGCATCTCGAAGACGGTGACCGCGTGCCCCTTTCTCCTGAGGAAGTAGGCGGCGGTGAGGCCGGCCGGCCCGGCGCCGACCACGGCGACCTTCACGCCGGTGTCCGGGGCGCACTCGGGGCTGTAGGAGGAGAGCTGGTAGCGGTCCCAGTCGGCGACGAACCGCTTGATGGCGTTGATGTTCACCGCGCCGTCGACGGCGTTCCGGCGGCACTCCTTTTCGCACGGGTGCGGGCAGACGCGTCCGCAGACCCCGGGCAGGGGATTGCTTTCCTTGATGACCTCGAGGGCCTCGGCGAAGTTGCCCGAAGAAACGTGGTAGATGTACTTCTGGATGTCGATGTGCGCCGGGCACTTCTGCACGCAGGGGGCGACGCAGTCGCCGTAGTGGTTCTTGAGCAGCGCCTGGAGGTAGATCTGGCGGTAGCTGTTCAGCGCCTCCGACCGGGTGCGGACAACCATGCCGTCCGCCACCTGGGTCGAGGTGGCCGAGACGAACCGGGGCTTCCCCTTTTCCACGGTCTCCACGAAGGCGACCTCCGCCGCGCTCGGGGGGCTTACCCGGGGGTCGTACCCTAGTGCCGGGATCTGGATGCCGTTGGCGCGCGCCGCGTCGATGATGGTCATGGTGCTTTTCGCTGAGCAGGGCTTGTCGTCTATGATGATGCTGACCATTGTTTCCTCCTCGGTCCAGGCGGTGAAGGTTTCCGGTGTGCGGGGGGCAACTCCCGAGTGTCGATCGTGATGCGCCGGTCCATCATTGCTCCCTCGCAGGTCCTTGTGACTGCTTTTTATGCCATTGTATATCTTCCCAGTATCATTTATGAATATACAGCAAATAGCATAAGGAAGGCAATTTAAAAAAAGAGCCGATTCCTCAGGACAGGCGGTCTCTGTCCATCACGGTGTTTATATTGGAGAAGATTATTTCCGGATCCTGGAAGGCCCGGATGGTTTCCTCGGGGATGGCCAGCGTGTCCGCCTGGCCGAGGAGCTCGAATATCCGGAAGGTCTTCTTCTCCAGGAGTTCCTTCACCACCGGGAGCAGCCTCCGGTGGTAGATCGCGTGGAGGGGTTCCCTGCCCCTCGACCAGCAGGGAATGACGACGTCGTGTTCACCGGCCAGAGATATCATGTGCCCTATGAAGCCCTGGTGGAGGTTCGGCATGTCCGTCGCGAACACGAAGCAGCGGTCGGTGCCCGCGGCGGTGAGCCCGGTGTAGATCCCGCCGAGGGGGCCGCATCCGGGGTAAATGTCTTCGACCACGCGGTGCCCTTCGAGCTCCTTTCGCCTGTTGCCGACGAGGATGACCTCGTCGAAGAGGGGCGTGATCAGGTCCACCACGTGGTCCACGAGGGCCTTGCCGCGGAGGTGGGCCAGGACCTTGTCGGTCCCGAACCTTCTCGATCTGCCGCCTATGAGCACGATGCCTGTCATGTGATGTCCATCGTTAAAAACACGGCAGCCCGCTGTCAAGCACAATGTTGCCGAGCCAGCGGGCTGGGTGTTCCCGGGCGCGGCCGGCGGGGATTTTACGCAGCGGAGCCCACGGCATGCCCCGAAGGCCCGCCGTGCTGCGAGAGCCTCCGGCATGCCCGGGGGGTGCCGTTTCCCGGCGGGAACAGGCCTGGATACTACCACACGGGGTGCACACTGCCCATCTAAGCTACGGGAAAATATATCGAAACAAAGCTTCCTGAATAGTGAACCATCGTTCAGGTTCCCCTTGATAGTGAGAGGAAGGCGTGCTATGTTTCGCCAGACTCAGGTGTCAGGCATTACAGGTCCGCAGAAAGAATAAGGAGGGAAAAGTGGCAGGTATCGATACGACTCACATGGGCGCGGGGACCGAGGAGTTTACCGCGGAACAACTCGCAAAAGTCGACAAAATCATTTCCAAGTTCAAGTCAAAGCCGGGTGCGCTGATCCCCGTGCTGGAAGAGGTCCAGGACGTCTGCGGATATCTTCCCATGAGCCTTCAGCTCCGCGTGGCAAAGGGACTGGGCATCCCCGTCGCCAACGTGTACGGCGTGGTGACCTTCTATTCGTTCTTCACGATGGTTCCCCGGGGCAAGCACGTCATCAGGGTCTGCCTGGGGACGGCCTGCTACGTCAGGGGCGGCCAGAAGATCCTCGAGTCGCTGGTGGGCACCCTGGGCATCGCCCCCGGAGAGTGCACGGCGGACAGGAACTTTTCCCTCGAGACCGTGCGCTGCCTGGGCGCGTGCGGACTTGCCCCGGTTGTCGTGATCGATGAAGATACTCACGGCCAGATGAAGCCTGCAAAGCTCGACAAAGTCCTGGCCGAGTACCGCTGACAGGAGGATGACATGGCCAAATTAACCATTAGCGATCTCAAGAAGATCAAGGAAAAGGTGGAAAGAGAGGATCAGTTCAGGGCAGGCACCAAGCGCGTGAAGCTGACGGTCCACATGGGCACCTGCGGCATCGCCTCCGGCGCCAAGAGCATCCTCGACACGTTCATGAACGAAATCAGCGAAGCGGGCGTCGAAGATGTGCTCATCACCACGTCCGGCTGCATCGGGATCTGCTCCCGCGAACCCCTGGCAACCATCGAAGAGCAGGGCAAGGAAGCCATCGTGTACGAATATCTCACCGAGAACAAGGCGCGCCAGATCTTCAAGCGCCACGTTCTGGCCGGCGAGATCCAGAACGAGTTCGTTCTGGCGCGGGGCAAAGAGCAGGAAGGGGGGAAGTAGATGAAAGTCTTTCGAGCTCACATACTGGTGTGCGGCGGTACCGGCTGCAGGGCGTCGGGCAGTGAAGGCGTCCACGGCGCGGTCGTCAAGGAAATAGCGGCAAAGGGCCTCTCGGACGAGGTCGCCATCGTGGAAACGGGCTGCAACGGCTTCTGCGCCGCCGGTCCCATCATGGTCATCTATCCGGAAGGAACCTTCTATCAATACGTGAAGGCCGACGACGTGTCGGAGATCATCGAGGAGCACATCGTGAAGGGCCGGCCGGTCCAGAGGCTCATGTACAGGGAGCCCGCGACGGAGAAGGCCATCCCCCACATGCTCGACATCCCCTTCTTCGGCAAGCAGATGCTCATCGCGCTGAAGAACAGGGGCCTCATCGACGCGGAAAAGATAGACGAGTACATCGCCCGTGACGGCTACCTCGGAGCTGCGAAGGCCCTCACCGAGATGTCCCCTGACGAGGTCATCGACGAGGTGAAGAAGTCCGGTCTCCGCGGAAGAGGGGGCGGCGGCTTCCCCACCGGCATGAAGTGGCAGTTTGCCCGCAAATCCCAGGGCGACGTCAAGTTCATCCTCTGCAATGCCGACGAAGGCGACCCGGGTGCCTTCATGGATCGCTCGGTCCTCGAAGCCGACCCGCACGCGGTCCTCGAAGGCATGATCATCGGCGGCTACGCCATCGGCGCGAACAAGGGCTACATCTACTGCCGTGCCGAGTACCCGCTGGCCATCAAGCGCCTGGGCATCGCCATCGACCAGGCCAAGGAATACGGCCTCCTGGGCGACAACATCCTCGGCTCCGGCTACAGCCTTGACATCGAGGTCTACCAGGGCGCCGGCGCGTTCGTCTG
The DNA here is from genome assembly GCA_022703355.1 of Deltaproteobacteria bacterium. Taxonomy (GTDB): domain Bacteria; phylum Desulfobacterota; class Desulfomonilia; order UBA1062; family UBA1062; genus Phosphitivorax. Next base: position 11,549 of record JAKLDU010000033.1, on the reverse strand, counting down.
CGGCGAAGAAACCGCGCTCATGGCCTCCATCGAAGGCAAGCGCGGCATGCCCAGGCCCAGGCCCCCGTTCCCGGCGAGCCAGGGTCTCTGGAAGAAGCCCTCGGTCCTGAACAACGTCGAGACTTTCGCCAACATCTCGCAGATCGTCCTGAAGGGCGGGTCGTGGTACTCCTCCATCGGCACCGAGCGCTCCAAGGGCACCAAGGTGTTCGCGCTCACCGGCGCGGTGAACAACGTCGGCCTGGTGGAAGTCCCCATGGGCACCCCCATCGGCGACATCATCTTCGACATCGGCGGCGGCATCCCGGGCGGCAAGCAGTACAAGGCGGCCCAGCTGGGCGGCCCCTCCGGCGGCTGCATCCCTTCGTCTGCGCTGAACACCCTCACGGACTACGAAGAGATCATCAAGCTCGGCGCCATCATGGGATCGGGCGGCCTCATCGTCATGGACGAGGACACCTGCATGGTGGACACGGCCAGGTTCTTCATGGAGTTCTGCCAGGAAGAGTCCTGCGGCAAGTGCACCCCGTGCCGTGAAGGCACCAAGCGCATGCTCGAGATCCTCCACAGGATCTGCCACGGCGAGGGCAAGGGGGGCGACATCGAGCTCCTCGAAGAGCTCGCCGCGACCATCAAGGACTCCGCCCTCTGCGGGCTGGGCCAGACGGCCCCCAACCCCGTGCTCTCCACGATCCGCTACTTCCGGGACGAGTACGAGGCCCACATTTTCGACAAGAAGTGCCCGGCGGCGGTGTGCTCCTCGCTGTTCAAGTCACCCTGCCAGTCGGCATGCCCCATCGAGATGGACGTCCCGGCGTACATCGCACTGGTCAGGGCGGGTCGCCTGGAAGACGCCTACCGCGTCATGCTCCGGACCAACCCCTTCCCCGGCGTCTGCGGCCGCGTGTGCCCGCAGTTCTGCTCCAACAAGTGCCGCAGGGGCCAGCTTGACGAGCCCATGGCCATCGCCTGGCTCAAGCGCTACATCGCCGACAACGGCAGGAAGCCCGTCATCGAGGCGGTTCCGGTCACCCGCAAGGAAAAGATCGCGGTCATCGGCGCGGGCCCGGCAGGTCTCACCGCCGCCCAGGACCTGGCCAAGCGCGGCTACAAGGTCACGGTGTTCGAGGAGCTCCCCCACGCCGGCGGCATGATGCGCTACGCCATCCCTGAGTACCGCCTCCCGAGGAACATCATCGAGGAGGAGGTGAAGGACATCGAGGCCCTGGGCGTCGAGATCAGGACCAAGACCAGGGTGGGCAAGGACATCTCTTACGACAAGATCAGCAAGGACTACGACGGCATCGTCATCGCCTGCGGCGCGCACAAGAGCTGGACGCTGGACATCGAGGGCGAAGACCTCAAGGGCGTCTGGGGTGCCACCGAGTTCCTCAGGGAAGTCAACCTGGGCAAGAAGGTGAAGCTGGGCTCCAAGGTCGCCATCGTGGGCGGCGGCAACTCCGCCATCGACGCGGCGAGAACGGCCATCCGCCTCGGCGCGGCCGACGTGACCATCCTCTACCGCAGGGAGCGCAAGGACATGCCCGCCTGGGAGCATGAGATCAAGGCCGCCGAGCACGAGGGCGTGAAGATCGAGTACCTCGTGGCACCGGTGAAGCTCGTGGGAGACAAGGGCAAGCTCAACGGCGTGGTCTGCCAGAAGATGAAGCTCGGCGAGTTCGACCGCTCCGGCCGGCGCAAGCCCGTCCCGATCCCCGGCAGCGAGTACACGCTGGCCATTGACACCATGATCCCGGCCATCTCGCAGTCGGCCGACACCTCGTTCATCCCCGACGGTTCCGATGTGAAGAGGGACAAGCGGGGGGGCATCGAGAAGGTAGCGAAGAGCAAGAACAAAACCCTCGCCAAGGGCGTGTACATCATCGGCGACGCGGCCACGGGGCCGGCGACGGTGGTGGAGGCCATAGCCATGGGCCACGAGGTGGCGCGCGACGTGGACGCTTCCATCCGGGAGTGGAACAACGAGCCCGCCTACAGGGAGCCCGAGGGGGACAAGATCGACATCCCGTTCGAGGTGAACGAGGAGCTGCTGGTCACCCCCAAGGAGGTCATGCCGGAGATGGAGATCGCGGCGAGAGTGGCGAACTTCGCGGAAGTCGAGCTGGGGTACACCAGGGAGACAGCCTACAAAGAGGCGTGCAGATGCCTCAGGTGCGATGCGGAGCTCTAGCTCCATCGCTTCATCATACGGGGTTAACATATAATGGCGAAAGTCAATGTGACGATTGATAACATCAAGGTGAGCGTCGAACAGGGGAACACCATCCTCGAAGCGGCGATGCTGGCCGGGATCAAGATACCCACGCTGTGCGCCTGGCCCGAGATCAACCACCGGCCCGGGGCCTGCAGGGTGTGCGTGGTCGAGGTCGACGGGCAGAGAAACCTCGTCGCCTCCTGCGTGTTCCCGGTGAGCGAGGGCATGGTCGTGAAGACCACGTCCGAGCGGGTGCGCAAGGCCAGGAAGCTCAACGTGGAGCTCCTGCTCTCGAACCACCCCACCGAGTGCAACGTCTGCGTCCGGAACGGCAACTGCGACCTGCAGGTGGTGGCCGAGGCCGTGGGCCTGCGCGAAGTGCGCTTCACCTATCCGGACTACTCGACCGCCGAGTACATCGACGACTCGAGCCCCTCGGTGGTGCGCGACGCACGCAAGTGCATCAAGTGCTACCGCTGCGTGACCGTGTGCGACGAGATCCAGACCGCCTCGGTCCTGTCGCCGACCTTCAGGGGCGACGGCGTGCGCATCGGCCCGGCGTTCAACCTCCCGCTGCTGGAGACCAACTGCACCAACTGCGGGCAGTGCATCCTGGCCTGCCCGGTGGGCGCCCTCTACGAGAAGGACGACACGGACAAGGTCTGGGCAGCGCTCAACGACCCCTCGAAGCACGTGGTCGTGCAGGAGGCGCCCGCCATCCGCGCCGCTCTCGGCGAGGACCTCGGCATGCCCGTGGGCTCGCTGGTCACCGGCAAGATGATCGAGGCCTTGAGAAGGCTCGGCTTCGACAAGGTGTTCGACACCAACTTCACCGCCGACCTCACCATCATCGAGGAAGGCAACGAGCTGCTCCAGCGGGTGAAAACCGGCGGGAAGCTCCCCATGATCACCTCGTGCTCCCCGGGCTGGATCAAGTTCTGCGAGCACTTCTACCCGGACCTCCTCGACAACCTCTCCACCTGCAAGTCTCCCCAGCAGATGATGGGCGCGCTCATCAAGACCTACTACGCCGAGCACTCGGGCGTCGACGCGAAGGACATCGTGTCGGTCTCCATCATGCCCTGCACGGCCAAGAAGTTCGAGTGCCAGCGCGACGAGATGGCTGACAGCGGCTTCCGCGACGTCGACTACGTGCTCACCACCCGTGAGCTCTCCCGCATGATCAAGCAGGCGGGCATCGACTTCGCCAACCTGCCGGAAGGCGACTACGACAACCCCCTGGGCGAGTACACCGGCGCGGGCACCATCTTCGGCGCCACCGGCGGCGTCATGGAAGCGGCGCTGCGCACCGTGTACGCGGTGGTCACGGGCACCAACCTCGAAAGCCTCGACGTCACCCCGGTCCGCGGACTGGAGGGCGTAAAGGAGGCGGCCGTGGAAGTGGGCCCCCTGGGCAAGGTGAAGGTCGCCGTCGCCCATGGCCTCTCCAATGCGCGTCAGCTCATGGACAAGATCCGCGACGGCAGTGCGGATTACGCGTTCATCGAGGTCATGTGCTGCCCCGGCGGCTGCGTGAGCGGCGGCGGACAGCCCATCGCGCCGAGCAACGAGAAGCGCATCAACCGGGCCGCGGCCCTCTACAAGGACGACGGCGCGGTGCAGAAGTTCCGCCAGTCCCACGAGAACCCCTCGGTGAAGCGCATCTACGAGGTGTTCCTCAAGGAGCCGCTGGGCCACAAGTCCCACGAGCTGCTCCACACCCACTACTACAAGCGCGGGACCGATCTTCCCCACGCTCATGACGCCGAGTTCGAGGTGAACGACGCGAAAAACAAAGCCACACATTGAGAAAGCCCCTTGATACAGGGGGTTGAACCCCTATAATACAAGGGAGACCGGCCTGCGGGGAAGGCGAGAAGCTGACCTTTAGGGAAGGACAAGGGATCAGAAGGTACAAGCCCTTGCCATCCTCGCATGGCAAGGGTTTTTTTATGCCCGCTTATCGAAGGGAGCGAGAGAATGGAAGACAAGGCGAGAAGGATCGGGGTCGTGAGCGTCATCATCACGGACCGGAAGGAGTCGGCCCACGAGGTGAACGACATCCTCACCAGGCACGGGGGCATCATCATCGGCAGGATGGGGCTGCCCTACGAGCCGCGGCACATCAGCATCATCGCGCTCATCATCAACGGCACCACCGACGAGGTGGGTGCGCTCACCGGCCAGCTCGGCTCCCTCAAGGGGGTCGAGGTGAAATCGGCCCTGGCCAGGATCTGACACGAGGGAGAGACCATGGAAGACTTTATCAATGACCAGGCGATAGCGGATATTCTCGAACAGGCGAGCGGCCCCGACCCCGCCCGGGTGCGGGAGATCGTCGCCAGGGCCCGGGAGCTCAAGGGTCTCCCGCCCGAGGACGTGGCCGTGCTCCTGCAGGCGGAGGACCCCGGGCTCGACGCCCTCGTCTGCGAGGCGGCCCACGACATCAAGAACGCCATCTACGGAAACCGGCTGGTGATGTTCGCGCCCCTGTACACGTCGAACTACTGCTCCAACAACTGCCTGTACTGCGGCTTCAGGAAGGACAACAGGGGGCTCAAGCGCGTCGCGCTCACCTCAGAGGAGATCGCCGAAGAGGTGAGGATCCTCGAGCGTCAGGGCCACAAGCGCCTCCTCATGCTCTGCGGCGAGCAGAAGGGGAAGAAGTCCTTCGACTTCTTCATCGAGGCCATCGGGACCGCCTACGCCACCATGACCGAGAACGGCGGCGAGATCCGGCGGATCAACGTCGAGGTCGCCCCGCAGGACGTCGAGGGGTTCCGGCGCCTGAAAGCCGCGGACATCGGCACCTATGTCCTGTTCCAGGAAACCTACCACCACGACACCTACCGGGTCATGCACCCCACCGGGCCCAAGGCCGACTACCTCTGGCGGCTGTCCGCCATGGACCGTGCCATGGAGGCGGGCATCGACGACGTGGGCATCGGCGCCCTGTTCGGCCTGTACGACTACCGGTTCGAGGTTCTGGGCCTGCTTCACCACGCCCGGCACCTCGACGAAAAGTTCGGCGTCGGCCCGCACACCATCTCCGTGCCCCGGCTCGAGCCGGCCCTCAACGCGCCGGCGGCCATCAGGCCCCCGCACCCCGTGAGCGATCACGACTTCAAGCGCATCGTGGCCATATTGCGGCTGGCGGTCCCCTACACGGGCATGATCCTGTCCACCAGGGAGCGCCCCGAGGTGAGGCGCGAGGTCTTCCAGGTGGGCATTTCCCAGATCAGCGCGGGGTCGCGCACCAACCCCGGCGGGTACCACAGCGGGGAAGAGGGCATGGACGACGCGGCCCAGTTCAACCTGGGCGACACGAGGTCTCTGGACGAGGTCATCTACGACATCTCCGGGCAGGGCCACATCCCGAGCTTCTGCACTGCGTGCTACCGCCTGGGACGGACGGGCAGGGACTTCATGGACCTCGCCAAGCCCGGCCTCATCCAGAAGTTCTGCCGCACCAACGCCATCATGACCTATCTCGAGTACCTGGTGGACTACGCGTCGCCGGAGACGAGGAGGGTGGGGGAGGAGCTCATCGCGCGCCTCGTGGGGGACACGGGCGAGAACGGCACGAGGGAGCTGCTCGCAGAAAGGCTTTCCAGGATAAGGAACGGCGAGCGTGACCTGTACATCTGAGACCGCCCGCATCATCGCGAAGGCCGTAAGCGGGGAGGCGCTCTGGAAGGACGAGCTCGTCGGGCTCCTCACGCTCACCTCCCCCGAAGAAACGGAGGCCCTGTTCCAGGCGGCGGACGGGGTGCGCAGGTCCTGCGTGGGTGATGAGATCTTCCTGCGGGGCATCATCGAGTTTTCGGGCCACTGCCGCCGGAACTGCCACTACTGCGGCCTGCGGGCCGGAAACAGGGGCGTCCGCCGCTACCGGATGACCGAGGACGAGATCGCCTCCCGGGCAGGGATGCTCGGGGAGAAGCTCTGCACCACCGTGGTGCTCCAGTCCGGGGAAGACCCGTTTTACGATAAGGAGCGGATGTGCTCCATCATCCGCCGGGTCAAGAACGAAACCTCGCTTGCCGTCACCCTGTCCATCGGCGAGAGGCCCTTCGAGGACTACGAAGCCTTCAGGGACGCCGGCGCCGACCGCTACCTGCTCAGGCACGAGACCTCCTCGCCCGGGCTCTACCGCGCACTACACCCGGGCCACGATCTCGCCGGGCGGGTGGCGTGCCTGAGAAAGCTCAGGCAACTGGGTTACGAGGTGGGCTCCGGGTGCATCGTCGGGCTTCCCGGTCAGACGGCGGACGTCCTTGCCGAAGACGTCCTGCTCATCCGCGACCTCGACATCGACATGATAGGCATAGGGCCGTTCATCCCGCACCCGAACACGCCGCTGGGGGGTCACCCCGCCGGGGACGCGGGCCTCGTCCTCAGGATGATCGCCATCTTGAGGCTGGTCACCAGGGATACGAACATCCCGGCCACCACCGCGCTGGGCGTGCTCGACCCCGGGGCGAGGAGGAAGGCCTTCAACGCCGGGGCAAACGTGTTCATGCCCAACTTCACCCCGGACCCCTACACGTCCTCCTACGAGATCTACCCGGGCAAGGGCCCCGAGGCGGGGGCCATCGCGAAGGCGTCGGAAGGGGGCTACGCGGCCCTGTTCGAAGGGCTCGGCCGGACGATAGGGACAGGGTACGGATGCCGGGTTCGGGCATCGCGCGGGTGCGCCGAAACGCCGGGCACGGGAGGGGGCGCATGAGGAGGGAGAGGGATTCCATCGGCTTCCTGGACATCCCGGACGGGGCATTCTACGGCATCCACACCGCCCGGGCGCTCGACAACTTCGGGCCGGGTTTTGAGCAGCACGACCCGCTCTTCGTCACCGCGTACCTCCAGGTGAAGAAGGCGGCGGCCCTCGCCAACGGGGAGCTCGGGTTCCTCGAGCGGGAGAAGGCAGACGCCATCGTGTCTGCCATAGACAACCTCATCGGGGAAAAGGCCTTCGACGACATCGTGGTCAACCCCTTGAGCGGCGGGGCAGGGACCTCGCTCAACATGAACGTCAACGAGGTGGTGGCGAACCGGGCCCTCGTCAGGGCCGGCCGGCCGCCGGGCGACTACGGGTACATCCACCCCCTGGACCACGTGAACCTGCACCAGTCAACGAACGACACGTACCCCAGCGCGTTTCGGATCGCGGTGCTCATGCACCTGGGCAGGCTCGAGGGGGAGCTCGCCTCCCTGCAGGAGGCCTTCCAGGAAAAGGAGCGGGAGTACGCCGGCATCGTCAAGCTCGGCCGCACCGAGCTCCAGGACGCGCTCCCCATGACCGTGGGCATGCAGTTTTCCGCCAACGCCGAGGCCGTCGCCCGGGACCGGTGGCGGATCTTCAAGGCCCGGGAGCGGATCAAGGTCCTGAACATCGGGGGCACTGCCATCGGCACGGGCTTCGGCGCCCCCCGGCGCTACATCTTCCTCGTCATCGAAAAGCTCAGGGGGATCACCGGCCTGAACATCGCCCGGGCGGAGAACCTGGTGGAGGCCACCCAGAACCTCGACGCGGTGGTGGAGGTGTCCGGGCTCATGAAGACGCTCGCCGTGAACCTGCTCAAGATCTCCGAGGACATCAGGCTCCTGTCGTCGGGCCCGGCGGGCGGGCTCGGCGAACTCTTCCTCGAGCCGCTGCAGGAAGGGTCGTCCATCATGCCCGGGAAGGTCAACCCGGTCATGACCGAGTTCGTGAGCCAGACCGCGCTGCTCGTCATGGCCCACGACAGCGCCATCTCTCACGCTTCTGCCCTGGGCAGCCTCGAGCTCAACCAGTTTTACCCCCTCGTGGCCACGCTCATGCTGGGGAGTCTCCAGAAGCTCTCCCGGGCGGTGACCGGCCTGGACAGGAAAGTGATCCGGACCCTGCGGGCAGACCCGGACAGGATAGCCGCGCACCTGAACAGATCCGTGGCCCTGCTCACCTACCTCTCCCCGTACATCGGGCACGACCGTGCAGCCGAGGTGTACCTGAAGATGAAGGAAACGGGGGCGGGCGCGAAGGAAATCATCGTGGAGAAGGGGCTGCTTTCTTCGCAGCAGTTCGACGACCTGACCGCCCCCGGGCGGATCGGGATGACGGGGGACCGGGCATGAACGAAACGCCGGTGGCCAACAGGCTGCACATCGGGATCTTCGGGAAGCGCAACGTGGGCAAGTCCTCGTTCATCAACGCCATCACGGGGCAGAAGCTCTCCATCGTCTCCGACGTGCCGGGCACCACCACGGACCCGGTGGGGAAGGCCATGGAGATCAGCGGCATCGGCCCGGCCTACCTCTACGACACCGCGGGGCTGGACGACACGGGCGAGCTGGGGAGGATGCGCACCGAGCGGACGAGGGACATCATCGAAAAGATCAACCTCGCCGTCCTTCTGACCACGCCCGAAGGGTTCGACGCCTTCGACGAAGGGCTCATGCGCGAGCTGACCGGGAAAAAGGTGCCGGTCATCCTGGTCTTCAACAAGAGCGACCTGCACCCATTGGGGAAGGAGGAAAGGGACAGGGCGGAAGCCCTCGGCGCCCCGTTTCTCTCCGTGAGCTCCGTCTCCGGGGAGGGTATCGAGCAGGCGAGGAAAGTCATCGCCTCGGTGGGGGGCGCCATCTCCGTGGAGTCAGACACCATCCTGGGCGACCTCATCGGCCACGGCGACACGGTGGTGCTTGTGGTCCCCATCGACCTGGGCGCTCCGAAGGGCCGGCTCATCCTGCCCCAGGTGCAGGTGATCCGGGACATCCTCGACAACGACGCCATCGCGGTCGTGGCCAAGGAGCGCGAGATCGAGCAGGTGCTCGGGGGCATGGCCGCCAGGCCGGCGCTGGTCGTCTGCGACTCGCAGGTGGTGCTCAAGGTCTCCGGAGACGTGCCGCCGGACGTGAGGTTCACCACGTTCTCGATCCTGTTCTCCCGGCAGAAGGGCGAGCTCGCCGCCTTTGTCGAGGGGGTGCGCGCCATCGACTCCCTCGAGGACGGCGACCGGGTCCTCATCATGGAGGCCTGCACCCACCACCCCATGCCAGACGACATCGGCAGGGTCAAGATCCCCCGGTGGATCAGGGGCTACACGGGCAAGGACGTCACCTTCGACACGAACGCGGGACCGTTCAGGGACAAGGACATGTCCCGCTACAAGCTCGTCGTGCACTGCGGGGGCTGCATGATCAACCGCGCGGAGATGACGGGCCGGATAGAGGAGGCCCGGAGGCACAACGTGTCCATCACCAACTACGGCATCGCCATCTCCCACGTGCACGGTGTGCTCCGGCGCGCCCTGTCCCCGTTCCCCTACGAGAGCAGCCTGCTGGAGCAGGGCGAGCCCGCAGGGGAACACCCGTGAGCGCATGAAATAAAGATCGAAAATATGAATGAAAAAGCATAAATAGATGTCCTTGTGATTTGCCCCTGTTAGTTATATAGTTTCAAAAGGTAACAACCATACGTGGTTTCCGGGAAATCGAAGGGGCGCATACGTCGGCTGGCTGATGCAAAGCGCCCCCGGAAGAAACAGGCGTACGAGAAATCATTCCAACGGGGGGTATTTCATGAGTATCACGATTGACGGCAGGGAATGCACGTTCTCGCCGGGACAGACGGTATACGAGGTAGCCAAGGAAAACGGTATCTATATTCCTGTGTTGTGTCACCACGGGCAGATCCACCCCGTGGGCGCGTGCAGGGTGTGCCTGGTTGAGCTGCAGGGGGCGCGCTCGCTCGTCGCGTCCTGCGCCATTCCCGCGGAAAACAACATGGTCGTGGAAACCCGCACGGACCGCGTTCTCGCGGCCAGGAAGCTCTCCGTGGAGCTCCTCCTGACCCAGGGCCACCACAACTGCATCACCTGCGAGAGTTCTGGCGACTGCGTCCTGCAGGACCTGGTCTATTCGCTGGGCATCGATACGCCGCGCTTCGGCGAGCCCGAGACCCGCATGGAGCTCGAGGACGCCAACGAGATGATCGTGCGCGACATGAACAAGTGCGTGCTCTGCGGCCTGTGCGTCAGGGCCTGCAGCGAGATACAGGTCAACCAGGTCCTCGACTACAGCGGGCGGGGCCCCACGGCGAGCGTAGGCCCCGCTTTCGGCGAGAGATACGAGCATTCGGACTGCGTGTTCTGCGGCGAATGCGTGCGGGTGTGCCCGGTGGGCGCCCTCTTCGAGAAGCAGGGCAGGTTCCAGGGCCGTGCGGGCGACCTCCAGAAAGTCAGGACCACCTGCGGCTACTGCGGCGTGGGCTGCCAGATGGATCTCAACGTCAGAAACGGCCAGGTGGTCAAGGTGACCACACCCCGGGAAGGGGCCCCGGCGCCCAACAACGGGAGCCTCTGCATCAAGGGCCGGTTCGGCTACGACTTCGTGGGCCACAAGGACAGGCTCAAAAAGCCCATGGTCAGGGTCGACGGCGAACTCCGGGAAGTGGGCTGGGACGAGGCCATAACCTACGTGGCCGACAGGCTGTCCGCCATCAGGAAGGAGCACGGGCCCGACGCCATCGCGGGGCTCGCGTCCGCGCGGTGCACGAACGAGGAGAACTTCCTCTTCCAGAAGCTCATGCGCGCGGTGATCGGCACGAACAACGTCGACCACTGCGCCAGGCTCTGACACAGCTCCACCGTGGCCGGTCTGGCCACAGCGTTCGGCTCCGGCGCCATGACGAACTCCATAGCGGACCTCGAGGAGGCGGACTGCTTCCTCATCACGGGCACGAACACCACGGAGAACCACCCCGTCATCGCCACCTTCATCAAGCGGGCCGTGACCCAGAGGGGAGCCAAGCTCATCCTGGCCGACCCGAGGAACATCGACCTGGGGCGCTTCGCCACCGTGTGGCTCCGGCAGAAGCCCGGGACCGACGTGGCCTGGATCAACGGGCTCATGAACGTCATCATAAGCGAAGGGCTCATGAATAGGGAGTTCATCGAGGAGCGCACCGAGAACTTCGAGGCGGTCAGGGAAGCGGTTGCGAAGTACACGCCCGAGTACGTCGAGTCCATCACGGGCATTCCCGCCGAGCAGCTCAAGGCGGCCGCCCGGATCTACGCCACGGCGCCGAAGGCGACCATCCTCTACGCCATGGGGATCACGCAGCACAAGACGGGCACCGACAACGTTCGCTCGCTTGCCAACCTGGCCATGCTCTGCGGCAAGGTGGGCTTCGAGTCCTGCGGCATCAACCCCCTGCGCGGCCAGAACAACGTCCAGGGCGCCTGCGACATGGGCTGCCTGCCCAACGTGTTCCCGGCCTACCAGAACGTCACGCTCGAGGGCCCGCGGGCCAACTTCGAGAAGGCCTGGGGGGTAAGCCTCCCCGCAAAGCCCG
>JAKLDU010000032.1 GCA_022703355.1 Deltaproteobacteria bacterium | reverse complement strand
TCCACCGGGTATTCCCCCCGCCGCCCTCGTCTCCCAATTCCCGATCCTTATTTCTACCCGATATATGCAAGAGATCACGAACGTTCGTCATATAAGCCTCCCGTTTCTACGGCTGCGGCGCTGCCTGCCCCTGCCGCCGGCACCGGCACCCTGTCCCCCGGCCGAGTGCGTGTATACGATCATAGTATACTTCATTCAACACGGGACCGCACAGCTGAAGTGTCGCGGGGGGGACCCGGCCTGCAAAGTTCCTCTTCCCCGCAGCCCTGGATACCTGATAGACGGGTATGCTGAAGGGGGAATGCAGATGCACGTGAATCAGGAGACCACCCGTGTGAAGCGGGAATCCGTCGAGGCCGTCAAGGCTGACGAAAGGGGGGGATGAACCCATGCAGTTCCAGTTCGCCACGGCGGCAAAGATCGTCTTCGGGCCGGGCACGGTGAACGACGTGCCGTCTTATGCCTCGGGCATGGGCAGGCACGCCCTCCTGCTCACCGGGAGAAATGCCGGCAGGGCTGAGGGCCTGAAGGCCGGGCTCGCCTCCGCGGGACTGTCCGTCACCCCCTTCTCCATCAGCAGCGAGCCCACCACGGACCTCGTGCTCCAAGGGGCGGGAGCCGCCCGGGATGCCGGCTGCGACCTGGTGGTGGCCCAGGGCGGGGGCAGCGTCATCGATGCGGGAAAGGCAATCGCCGCCCTCCTGACGAACCCGGGTGACCTCTTCGACTACCTCGAGGTGGTGGGAAAAGCCCGGGCCATTGCGAACCCCCCCGTTCCGTACGTCGCCGTCCCCACCACGGCGGGCACGGGCACGGAGGTGACGAAGAATGCCGTGATCATCTCGCCCGGGCACAAGGTCAAGGTGAGCATGAGATCGGACCTGATGCTCCCCAGGCTCGTGGTGGTGGACCCGGAGCTCTCCTGCTCCATGCCCCCCGAAGTCACCGCGGCCACGGGGCTCGATGCACTGACCCAGCTCATCGAGGCCTTCGTCACCCAGAAGGCCGGCCCCCTGACGGACGGGATCTGCCGTGAAGGCCTGGCGCGGGCCGCCCGCTCACTCCAGCGGGCCTGGGAGAACGGAAACGACCGGGCCGCCCGGGAGGACATGTGCCTGGCAAGCCTTTTCTCGGGCATGGCCCTGGCGAACGCGGGGCTCGGGGCGGTGCACGGCTTCGCCGCCCCCATAGGCGGTTCGTTCGACGCCCCCCACGGCGTCGTGTGCGCGCGGCTGCTCCCCTACGTCATGGAGGCCAACATCAACGCCCTCGCCTCGAGGAGGCCAAACTCCCCCGTGATCAGGCGCTACGAGGAAATGGCGAGGATCCTCACCGGCGACCCCTATGCCCTTGCGGCGCAGGGCGTCGAGTGGGTGAAGCGCCTCTGCAGGAAGCTGGGCATTCCCGGGCTATCAATCCTGGGCCTCACCCGGCAGGACATTCCCGGCATCACGGCCGCGGCCCTGCGCGCCAGCTCCATGAAGGGCAACCCCATCGCGCTGACGGAGGAGGAGCTTTTCCACGTCATGAGGAAGGCCATCTCCTAGGCCGCGGCTTAAGCCCCGAGGCGGAAACCCTGCCCCGGGCGACCCGTGTCTGTCGGGCATTCCGCCTGATCGGACTCACCCGCGCAGGGAGGATGCGGCCAGGTGTCGTTTACCCAGGACGAAGCCACCCCGGACTCACCCGCACAGGGAGGATACCGGCAGGGGGCGAGATGCGAGGGCTTTCCTTGCCTGCCCCCTGTTCATCATGTATAAAACGGGGGTTATGGAACGAATCACGCGGAGGTCGTCAGTCTCATGGATTTCTTTTTTCAGCCCGAGGGCATCGCGGTCATCGGCGCATCCGCCGATGAGGCGCGGGTCGGCCACTACATCCTGAAAAACACCATTGGCGGGTACCGGGGCAGGGTCTACCCCGTGAACCCCAGGTACCAGACGATCATGGGCCTGCCGTGCTACCCGGACGTGGAATCAGTCCCGGGGGATTTCGAGCTCGCCATCTACTTTATCCCGGCCCGGTTTCTCCCGGAAACCATCAGGGCCTGCGCGCACAAGGGCGTGAAGGGCATCATCATCGAGTCCGCCGGGTTCGCCGAGGTGGGCCACGAGGGCAGGAGGCTCCAGGAGGAGGCGGTGAGGCTCGCCCGCGAGCTGGGCATCAGGCTCTGGGGGCCCAACTGCATGGGCCTCGTCGACGGCTACCGCCGCCACGTGTTTTCCTTCCTCATGAACGACCAGGTGTTCGAGCTTCTCAAGCCGGGCTGCGCCTCGTTCATCGTGCAGAGCGGCATGCTCTCCGCCGGGTTCATGCTCATGATGCTCGAGCGCGGCGGCATCGGCATCTCGAAGATGCTCTCGGTGGGCAACAAGTGCGACGTGAACGAGACCGAGCTCCTCGAGTACCTCATCAACGACGACAGCACCGGCGTCATCGGCATGTACATCGAGTCCATTGTCGAGCCTCTGAGGTTCATGGAGCTCGTGCGGTCCACAAACAAGCCCGTGGTGGTCCTCAAGGGCGGCCAGAGCCCCCAGGGCGCCCGGGCCGCGGCGAGCCACACCGCGAGCATGGCGGGCAACGCCGAGATCATGCGCCACATGTTCCGGCAGTGCGGGGTCATCGAGGTCTTCGACGTGAACGAGCTCATGGACTTCGTCCGGGGCTTCTCCAAGACCTGCCTCCTCAAGGGGGACTCGGGCACGGCCATCGTGACCTTTTCCGGGGGCGGCGGCATCATCACCACGGACCTGCTCCATGCCCGGGGTCTCCCCGTGGCCGAGCTCAGCCCCTCGAGCCTGAAGGCTCTCGAGGAGGTCTTCCCGCCCTGGATGGCCCCGGCCCACCCGGTGGACATCTGGCCCGCCATCGAGCAGAACGGCTACCCGAAGGTCTATCGCAGGTGCATCGAGATCATGATGCACGACCCGAACGTGGACTCCCTCATCGTGCACCTCTTCGCCAGCAGGATGGAGACCTCCTATCTGAACGGCCTCGTTGCCCTGAAGGAGGAGTGCGGCAAGCCCGTCATCGCCTGGTGCGTGGGCAACGGGGAAAAGCTTAAGAACTTCAAGCGCCAGCTCGAGGACCTGGGCATCCCGGTGTTCGAGGAGATGGTCAGGGGTGTGGACTTCCTCGCCTCCTTCAAGAAGCACTGCCGGAGAAACAGAAACCTGGGGAGGGACGAACGATGAGTGCGGAGAAAACGATGTTCATTCACCGGAGATTCTGCGGGCCGCCCGATTCTGGCAACGGCGGGTACGTGTGCGGCCTCCTGGCCCGGCACGTGGGGGGCATCGCCGAGGTCAGGCTCCTCAGGCCGCCGCCCCTGGAAAAGACCCTCGCGGTGGAAGCGGGGAACGACGGGGCCGTGCTCCTCAGGGACGGTGAGGCAACCGTTGCGCAGGCCAGGCCCGCCACCCTCGAACTCGCAGTGCCTGCGCCTCCCTCGCTCGCCCAGGCAGCCGAGGCCGTGAAGGGCTACGTGTGCGCCGAGGACCACTTCTTCCCCACCTGCTTCGTGTGCGGCCCGCATCGGGGCGTCCGCGACGGCCTGCGCATCTTCCCCGGCCCCGTCGAAGGCAGGGGGGTGGTGGCATCCCCGTGGACCCCGGACGACACGCTGACCGACCAGGGCGGCCAGGTCAGGCCGGAGTTCGTCTGGGCGTCCCTCGACTGCCCCGGTGCGTTCGCGGTCATCGGGGAATGCTTGACCCCGGTGGTCCTGGGCTCCCTCACGGCGGAGATCCTGAAAATGCCCGGTCCCGGGCAGGAGTGCATCGCGCTGGGCTGGGAGATCGAACGGCAGGGGAGAAAGCGCTTCGCGGGCACCGCCCTGTTCGCCCGTGAGGGTGAGCTCCTGGCCAGGGCGAAGGCGGTCTGGATAACGATCTAGGGCCTGAGTCGAAGCCACCGCCCCCGTCGCCGCGGAAGCGTTTTCTGCCGGGGCGTCCGGCCTGCCGGGCCGCCCCCACTTATGGCTTGATTCCCGGGCCGTTCCCCTATAAGTAGATCGTTGACTCACTGCTATTCCCCCATGGAGAGGACGATATGAAGATCTGCATGATCGGCTCCGGTTATGTCGGGCTGGTGACGGGCGCGTGCTTTGCCGAGATGGGCAACGACGTGATCTGCGTGGACGAGAACGCGGAAAAGATAGAGCTGCTCAAGAAGGGCGTGGTGCCCATCTACGAGCCCGGCCTCAAGGAGATCATAGACCGGAACGCCCGGGGCGGACGCGTGGTGTTCACCACAAGCCTCGAAGAGGGCGTCTCGGCCTGCCAGATCTGCTTCATCGCCGTGGGCACGCCCCAGGACAAGGACGGGTCGGCCGACCTGAAATACGTGCTCCAGGTGGCCCGCCAGATCGGGGCCCTCATGACCGGGTACAAGGTCATCGTGGACAAGTCCACGGTGCCCGTGGGCACGGCGGACAAGGTCCGGGAGGCGGTGCGGGAGGAGCTGGTCAGGCGCGGTCTCGGAAGCCTCGAGTTCGACGTGGTCTCCAACCCCGAGTTCCTCAAGGAGGGCAACGCCATCCAGGACTTCATGCGCCCCGAGCGGGTGGTGGTGGGCACGGACAACGTCCGCACCGCGGCCCTGTTCCGGGAGCTCTACGACCCCTTCGTGCGCACCACCAACAACCCCGTCCTGCTCATGGACATCAGGAGCGCCGAGCTCACCAAGTACGCCTCGAACGCATTCCTGGCCACCAAGGTCTCGTTCATCAACGAGCTCGCCATCCTCTGCGACATGGTGGGTGCGGACATCTCCCAGGTGCGGGAGGGCATGGGCACGGACTCGCGCATCGGGCCGCGCTTCCTCCTCGCCGGTCCGGGCTACGGCGGCTCCTGCTTCCCCAAGGACGTCCAGGCCCTCATCCACACGGCGGGCACGCTGGGACACTCCCTGGAGATCTGCCAGGCGGCCCACCGGGCCAACCAGAAGCAGATGGCCTACTTCGCGGGCAAGATCCTCTCCTATTTCGAAGGATTGAACGTCGACCTGGCGAAGCTCAAGATCGCCGTGTGGGGGCTCACCTTCAAGCCCAAGACCGACGACATCCGCGAGGCCCCGGCCCTGGCCATCATCGAGGCCCTCCTGGCCAGGGGGGTCTCCGTGCACGTCTTCGACCCCATCGGCATGGACAACACGCGCAGGGTCCTGGGAGACCGCGTGCGCTACGCCCAGGACGGGCAGGACAGCTATGGCGTGCTCGACGGGGCGGACGGGCTGGCCATTATCACCGAGTGGAACATGTTCAAAAGCCCTGACCTCGGGAGGATGAAGGCCCTCATGAAGTCCCCCGTGGTATTCGACGGCAGGAACATCCTCAACCCCCAGGAGATGCGGGCGCAGGGCTTCACGTACTTCGGCATCGGCAGATGAGCTACCGCAGAAAGGTGCAGGCGCCGATGAAGCGCTCGCTGTAGTAGGTCCGGGAGAGGGACTCCTCGCAGATGGTCTTGCCGGTGCCCGGGGCGTGGATGAACCGCCCGTCGCCCGAGTAGATGCCCACGTGGCTCACCCGGCCGTCTCCGTTCGTGGAGAAGAACACCAGGTCGCCCTTCTGAATGCTTTCCCGGTCGATGGGCACCCCGCTCAGGAACTGTTCTTCCGAGGTCCTGGGCACGCTGAGCCCGTTGAGCTGGTAGACCGCCATGACCAGCCCGGAGCAGTCCACGGGGCCGTTTATGGCGCAGCCGCCCCACTGGTAGGGCAGGCCGATGTAGGTGTTCGCGGTGCTGACGATGGCGCCCCTGAGCTCTTCACCGCCCAGGGCGAGCATGGCGCTGTTGGATATGGTGTACTGGCTGGGGCTCACCACGTAGTAATCGCTGATCATCCCCTTCTCCCGGAGCCTGATGGCCTCGGTCCGGGCCTTCGTGAGGGTGGGGTAGTCGCCGAAGCGGACCTTGTACAGGCCTGCCCGGTGGGTGAAGTAGAAGGCGTCGAGGCCCTGGCCCTCGAGCTTTTTCGTGAGCCGGGCCGCGTTCTCGACCTTGGTGAAGGCGCCCACCTGGATGGTGTAGCCCATCTTCTTGACCGTCATGGTCGCCTGGGGCCGGTATGAAGCGGTTTTCCCCCGGTAGGGGTGCACGTTCCTCCACCCGGTGGCGCAACCCGTGAGGAAAAGCGCGACCACAAGCGCCACGGGCAGAAGAAGCCTGATCGAAATCGTGTTCCTCATTCCCTCCCCTCAAGGGTTTCCCCGATGCCCTGCCCAGCATTCATAGAGCAATTATCGGCCTCCGTTTTACCAATCTTGAACCCACATGTCCAGCACACGCGCGAACAGGCGATGGCATACCGGTCAAGCCCAATGATGCCGCCCACAGATCCAGCACACGCGCGAAGGCGATGGAGCGGAACTTCTGCCGGGTGAGACGCTCCTTGACTCTTGGATATCAAATCTTTATCCTCCTTCCCATGTTCCGATTCTGATGAGCTGATGACGCACCGGAAGGGGAGGTTTAAGAAAATCCATGCAGGGACTCATCGCCGATCTTGCGAAGGGGGGGCCGGTGCTCACGGACGGTTCGTGGGGCACCCAGATCATGAGGCGCGGGCTGAAGCCCGGCGAGTGTCCGGACTCGTGGAACCTGACCCACCCGGACAAGGTCGAGGAGGTGGCCGGGGAGTACGTGGATGCCGGGAGCGCCGTCATCCTCACCAACACCTTCGGGGCCAACGCCTTCGTGCTCTCCAGGTTCGGCCTCGAAGACCGGGTCGCACCCATCAACCGCGCCGGCGTCGAGATATCCCGGAGGGCCGCCGGGGGCAGGGCGCACGTCTTCGCGTCACTGGGCCCGAGCGGCAGGATGCTCGCCGCCAGGCAGGTCACCCCGGACGGTCTCAGGCGGGCCTTCGAGGAGCAGGCGTCGGCCCTCGCGGACGCCGGGCCCGACGCCATCGTGGTGGAGACCATGATGGATCTCGAGGAGGCCCTCATCGCCGCGGCCGCGGCAAAGTCCACCGGTCTGCCCGTCATCGCCTGCCTGGTCTTCGACGCGGGGAAGGCAAAAGACCGCACCATGACGGGCACCACACCCGAGCAGGCCGTGGAGGCCCTGTCCGCCATCGGGGTGGACGGCGTGGGCGCCAACTGCGGCCAGGGGATCGAGGGCTTCATCCCCATCTGCCGCCGCATGCGCGCAGCCACCTCCCTGCCCCTGTGGATGAAACCGAACGCCGGCCTTCCCGAACGCGTTGGCGGGCAGGCCGTTTACCGGACCACCGCATCGCAGTTCGCTTCCTTCGCGCCCGGGCTCGTGGGCGCCGGCGCGAACTTCATCGGCGGCTGCTGCGGCACCGAGGGCCCGTTCATCCGCGAGCTGGGCCGGGCCCTTTTCCCCGGAGGGTCCCGCCCATGAACCCCACCGAGCGCGTTTTCAGGACCATGGAAGGAAAGCCCGTGGACCGGGTGCCCGTGTTCTGCGCCATGGTGGAGGACCGGACGTTCAACGAGGTGCTGGGCAAGCCCCTCATCCCCCAGGAAAAGCTCCTGAACAATCCCGTCGCCCGGTTCGTCCTGGACAGATGGGGGCAGAAGCTCACCCGGAACCTCTTTCAGGCCGAGCTGAACCGCGCGCTGGAAAAGCGCATCCGGGCCCAGGTGGAGCTCGGGTTCGACGCGGTGTGGGCCATCCTGGACGAGACCTTCGTGGTGCTCGACTCGAAAACCATGGCGAGGTTCACGGGGTCGCTCTTCAACCTCCAGCCCGACGGGTTCGGCTCCATGACCTACATGTACCGGGGCCCGGCCTTCAAGAGCCGCGATGATTTCCTGTCCTGGCCCCACTGGCCCGACATCGACGAGCTGGCGCACCGGTCGTACGCGTTCTTCAAAAAGATCGTGTCGAAATACGGAGAGCGCACCTGCCTGTTCGGCCAGGCCTCGGCCTACGGCATACAGGAGTCCCTGCTCTGGGCCGTGGGCTTCGAAAAGATGCCCGTCTGGATCAGGCGCGAAAAGGACCTCGTACAGCGTTTCATCGGGTTCAACGAGGAGCTCTGCCTGAAAACCAACATGGCCATGCTCGACGCGGGCGTGCCCGTGATCATCCAGACGGACGACTTTGCCTTCAAGTCCGGCCCCATCATGAACCCGAAGCTCGTCGACGAGCTCTTCGGGCCGTCCTACCGCCGCATCATCAGGGCCGTGCACGACCGGGGTGCGAAGTACGTGCTCCACTCCTGCGGCGACAACACGAAGCTCTTCGACACCTTCATCTCCTGGGGGGTCGACGGCCTCCACGCCTACGAGAATACCTCGAACGTGGACATCTTCAGGGAGAAGGAGCTCCACGGGGACCAGGTGACCATCGTGGGGGGCGTCGGGGTGGACTACCTCCTCACTGACCGCTCCCGGGACACGGAGGTCCGGGAAGAGGTGAGAAAGCTCATGCGGGTGCTGGCCCCGGGGGGCAGGTTCATCCTCGCCCCCGTGCACAGCCTGAGCAGCATCCCCGCGGACAAGCTCAAGACCATGCTGGCAGCGGCCCTCGAGTACGGCTGGTACCCCCTGCCCGGCGAGAAGGAGGAGAGGCCATGAAAGAATCCATCCTGGCGGTGCGGAAGGCCGTCGACGAGCTGGACCTCGATGGAGTCACGGGGCTCGTGCGCGCGTGCCTCGACGAGGGCGCTTCCCCCGAAGAGATTTTCCAGGACGGCATCACAGCCGGCCTGGAGATCGTGGGCAGAAAGTTCGAGGAGGGCGAGTACTTCCTGGCCGACCTCATCATGGCGGGCGAGGTGGTGAAGGAGGCCATGCCCGTCCTAAAGGAGAGGATGAGCGAAACGGGCAATCCCGGCAGGGGGAAGGTCATCCTCGCCACGGTGGCGGGCGACATCCACGAGATCGGGAAGAACATCGTGGGCATGATCCTGTCCGCCAACGGCTACGAGGTCATCGACCTGGGCGTGGACGTGCCCGCCGACCGGATCGTGGGTGCCGCCCGGAGCTCCGGCGCGGGGCTCATCGGCCTGTCCGCCCTGCTCACCACCATGGTGGACAGCATCAGGGGCGTGGTGGACGCCTGCAGCGCCGCGGGGATCCGGGACCGGGTGAGGATCGTCATCGGCGGGGCCTGCACCTCCCGGGGGCTCTGCGAGGAGATGGGTGCGGACGCCTACGGCGAGACCGCCATCGACGCGCTGCGGATCTTCAACGGCTACACCGCCCGGCCCTGAGGGCCCCGGAACACGCGGACGCAGCGAGAAGGGCAGACCCGTGAGCCTCCACACCGTTACCCTTCTCCCCTCCGGCGCCAGGCAGATGTTCCCCTGGGGCACGCTCCTCTCGGACGCCCTGCTCGACATGGGCGTCCCCCTGGAAACATCCTGCGGGGGCAAGGGCATCTGCGGCAGGTGCACGGTCGCCGTGGGGCAGATCCCCGAAGAGGTGATCGCCTGCCGGACACCCCTCACCCGTGACATCACCGTCCGCGCCGGGCAGGCACTACTGGAAGGGCCCGTCGCCCTGCCCGCGGTGCCCGGCTCCAGCGCCCTTTCCCTGGCCGTCGACATCGGCACCACCACCGTCAGGGTTTCCCTGGCGGACATCACCCGGGGCGCCTCCTTCGAAATCGCGTCCTTTCTCAATCCCCAGCGCAGGCACGGCCACGACGTCATCTCGCGCATCGCCGCCGCAAGGGACAGATCGAAGCTCCGGTCCCTGCAGAAACTTCTCCGGGAAGCCCTCTCCATCCGCATCGAAAAAGCGCTCCGGGCCATGTCCATAGAAGGGGAGCGGATCGAACGGGTTGTGTTCTCGGGCAACACGACCATGCTTTTCCTGCTCTACGGCATCGACGTCATCCCCTTGGGCGCCGCGCCCTATCCCCTTCGAGTCAGGGATCTTCCCGTTCTCCCCGCCCGGGACCTTGGCCTGGCCTGCATCGGTTCGGCCGCGGCGGAAGCCCTGCCCGTGCTCGGGGCCTTCACCGGGGCCGACCTCGTGGGCGCCCTCGCCCTGTGCGCCGGGCAGGGCATCGAAAAGAACGCCTTCTTCATAGACCTGGGCACCAACGGCGAGCTCTTCGTGCTGGACGGGGACGGGAGGACATTCGCAACGTCCTGCGCCATGGGCCCGGCCCTCGAAGGCATGAGCGTCTCCTGGGGCATGACCGCCGATTATGGGGCGATCACCCGCGTCCTGGAAGGAACCGCCGGCCTCGAATTCCGCATGATCGGCCAGGGCGAGCCC
Organism: Deltaproteobacteria bacterium; assembly: GCA_022703355.1. Taxonomy (GTDB): domain Bacteria; phylum Desulfobacterota; class Desulfomonilia; order UBA1062; family UBA1062; genus Phosphitivorax. The sequence goes on along the minus strand of JAKLDU010000032.1, from coordinate 7,380 downwards.
CGGGGTATCGCCGGCACCGCCCTGGTGGACCTGTCCGCCATCCTCCTCGAGAAGGGCGTCATACAGCCTGGCGGCGCCTTCTCCTCGGGCCCGGGCGGACCTCCGCTCCCAGCGCCTCTGACCCTGGAGCAGGACAAGGGGGGGCGCCACATTGGGCTCTGGGGCAGGATCAGGCTCACCCAGAAGGACGTCCGCAGCCTCCAGCTCGCCAAGGGGGCGTCCCTGGCCGCGTCCCTGCTCCTTCTCGAGGAAGCCGGCCGCGAGCCTGAAGACATCGAACGCGTCCTCGTGGCCGGGGCCTTCGGCGAGCACCTCGACCTGGACCGCTTCCGCAGGCTCGGGTTCATCCCCGACTTTCCCGGCGCCCGCATGGAGTTCCTGGGCAACACGAGTCTTCAGGCCGCGGCGAGGGCCTGCATCGACCCCGGCTTCATCGCCCGTGCCGCCGCGTGCAGGGACAGGGCCCGGGAAATCTCCCTCTCGGCCCGGCCCGGTTTCCAGGACCTCTTCCTCCGGTCCCTCGAGTTCCCGGCGTGAAGGGAGGGGAGTCCATGGAAAAGGTCATACTCGACGACATCCCTTTCGGGATCGAGGGGAAAAGCCTCGCGGCGCTTCTGAAGGCCCGGCCCGGCTCGCGCACCGAAGCCTCACTCCTCGCCATGCTCCGTGAAGCGCGTATTCTAGCGCGGCCCAAGGCGGCCTTCGCGGTGTGCGACGTCAAGCCGTCCGGCGAAAATGCGGTGGAGGTGGGCGGCGTTCAGTTCACGAGCAGGGTCTTGCACGGCAACCTGGCGGGCTCGGGCCTGGCCTTCCCTTTCGCGGCCACGTGCGGGACGGAGCTCGAGGCGTGGGCCAGGGAACGGAAAAGCACGCTGCACTCCTTCTGGGCAGACTCCATCATGCTCATGGCCCTCGGATGCGCCGTGAGCTTCCTCGAGTGCCATCTCAAGGCCAGGCTCGGCGAAGGGGCGCGGCTCTCGACCATGAACCCGGGCTCCCTCGAAGACTGGCCCCTGTCCGGGCAGGCCCCGCTCTTCTCGGTCCTGGGGAGCTGCGCCCCGGCCATCGGGGTGAGCCTGAACGACCGGATGGTGCTTCGCCCGCTGAAGTCGGTGTCGGGCATCCAGTTCCTCTCGGAGAAGGGCTTCGTGAACTGCTCCCTGTGCCCGCGGGAAAGCTGCCCCGCCCGCAGGGCCCCTTTCGAACCGGGCCTGTACCGGGGCGGCATGCACTAGCCTTCCCCCTGCCGCCGGCTTTTCCCTTCCACCCTCTTCCTCCGTCAGCACGACCCCTCTCCCGGTCAGGCCGAACGCACTCTCTGCAACGTGCCGCCTGCGATGACCCTTCGGGACAGGCGCCCCATCGTTTCCGAACTGTTGAGTCTACTCTTATTAGTCGAGATTAGTATTGTTTATAACTGTCATCCAATGTTATTTACACGTGATCGTGTTTTCTTTACTGTCGCTATCTCTACTCATTGTCTTATTTTCCATCTGACCTGTTTCTATGGCTATCAATTGATATTAAGAATCTATCTCTATCTGTTTTAATTTTCATTAGTATATTTTATTGTTGATTTCGATGATGATTTACGTTATCTGAGATTCATTGACCTGTATTGGGAGCGGCGTGCATGATCCGAGGTCTCAAAGTGTTCGACATCTCACCCGGAGCGAACCCCGTGCATGCCGACTTCTCCGTCGAGAACCTGAAAGACCCCCTGTGGATCAACGCCCTGAAGAAGCCCTCCGCGTACCTCGTGCGGCAGAGCGACCTGCCCGTCATCAGGTCGGGCTGCGCCGCGGTCATCGACCGTAAGGTGAAGGACAGCAGGAAAGGCCTCTCGGCGTACCTCCTCGGCATGAAGAAAAAGGGAATCCCGCTGATCGACGGCAACTACGAGGACACCCGCCAGATCTTCAGGAGCATCCGCGACCTCCTGTCGCGGGCCCGGGAGTCGGGCGAGAAGAACCTCTACATCGTCGGCATCAGGGACACCTTCTTCGAGGAGATGCAGGGCATGGCGGAGGCGCACCCTGCCCGCAGGCCTCGGACAACCGGCCGCGAGCAGGCGGATGAAGGTTTCGCGTTTCGGGGGCGCCCGGCGCCCTTCGCCCCGGTTCCGGCCCACCGGCTCGAGCATGCCGGTGCGCCTTCTGACCTGGAAGGAAACCTCCTCGGGATGTCCCCGGAGATCCGGTTCGTGCGGCAGATGATCCTGCGCGCCGCCGAAGTCGACCTCCCGGTGCTGATCCTCGGCGCAGCCGGGACCGGGAAGGACCTCGTGGCCCGGGAGATCCACCGGCTGAGCGGCCGGAAGGGGCCCGCCCCCGTGTACGTCGGGTGCGGAGCGACGCCCGGGCCGCTCTTCCCGTCAGAGCTCTTCGGCCACGCGCGCGGCGCCTGGCCCGGGGCCCTGCGAAGGAAGGTCGGCAAGTGGGAGTGCGCCGGCGACGGGACCCTGTTCCTGGACGAGATCGGCGAGCTCGACGGGGCGAACCAGGCCGGCGTCCTCCACGCCCTCCAGGACGGTCTCATAACCCCGGTGGGCGGGTCGAAGGCCGTTGCGGTGAGCGCGCGGATCCTGTCCTCCACGAACCGCAATCTGTATTCCCTCGTGCGGCAGGGCCAGTTCCGGGAAGACCTTTTCTCCCTGCTCTCCGGTCTCATCATCCGCACCCCTTCCCTGCGGGACATCCCCGAAGACATCCCGCTGATCGCCCGGAAGATCTGGAAGGAGATCGCCCGGGACGAGAAGGCCGAACTGCCGGACGACATCCTCGACGAACTCACCCGCTATCCCTGGCCGGGCAACGTGCGGGAGCTGAAGATGGTGCTGGGCGGCCTGCGCGCGCTCTTCGCCCGGGACGACCTCAAGGCCCGGCACGTGAGGCTGGTGTTTTCGCTGCAGGGCCGGCCCGTGGCGGAGGGTGCGGAGTCCGGCGCCGAGCTCCGCATGCACCGGCTGGCGCGGACCATCGGCCGCCTCAAGAGCGTCGCCGAAACCCTGCACGCGCTCCATGCCGGGCTCGCCGCTCTCCGGGGATCAGGCTCACACGAGGCCCCCGCGGCAGACCAGTCCCTGGGGTTCCACGCGGGCGACCTGGAGTTCCTCTGCCGGGAGCCCTCGCTTTTTGGCAAAAAGGAAACGTTCCTGGCCGTGCACCAGCTCCAGGGCCAGCTTTCCTATTACCTCGACTCCCTGCTCACGGGTGCGGGAGAGTCTTCAGCCGGTGTGAGGAAACACCTGGACAGGGAGATCGACAGGGTCATCGCCACGATCGTGAAGGCCATGGAGGATCTCCTCGAGGGTAACAGCCTGCAATCCATTGTTCCGTCAGGGGGGGGTATCGTATGAGAGCTCGAGCGCCGAAAACCAGGAAAAGGAAGTCCCTGCCCAGGAAGCAGTCACTGAAGAGAAACCTGCTGCTCCTCTTCGTCTCCCTCGTTTCTTTAGCGGCCACGGGCAGGCTGTTCTACCTGGCCACGTCCCACAACCTCTACCAGCCCCTCGAGTGGCGGATAAACAAGATCGCCGCACAGCGCCTAGAAGCGAAAGTGCCGGAAAAACAGGAAAGTGAAACCCCGAAGGTCGCCGCCGGCGGCATGGACTACCTGTTCTGGAAGATCCTGCGCGACGAGCAGCCGGTGACGAACCCCTAGCGCACGAAGCCGGGCCCCGCTTTCGGGCGGGCCATGCGTCAAGCTCGCCGCTTCCACCTTCGCGGCCAACCTCGTGCTCGAGGCCGGACCCGGCTTTTTGGCGGGTCATGCCGCAGCCGGATTACTCCGCGAACGGCACGATGCACGACCCGGCGCCTTCTGTCCCCGCCATCGATCGCCTCTCAAGACAGGGGGGCCTTGTACCTTCTGGTGAAGAACTCCGCGACATCGGGCGGGGGCGTGACCTGCTCCCTCCTCGCGAGGGAGAGGGCCTGTGCCGGGCACGTGGGCGTGCAGACCCCGCAGCCGATGCACTTCGCCCGGTCGACCCCGGCCTTCTGACCCTCGCCCACCGCAATGGCCTCCACGGGGCAGCGCCCCTCGCAGGTGCCGCAGCCGATGCAGGCTTCCGCATCGACGCTCGCCGCGTAGCTCGAGGAGGATATCATCTTCAGGCTGTGCAGCCTCTGGGTCTGGAGGAACACGCAGCAGCACGCGCAGCAGTTGCAGATCATGGACAGGTAGCCGCTGAGGTTCTCCACCGCGTGGACCAGGCCTTCCCGGTCCGCCTCCTCCAGTATCGCGATCGCCTCGTCCCGGGAGATCTCCCGGCCCATGCCCTGCTCCACGACATAGCGGCCCATGTCGCCGAAGTGAAGACAGTTCTCCAGGGAGTGCCCGCATCCCTTGCCCACGTAAGCCATCATCTGCCGGCAGGGGCATTTGCTCACGGCAAAGAAGGACAAGGCACCCATCTGCTCCCTGAGCTTGTCGAAGGGGAGGATCTCCGACTTCTTGCCCAGGGCGTGATCGATGGGGATGACGCGCACCGTGGGCACCCCCCGGGCGAGTTCGCTGCCGAAACCCTCGTTCCGGTACCTGATCCACAGGGGGGCAAGCCGGCGGGCCTTCTCCGTGTCCAGCCCGGCCCAGTAGGGCGCTTCGGCGAAGCCCACCACCGTGGGCAGAAGGCGGTACTTCCGCTCCCTGCCCGGCTTCTGGCCGGTGTACACGGTGCCGTTCCTGGCCATGCCCGCCAGGGCCACTTCCAGGGTTTCGGCCCTGTCCGGCATCAGCGCCTGGAGCTCGGGGAGGGTCTTGTTCTCGAGGGGGAGCCTGCAGGCAATCTCCGCCTCCTCCTCGGTGAACATGATCTCGAGGATGCCCATGAGCGAGGGCGACAGGGGCGCGCCAACCATGCCCTGGTCAAGGTGCCGTGCAAGTTTCTCGTAGAGTGCCTCTTTGTCCATGCATACTCCTTTTTCGGGGAATCGAATGCACTGCTTTTTAAAGCCCGGTCCCTTCCCCTGTTTCCGATAGGGCTGACCGGCTGCCGTCGAGACTCATTCTTTCCGCATCTTCAGGATGAAGTCGAAGACGTACTTCAGGTGGGTTTCCAGGGGGGCGGTGCTTTTCATGACCTTCATGAGCACCAGCGCCCCCTCCCAGCTCGACACGATGAAGTCCGCCGTTTCCTGAACGTCCAGGGCCCGGGGCAGTGAGCCGTCATTTCGGGCCTCCTCCAGCACGGAGGCGAACTGCCCGGACATGGCGTCGAAGCACGATCTGAGCTTCTCCCGGAACACGGGGCTGACGTCGCCCAGCTCCTGGGCGAAGTTCCCGATGGGGCACCCCAGGGTGTAGTCCGTGGTCTTAAAGAAGTCCATGAACCCCAGGAACAGGAGCCTGATCCTCTCCAGGGGCGGCCGGGAGGCGTCGGAGAGGTACCGGTTGAAGAGCTCGAAGAAGAACCCGACGTAGTGGTCGACCACCTGCAGGCCGAAATCCTCCTTGCTCCTGAAGAAGTTGTAGAACGACCCCTTGGGTATGTCTGCCCGGTCGAGGATCTCCTTCACGCCCGTGTTGTGGTAGCCCTTGAGGTGCATGATATCGGCACCCGCCTTGATGAGCCTGGTTTTCGTGTCTTCCCGCATCTGCCGGTCCCGTGACATTTTATTGATAATTAGACCGGTCGTCTTGGTTTGTCAAGAGGTGAAAGAAAGAGTTAGTGGGTCAGTTTGAAATGGTGCCCCACTGAAATGCTTGAGCGGTCATGTTACTACCTATCCATGACTGACAAGAAGAAGAAACGCCCGCGGGATATCAATACACTAGCCTCCCAGATCATGCAGGAGGCCACGGGAGAGAAGCCCAATGAAGAACAGAAGCCGGAGAGGGTGAAGAATCCTGCCGCTGTTGCCCTTGGGCGCCTCGGGGGATTGAGGGGCGGGAAGGCAAGGAAGGAGAAGTTATCCCCAGAGAGGCGCAAGGAGATAGCGCAGAAGGCGGCTAAGTCAAGATGGGAAAAGAAATAATATCTCTAATTTAAACCCTGCTATAGTTTGGATTAAAATTCCTGGGTCTAAAATATCCCTTTATGCAGTTATGGTTTCTAACGCAAATTTGTATGTGCGTTTTCTCCTTAAACCCAGCATTGGGGTACAAATCCTTTCCTTCCCAGAATGCTCCCCGCACTGAATCAAATGATTGTTCCTTTTGAATTGATTTAAAGGCGTGAACGGTTTGGATGACTGCACAATCAAGATTCCGCAGCAATAAGTCTTTCTCTTTTCCTATAGATTTATTTTGAGGAAGATCTGCGTTAGTCGCACACAAGAGTTCATAGCCCTGTTTTAGGATTTCGAGTGAAGAATTTTCAAGAAGATCTAAGCAATAACCTAAATCTATGACTGCACCAATAACAAAAGGATACTTAACTTTGGTGTGCGATCTTTCGGGATTTTTTCTAAGTAATGTAGCATAATGCAAAGCACGCCCAGGGTCGTTCTCCCAAAAATAGATGCCATTTCCCAACCAATCATAATCATTCTTGCTGAAGTGTAATTCGGTTAGGCCAGAAAGGACTTTTTCGCCTACGGCTCGGTCGCAGCCATGGAAGGCCAAGATCCGGTGATGCATCTTGGAATACATTACTTATATTCAGATTTTAGTTTCCCATTACGCGTATACATTCCCGTCTTAGCCAATAATTTTTTGGCATCGGAATCAGAAGATGCGATCTTTTTTGAATATGCTCGCATATCTGCTATGAGCTTCTTCTTTTCAGCCTCGGACATGTTTCACCTCTGCCCTTTATAATAGGGGGAACACCCTACTAATTACAACTCATATATCCTTACCGGTCCTCATAATTATTACTTGAATAGTTTCTGTGCCATAAGATTGTATGAAATGGAAGCCTTGCTTCTCACCATCTTAACGGACCCAGCTAAATGCATGATGCAACCAGTTATGAATCTATTAAAGTTATGGTTAATTTTGACCAAAGGTGCTGTTCAAACTGTGAACATGTTATTTGTGTCAATGGGAAGATAAAAGTATACCAAGAATGGGAATGAAAAGGGTACCACCCCTATGCCCCCCATGGGCATTTAAGAGTATACCAATTGCGGGCGCGTAAAAGTTTACCACCCTCACGTAATACCGCCATGGGATTCGACCCCGTCCTTTGAGATTTTTCCCCGTAGGCGGAAGCTGTTGCCTCTGATGTTGATCACGACGCTGTGATGGAGCAGGCGATCAAGGATAGCAGTAACGATGACCTGGTCATGGAAGAGTTCGGTCCAGTCTGTGAATGCTTTGTTGGAGGTCAGGATGGTGCTGGCCTTCTCATAGCGATTGGCGACGAACCGGTAGAAGAGATTGCACTCCTGCCGGTCGATGGGCGTGTAGCCCACTTCGTCGACGACCACCAGG
>JAKLDU010000031.1 GCA_022703355.1 Deltaproteobacteria bacterium | reverse complement strand
CAGCGAGCTCCTCCTGCACCTCATCGCCAGGTCGAAGGAAACGACCTTCCTGGACATGGTGAAGGACGGGCTCAGGCAAATCGTGGGGTCCTACTGCTTCCTGCTGCTCACCCCCGACGCCCTCATCGCCGCCCGGGACCCCCACGGTTTCCGGCCCCTGTCCCTGGGCAGGTCCGACGGAGCGCACGTGGTGGCCTCCGAGACCTGCGCCTTCGACATCATCGCCGCGGACTACGTCCGGACCGTGGAGCCCGGCGAGATCCTTCTCATAAACGCCAAGGGCATTGAGTCCCACCGCATGAAACCCGCGGAGAAGCCGTCCTACTGCATCTTCGAGCACATCTACTTTTCCCGCCCGGACAGCCTGGTCTTCGGGGAGAAGGTGGACAAGGTCCGCAGGAGGCTCGGCAAGCAGCTCGCCCTTGAGTCCCCGGCACAGGCGGACATCGTCATCTCCGTGCCCGACTCGGGCAACACCGCGGCCCTGGGCTATGCCCGGGAGTCAGGGATCAAGTACGAGATCGGCCTCATCCGGAACCACTACGTGGGCCGCACCTTCATCGCCCCCCACCAGGACAGGCGCAAGCTCGACGTGCGCGTGAAGCTCAACCCCGTTTCCGGGGTCATCGAGGGCAGGCGGGTAGTGCTCGTGGACGACTCCATCGTCCGGGGCACGACCATGCGCCAGATCGTCCGTCTCCTGCGCTCCCGGGGCGCCCGGGAGGTCCACGTGAGGGTCTCATCGCCGCCCATCTGCTTCCCGTGCTTTTATGGCATCGACATTTCCAGCAAGGGTGAGCTCATCGCCTGCAGCAAAGGCATCGAAGAGATCGCCCGTTCCATGGGGGCCGACTCCCTGGCCTACCTCTCCATCGAGGCCATGCTGCGCACCGTGGACGACGGGAGCAGTTACTGCACCGCGTGCTTCTCCGGCCGCTACCCCACCCCGGTGCCCGTCGACTTTGACAAGTTCACTTTCTGAGGCCTCAGACCGTCCGCTCCCGGTTCCTGCTGGAACAAAATTGGGGACAGGGGGAGTTATGGGCCGAAATTGTGCAGAATGCCCGACGCACCTGCATGCCGTTTCCCCCCGGGGATGTCCCGGCTGTTCGGCTGCTCGTGCCCGGAAGTGGTCTCAAGAGGCAGAACGCGGGATTTTGCCAATTGTGAGCCCTTTACAGTACCCCGTTTTGATGATAAATTTTTATGATGCGCCAAGAAAGGCACTTGGCACAGTGGTTGCTCAGTATCGGCGTACCGGCCCGCGGGCAACGGGCGGCGACAGGGGCTCGGACAGGGCTCCCTTCCGCTGCAGCCGAGGGCTGGAAAAAAGACTTTTGCCACAAGGAGGAACGTATGGCTTTCATCGGTGAGGACCTTTTCCATTTCCAGGCATCTCTCGTCCAGTCAGGCAGCTCGTTCGAAGAGTTCGTCAAGAAGAATTACGTCGAGAAGTGGGTGAACGAGAATCTGTATTCGGCAATGAACATCCGCACGTCGTTCGTCGTCGCCATCCACGATTTTCTTGCCCGGGAAGGCCTCATCAATCTCGAGAGGGTCCTCATGAGCCCGGTGACGGACCCCCTTGCCCACGACGTCGAGCACGTTCCCACCATCCACTACAAGGGCATGCCCTACGTGTCCACCCACTCGATGATCTACTCGAAGTTCCTCGCGTGCTTCAACCCCAGGGTCAAGGGCATCTTCGTGGACTCGCCCAACATCCGCCTGGAGATCGAGAGCCCCCAGAGGAAGCAGCGGGGCAAGTACCTCATCGACTTCTCCCAGATCGACATCGAACTGCGGCGCAACCGGGGCATCGGGCTCGAGGAGTACAAGGACTCCCCCGACAAGGTCAAGGCCATCCTGAAGGAGGACTACGAGCGCGTCATCGACTTTTTCGAGCGCCTGATCATCGCGGCCACAAGCGCCATCGCCGAGAGGAACGAAAACGACCTCAAGGCCCTGGGCGTCGCCCTGGAGCCCCCCAGGCAGCCGTTCCCCCGGGTGAAGCACACCGAGGCCCTGAAGAAGTACGGCAAGGCCGACCTGGAGACGAAGGCCGGCAACGACATACCCTCCCAGTTCTACTGGGTGACCGGGCTGCTGCGGGAGAACTACGACCTCATCTACCCCTACCTCCTCCCGGACGGCTCCCGGCTCCCGCTCACGTCCTTCGAATCGGACATGATCTACAACTACGACATCTGCGCCAAATCCCTCATCAGGGACACGAACAAGTTTTCCCCCGCCCTGGAGATCATGTCCGGCGCCATCCGCGAGTGGCTCTACGAGGCCATCATCTTCCGGCTCATCGACAACAGGATCATCCCCGAGGCGCCGGTGTTCAACAACGGCGTGCTGGAGAACATCGCCGTGCTCGACGGGTACGGACCGTTCCTCACCGCCGTGGCCATGCACGACTGCGACGGCAAGCCCTACTTCCCGGAGACCATGGGCGGCGGCATCGGCGTGGAGCGCTCCCTCTACGCCCTGCTCAAGGGCCCGAAGATCGAAAAGATCGACGACATCACCTGCTTCGGCAAGAATCCGGACTCCTACCCCATCTTCCTGTTCTAGGGGGGCGGCCGGCAACGAGAGTACGCGCGGGGCCGGGGGCAATCCCCGGCCCCACATTCTTTCCGGGGGCAATGCCCTTATTATTGTATTGGCCGGGTGTTCGTGGCGCTCAAGCGGCCCGGGCACCGGCAAAACACCAGGCTGCCAGGCTTGAATATCGCATTGGCCCGGTGTCCATGGCGCCGGGGTGTGTGCATGCGTGCATGGTGGCTGTGGACCTCGCGCACGAAGAGGGGAGAGGGATGGCGGACACGGACCTCAAAAGGCTGACCATTGACAAGGGCGCACGGGGAGGGAAGGCCGCGAGGGGCAGGCGTCCCCGGGGCATTTTCTGGGCGGCGCTGGCCCTGGTCGCGGTGCTCGCTGTCGCCGCCTGGGCGTTTTTCACCCGGGGCGTGTCCGTGCACGTGACCACGGTGAACGAGGTTTACCCCTCCCAGATCCTGGCAAAGCTCAGCGCGAGCGGCTACGTGGTGGCCCAGCGCAAGGCGGACGTGGCCGCGAAGGTCACGGGCCGGCTCGTCTCCCTGGAGGTGGGGGAGGGCAGCGCCGTGAAGGAGGGGCAGGTCCTGGCCACCCTCGAGAACGACGACGCCCAGGCCCTCGTCGAACAGGCAAGGGCGAACGTCGCCGTGGCCAGGGAGCGTGTGGCGGAGGCGGAGGCCTCGCTCAGGGACGCGCAGCTCACCTACGGCCGCATGGAAAGGCTCGTGAAGACGGGTGCCGTCTCCCGCTCCGAGTTCGACTCGGCGAGCACCCGACTCCGGGCTGCACAGGCGGGTCATGAAGGGGCGAAGGCCGCGGTGAAGGCCGGCGACGCGGCGTTGAGGAGCGCCCTGGCGTCGCTTTCCTACACCCGGATCAGGGCACCCTTCGACGCGGTGGTGCTCACCAAGAACGCCGACGTGGGCGACATCATCACCCCCCTGGGCTCGGCGGCCAACGCCAAGGCCGCCGTGGTGTCCATCGCTGACCTCTCGTCGCTGCAGGTGGAGGCCGACGTGTCCGAGTCGAACATCGGCATGGTGTCCGTGAACCAGCCCTGCACCATCTCCCTCGACGCCCTGCCCGGGGTTCGGTTCGACGGGGCCGTGGACACCGTCGTGCCCACGGTGGACCGCTCCAAGGCAACCGTGCTCGTGAAGGTGCGCTTCGAGAAGCGCGACCCCCGGATCCTCCCGGAGATGAGCGCCAAGGTGGGGTTCCTCTCACGCCCCCTTAAGCCCCGCGAAAAGATGCCCCGGGTGATGGTGGCCTCCCCGGCCGTCCGGCGGGGCAGAAACGGGGACGTGCTCTTCCTGGTGAGGGGAGGCAGGGCGAAGGAAGCGGGCGTCCGCACCGGGGAGGAGTTCGGGGGCATGGTGGAGGTCCTCGGGGGGGCGAAGCCCGGCGACACGGTGGTGGCGGACCCGCCCGAACACCTCAGAAACGGCTCGAAGGTCACGGTCCTGGAGAAGTAGCCGTGGAAGACGCTCCCCCCATCGTCAGGATCAGCCGCGTCTTCAAATCCTACCGCCGGGGCGACCTCGTGGTGCCCGTGCTCAGGGACCTCACCTTCGACATCGCCCGGGGGGAGTTCCTGTCCATCATGGGGCCTTCGGGCTCGGGCAAGAGCACCCTGCTCAACCTCATCGCGGGCATCGACTCCGTCGACAGCGGCTCCATCGTCGTGGAGGGGGAGGACATCACCGGGCTGGCCGAGACGGACCTGGCCCGGTGGCGGGCGGGCAACGTGGGCTTCATCTTCCAGTTCTACAACCTCATCCCGGTGCTCACGGCCTTTGAGAACGTGGAGCTGCCCCTGCACCTGGCCCCCCTGTCGAAGGCCGAGAGGAGGGACCACGTGGAGGCGGCCCTGGGCATGGTGAACCTCGGGAACCGCATGGACCACTACCCGGGCCAGCTTTCCGGCGGCGAGCAGCAGCGGGTGGCCATCGCCCGGGCCATCGTCATCGACCCCACGCTCCTCGTGGCGGACGAGCCCACCGGCGACCTCGACCGCGCGTCTGCGGAAGACGTCCTCGACCTCATGGACAGGATGAACACGGAGCTGGGCAAGACCATCGTCATGGTGACCCACGACCCCCATGCCGCCCAGCGGGCGCACGTGGTCAGGCATCTCGAAAAGGGCGAGTTCGGCACATGATCCTTTTCAGGATGATCCTGAAGAACGCCTTCAGGCGAAAGTTCCGCACGGGCCTCACCATACTGGCCACCGGCATCGCCATCCTCGCCTTCGGGCTCTTGCGCACGGTCATCACCACCTGGTACGGGAGCGCCGAGGCCACCTCCGCCAACCGCCTGGTGACGAGGAACGCGGTCTCGATCATCTTCCCGCTGCCCCTGTCGTATTACGAGAAGATCCGCCACGCCGAGGGGGTGAGCGAGGTGTCCTACGGCAACTGGTTCGGCGGCATATACATCAGCGAGAAGAACTTTTTTGCCAGCTTCGCCATGGACACCGAAACCTACCTGAAGCTCATGAAGGAGTTTCTCATCCCCGAGGGCCAGAAGCAGGATTTCCTCAGGGACCGCCGGGGGGCGCTGGTTGGCAGGGGGCTCATGGACCGTTTCGGCTGGAAACTGGGGGACGTGGTGACGCTCAAGGGCACGATCTACCCCGGGGAGTGGCCCTTCGTCATCAGGGCGGTCTACCGGGGCAGGACCCCGAGCGTGGACGAAACCCAGTTCGTCTTTCACTACGAGTACCTGAACGAGGCGATCAAGGGCACCATGCCCTCCCTGGCCAACCAGGTGGGGTACTTCTCCGTGGGGATCAGGAACCCGGGCGAAGCGGCAGACATCGCTTCCGAGATCGACGCCATGTTCACGAACTCCCCGGCGGAGACCCTCACCGAAACGGAGAAGGCCTTCGTCATGGGCTTCATCTCCATGAGCGAGGCGATCATCAGGGTCATCCAGGCGGTCTCGCTGGTGATCATCGTCATCATCCTCGCCGTGGTGGCGAACACCATGGCCATGACCACCCGGGAGCGGACGGGGGAGTACGCCGTGCTCAAGACGCTGGGCTACTCGGGCCCCCGGATCACCATCCTCATCGTGGGCGAGGCCCTGGTGGTCACCTGCCTGGGCGCCCTCCTGGGGATCCTCCTCACGTACCCGGCGGCCTTCGGGTTCAAGACGGCGCTCAAGCAGTTCTTCCCGGTCTTCATCGTGGACCCCCTGACCGTGGCCCTGGACGCGGGGGTGGCTCTGCTGGTGGGGGTGGCCGCGTCGATCCTGCCCGCCCGGCAGGCGGTGAAGACCCGCATCGCCGAGGGCCTCAGGAGGATCGGCTGAGGTGGCCCTGCCGCTCTCCTACAGCATCCGCAGCCTCTGGACGAGGCGGCTCACCACCTTCCTCACCGCCTCGGGCATGGCGCTCGTGGTCTTCGTCTTCGCCGCCGTGCTCATGCTCGCCGAGGGACTGCAGAAGACCCTCGTCCAGACCGGCTCGCACGACAACGCCATTGTCCTGCGCAAAGGCGCCACCGGCGAGGTGGACAGCTCCATCGAGCGGGACAGGGCCGCGGTGATCGAGACTCTGCCCGGCGTCGCGGTCACCGGAAACGGCGAAGCCCTCCTCGCAAAGGAGACCGTCATCCTCATCACCCTGCCCAAGAAGGGTGGGGGCTCCTCCAACGTCACCATCCGGGGCATCGGGAGGGCGTCGCTGCCTTTGAGACGCCAGGTGAGGCTTTCTCAGGGCAGGATGCCCCGGTTCGGCACGCCCGAGATGATCGTGGGGGAGAGCCTGCTGCGGCGGTTCGAGGGGCTCGCCGTGGGTGGGCCGCTGCCGGGCAGGCAGAAGGGCTGGCGGATCGTGGGCGCCATGGATACGGGCAACACCGCCTTCGCCTCGGAGATCTGGGCGGACGCTGACCAGGTGATGCAGGCCTTCCGGCGGCCCGCCTACTCCGTGGTCATTCTCAGGCTCGCGGGACCCGGCTCTTTCGACAGGGTCAAATCCGCGGTGGAAAACGACCCCCGGCTCACGCTCCAGGTCAAGAGGGAGACCGCCTTTTACCTCGAGCAGTCTGAGATCATGGCCAAGTTCCTGAGGATCCTGGGGATCACGCTGACCGTGATCTTTTCCCTGGGCGCGGTCATCGGGGCGATGATCACCATGTACTCCTCCGTGGCCACCCGCACCGCCGAGATCGGGACCCTGCGCGCCCTGGGCTTCCAGCGCAGGGACATCCTCGCCGGTTTTCTCGTGGAATCCCTGGCCCTGGGGATCGGGGGAGGGCTCATGGGCCTCTTCTTCGCCTCGTTCATGCAGCTTCTCACCATCTCCACCGTGAACTTCCAGACCTTTTCCGAGCTGGCCTTCACGTTTTCCCTGACGCCGGAGATCTTTTTCCAGTCGCTGCTCTTCGCCGTGGTGATGGGGCTGGCCGGGGGCGTGCTCCCCGCCCTCCGCGCCTCGCGCATGAACATCGTGGAATCCCTGCGCACGAGCTGATTTTCCCGGGAGCCAGGAGCACGCTAGGCGCAACGCCTCACATGCTGGCATAAGAAATCTTGTTCAGAAAAAGGGAAATATATTTCCAATCCGCCCATTCCCTTCGCGGCACGACCTGGTGGACAGGTACAAAAGAAATATGATTCCATCAGGTTGAGTGGCGGTGCGGGCGATGGAGGGGTGGCATGATTCTTGTTTGATCTTTCGGGTGACGGACGGGTGCGTCTGGCATATAATGTTTTGAGAATACAAATTGTTTTGTGTTCCAGGAAGGAAGGCGAGGATGCGAGACACCACAAAGGAAGCGGGACTGGTACTGGTACGCACATCCCCGGAGGGAAAGTCCCATGTAACGATACCACCCCTCATCCTGAGCAAGGTCTACTGCATCGGGAGCCTCAGGAACATCGAGGGCGGGATCTCCTTCGCCCTGAAGAACCCGGTGAAAGACGCGCAGATCACGGGCTTCGAGGGCCTCTCCATCAACGGCCTGGACATCTCCCCCGAAGGCGTCGTTCTGAGCAGCGGCGGGGTGCCCCGGGACGCCCAGGGCATAAGCGACGAGGGCCCGGTGCCTTTCCCCATGGGCGAGGACGTGGTGTTGCACGTGAAGGGCATCTCCCTGCCCAAGCACTCTGCGCACCGGGTCGCCCTGTCCTTCCTCACGGACCTCTTCGGGCCCCTGTCCCTGGAGGCGGACGACTCGGTGATCGAGTCGCGGGAGGACCGGAAAAAGATCCCCGCGGACAAGCTCGACAACTATGGCATGGACATCGTGAGGAAGCGCCAGGACTTCGTGGAGGAGTACACGGGCAAGCCCTTCCACCACGTGAAGCAGCACTCCTTCGACCCCGCGGTGACCAGGGGCAACATCGAGAACTTCACGGGTGTGGCCCAGATCCCCCTGGGGTTCGCCGGGCCCCTCCTCATCGACGGCGAGCACGCCCGCGGCGAGTTCCTCATCCCCCTGTGCACGAGCGAGGGCACCCTGGTGGCTTCCTACAACCGGGGCATGAAAATCCTCAACATGTGCGGCGGCGTGAAGGTCACGGTGGTGGAGGACCGCATGCAGAGGTCCCCGGCCTTCTCCTTCGACTCCGCCCGGGAGGGCAGGGACTTCATCCAGTGGATCGACGCCCACATGGAGGAGATCACCGTCCACGCACAGTCCGCATCGAAGGTGGCGAAACTCCTGAACATCGAGCGGTACATGGCGAGCCGCCTCGTGTACTTGAGGTTCAACTACTCCACCGGCGACGCGGCCGGGCAGAACATGGTGAGCATGTGCACCTACACGGCGTGCAACTGGATCCTCTCCCAGGTGAACACCGTGCGGCACTTCTACATGGACGGCAACATCTCGACGGACAAGAAGGCCTCCCTCATCAACAACCTCGTCACCCGGGGCAAGCGCGTCATCGGCGAGATCCTCATCCCCCGGGAGGTGCTCATCAAACACATGCGGGTGGACCCCGTGACCCTGGACTACCTGTGCCGGGCCTGCCAGCTGGGCGCCTTCATGGGCGGGGCGGTGAGCAACGGGCTCCACGCGGCCAACGCCCTGGCGGCCATCTTCATGGCCACGGGACAGGACGTGGCGAACGTGTCCGAGTCGTCCACCGGGTACGTGTGCACCGAGGTCACGCCCGAGGGCGACCTCTACGGGTCGCTCACCCTCCCGTCGCTCATCGTGGCCACCTACGGGGGCGGCACCGGGCTGCCCACCCAGCGGGAATGCCTCGAGATGCTCGGATGCTACGGCCAGGGCAACGTGCTCAAATTCGCGGAGATCGTCACCGCGGCGGCCACGGCGGGGGAGATATCGCTCGCCGGCGCCATCGCGTCGCTCGACTGGGTCACGAGCCACGAGCGCATGGGAAAGAACCGCTAGCGGCCGGCTGCCGCTGAAACACCGGGGAAGGGGAAACGCATGGGCACCGTGGTGCGGATGAGACCTCAGGCCGAGCCCCTGCCGGGCAAGGTGGTGGCGATGGAGTCATACCGTTCGAAAATCAGGGGGCAGGTCGACCTCTTCACCCTTTCGGAGCGCCTGGCCTTTTTAAGGCGGCACGGGAACCACTGCATGTCGTTTTCCACGCTCCAGAGGGACATGCACTACTTCGACCTCCCGGGGGTGGGATTCATCGCGTACAGGGAGAAGTGGGGCCAGCGGCTCACGCTCTCGGACCCGGTGTGTTCCCCGAAAGACCGGGAGCTCCTCCTCCGGGAGCTTCTCAAGGACGGCCGGAACACGACCTTCGTGCAGCTTTCCCAGGAGGTGGCCGGGCTTCTGCACAGGCGCTTCGGCATGTACGCCACCCAGTTCGGCTCCGAGATCATCCTGGACATCGAAGGCTGGGACCTCAAGGGGAAAAAGAAGCAGATCCTCCGGACCTCGGTGAACCATGCCCGGAGCGAGGGGATTCTCATCCAGGAAAAGCACACCGACGAGGGGTGCCGGCAGCTCACGAACGAGTGGCTCAAGACCCGCAAGGTCAGGGACCGCGAGATCTGCTTCCTCATCCGGCCCATGGACATGGACTACCAGGAGGGGACGAGGCGGTTCTTCGCCCACCTGGGAAGCGAGCTCCTGGGTTTCGTGTTCTTCGACCCCATTTACCAGGACGGCGAGGTGGTCTCCTACGTGCCCAACATCTCCCGGTTCAGCACCAGGTTCAAACCGGGCATCTTCTACCCGCTCATGAATCACGCCTTCGAGGTGTTCAAGGCCGAGGGCATAAAGGTCATCAACCTGGGCCTGTGCCCGCTGGTGGTGGACGACCGGGACCTGCCGGGGGAGTCTGTCCTGCAGAAAAAGATGAACCGTCTCCTTTATGCGTACGGCAACTGGATCTTCAACTTCAAGGGGCTCTACTTCACCAAGTCGCGTTTCGGGGGAACCGTGATCAAGACCTTCGGGGCGCACCGGGAGATGATGCCCGCGTTCCCCTTCCTGGTGATGTTCAAGCTGTCGAACTTCATGTAGCCCGGGGCCCGGGGAGGACACCGTGCCGGCAACCGGGCTCTTTCCCGACAGGCCTTTTTCTCCGGCGGCGCTTTGCGGGCTTCATGCGGGCGTGCCCGGTGCGCTTCGCTTTTGACAGGGCCTGCGCCCTCGGATATAGTCCAGGCATCCGGGAGCGGTGCATTCGCGGGGGGGGGCATGTCGAACAAGGTCATCTACGAGCGCTTTCTGTGGTTTCACCTCCAGGTGAAGAAGGGGCGCCACCCCAACGCAACCACGATGGCGCACCAGTTCGAGATCTCACCCAAGACGGCCCAGCGCGACATCGAGTTCATCAGGGACCGTCTCTTCGCCCCCCTGGTGTACGTGGCCGAAAAGCGCGGCTACGAATACGGGGACGACACCTGGGAGCTCCCCGCCTCGTGGCTCAGCGCATCCGAGCTCACCGCGCTGCTCCTGTTCTTCCGGCTCGCCTCCACCGTGCCGGACCGGGGCATGAAGAAGCGGATGAAGTCCTTTCTCGAGCAGGTGCTCTCCCTCTCCACGGGCGAAATCCCCCTGAGCGTCGCGCAGCTGGGGGAGATGGTGTCGGTCAAGAACATCGGGTATTCCCGGACGGGCGAAAAGACCTTCCAGAAGATTCTCGACGCCATGCTCTCGGGCCGGGCGGTGAAGATCGAGTACCATTCGCCCCACACCGGCGAGTCCACGGAGCGGGACATCCTGCCCCTGCACCTCCTCTCTTACATGGGCACCTGGCATATCGTCGCTTACTGCGCGCTGAGAAACGGGCTGCGGGACTTCACCCTGTCCCGGATAGCGAAGGTCGAGCCTTCCCGGGCGGTGATCGAAAGACCCGGGGACCCCGGGTCCCTCAAGGAATACATCCGCAGGAACTTCGGCATCCTCAAGAGCGGGGAGGCCCGTGATGTCTGCATCCGCTTCACGCCGGAGGCGGCGCCCTGGATAGAGGAGCAGGTCTGGCACCCCGCCCAGGAGACGTGGAGGGAAGGGGACGGCTCCCTGTGCCTGAAGTTCCCGGTGGCGGACTTCCGGGAGGTCAAGCGGGAGATCCTGCGGCATGGCGCCCAGGTGGAGGTGCTCTCGCCCGGGGAGCTCCGGGAAGAGGTTCTCAGCGAGATCGAAAAGATGTCCCGGCAGTATTCCGGGTGAAAGGCATTTTCCGGTAGGACACCGTATGGGGGACCACCTCTGCTACCGTGTGCGGAAGACTTGGAGGTGAAGCATGGAAAGAAGAAGATTCCTCAAGCTGGCCGCCTGCCTTCCGCTGTTCGGCTTCTGTCCCGCGGCGCGCATCGGGTCGCAGGACGTGCCGAAGATGAACACCCGCACCGTCCTCCTGCTCAGGGCGAAGGTCGCGGGTTTCCGCTACTACGGCGGGGAAAGGGTCTGGGCGGGGATCAGCGCCGGAGACGCCGTCACCCTCAGGCGGGAGCCCAAAAACCCGCACGACGAAAGAGCGGTGGCGCTCTACTGGCATGGCGAGAAGCTGGGCTACCTCCCCAAGAAAGACAACACGGTCATCGCGGGACTGCTCGACCAGGGAGCGCCCGTGGACGCCCACGTCGCCGGGAAGAACCCGGTGCCCGACCCGCGGGAAAGGCTCGAGGTGAGGGTGGAGCTGCACTGACGCTGGCGGCAGGGTTCGGCGGCCTGCCGGAGCACCCGTGACGGTGAGGGCTCCCCCTCCCCAGGCGGCATCCGCGCGGGAGCAGGGCCCGGGGCCCTACCGGAGCACCCGGGAGAGCTCGCTGCGCAGGGCCTTGAGGGTGAAGGGCTTCTTGATGAAGCCCGCGGGCTGGTTGCCCTCGAAGCGGTGCGCCACCTCCCCCTCGCTGAACCCGCTGGAGATGATCACCCGCACGTCCGGCTTCAGGCGCTTGAGCACCTCGAAGGCGGTGAGCCCGTCCATCCGGGGCATGGTGAGGTCGAGGATGACGCACGCGATGTCGTGTGCGTGCTCCCGGAAGGCTTCCACCGCCGCCCTGCCGTCCGGGCAGGTCAGAACCCGGTACCCGAGGCGCTCCACCATGGCGGAGCACAGGTCGAGGACCATGGACTCGTCGTCCACCAGCAGGATCGCCCCGGAGGATGCGGGCATCCGCGCCTCCTCGTTGTCGGGCCCCTCCTCGCCCTCCCCGAACTGCGTGAGGTCCCTGCCGGGGGCCGCGGCGGGGAAGAGCACCGTGATGGTCGTGCCCCCGCCCGGTGCGCTCTCCACCATGACGGCACCCTTGTGACCGGCCACGATGCCCTGGACCGCGGCCATGCCGAGGCCCCGGCCGGTGAACTTGGTGCTGAAGAAGGGGTCGAAGAGCTTTTCGAGCGTGGGCCCGTCCATTCCGCAGCCCGTGTCGCTGACCTCGAAGAAGACATACCGCCCCGGGAGGGGCTTCTCCTTGATGCGGCTGGCCTCCAGGTACTCCTGGCCGCACTCCCTGACGCCGGTGGAGAGGGTCACCACGCCGGGCAGGTCGCCCATGGCCTCGGACGCGTTCACGATGAGGTTCATGACCACCTGCTGCACCTGCGCGGGATCCGCCGAAACCGGGGGGATGGAGCGGTCCAGGTTCAGCGTGAACTCGACGGTCTTGGATATCGAGGCCTTGAGCAGGCGGGACATCTCCTCCACGAGCTCGCTCAGGTCGAAGGTTTTCAGGTCGAAACTGCCCTTGCCCGAGTAGGCGAGCATCTGGTTGGTGAGGTCCGCGGCCCTGCGCGCGGCGAGGCGCGCCTGGCCCATGAAGTGCCGGGGCCGGGAGGCGGCGGAGAGGTCGGTCATGGCAAGGTCGATGTTGCCGAGGATGGCCATGAGCAGGTTGTTGAAGTCGTGGGCGATGCCGCCCGCGAGGATGCCCAGGCTCTCGAGCTTCTGGGCGTGCAGGACCCTGCGCTCCATCTCGATGCGCTCCTCTTCGGCCTTCCTGCGGTCGGTGATGTCCCGGGCCGTGATCACCACCCCCTCGATGCCCGGGAAGTCCATGAGGTTCTTGCCGATGGCCTCGAGGTGAACCCAGGTCCCGTCGCTCCTTCTGAGGCGCATGGGCGTGGGAAGGCCTTCGTTGACGTTCTGGTATACCTCCCCGAGTTCGTGGAGCACCGTGTCTATGTCGTCGGGGTGGATGACGTCGACGGGCGTCCTGCCCGTGAGGAAGCCCGGCTCGTAACCCGAGATCCGGGAGAACGACGGCGTCTCGTACACGAACCGGCCCTGGGCGTCGAGGATGACGATGATGTCCGAGGAGTTCTGGATGAGGGACTTGAAACGCTCCTCGCTCTTGCGCACCGCCTCCTGGGACTCCCTGCGCTCGGTGATATCGCTGAGCACGCCGTCGTGGGAGACCACCTCGCCGGAGCTCCCCCGGTGGATCACCGGGGTGTTGCTCACCCACCTCAGGGCCCCGTCCTTGCGGATGATCCGGTGCTCCAGCGGTCCGGGGTCCCTGCCGGCCAGCAGCTCGGCAGCGTGCGAGCGCACCGCTTCCTGGTCCTCGGGGTAGATCATGGTGAACCACAGGAAGGGGTCGCTTTCGAGCTCCCGGGGCGTGTACCCGGTGACCGCCTCGCTGGCCGCGCTGTGGACCGTCCTCACGGGCACGCCGTTCTCGAGGAAGACCGTGTAGATGTAGTCCGTGATGGTCGAGGTGATCCTGCGGTAGCGTTCCTCGCTCTCCCTCAGGGATTCCTCGGCTTTCCTGAGCCTCCTGATTTCGGCCCTGAGCTCCCGGTTCTCTTTCTGCAGATTTCCGCTTTCCGGCGGCGTCTTTCTCATTCGCGTACACCCCGCTGGCGGTTTTCGCTTCCCGACACCGATGCGATTCCCCCCATATTATAATCGGTCGGGATGCCCTTCAAGAAGAATGTGGACAGGAGAAGCGCGAGCTCGTCTGTCTTCCCGTCATGCGGATGCTGCCTGAAAGGCCGTGATCCCTCAGGCCGTCGGCCGCCTGTCGAACCAGGGCTGAGCCTTCTCGAGCTGGGCCGAGACGCGCAGGAGGAGGCCTTCCTCGCCGTGGGCCGCCATGAGGTGCACGCCCAGCGGCTGGTTCTCCCGGGTCCAGTACAGAGGCACGGACGCCGCGGGCAGGCCCGCGATGTTTCCGAGCTGGGTGAACGGCGTCCTGGCAAGGGCCTCGATGGCGATCTTGTCCGCGATCCCGGAGAGGCGCATGAGGGAGCCCAGGCCGAGCTTGTTGGTGAGATTCATGAGGACCTCCTCCACCCCGGACACCTTGAGCTCCCCGATCTTCGCCGGGGGCATGGCCGCGGTGGGCGTGAGGTAGAGGTCGTAGCGCCCGAGGTAGTCGGCTATCGCCCTCGAGGCCCTGTTCCACTCCCGCAGCGACAGGACGAACTCCCCCGCCGAGTAGGCGCTCCCCAGGAGCTTCAGTGCCCAGGTGGGCCCCTCGACGTCCCCGGGCTTCGCCTTCCTGCCGAGCACCCCCTCGAGTTCCCGGATGTCCGCAGCCACCTCGCCGAAGTACATCATGAAATAGCTTTTTGCCAGGGCGATGCCGTCCACGGCGGGTTCAGCCTCCTCGACGTCGTGCCCGAGCCCCTGCAGGAGCCGGGCGGCGTGCTCGGCGGCTTCTCTGCAGGAGGGATGGACCTCGTTGCCCAGGGGCGACCTCGTGCTGTAGCCGATCCTCAGACGGCCCGGGGCTTTTTCCAGTGCAGCGAGAAACGGCTCTGCGGGGCGGGGAATGGGGTAGGGGTCCCCGGGCATGTGCCCGCACACGGCGTCGAGCATGGCCGCGGAATCCCGGACGGAGCGCGTGAGCACGTGCTCCATCTCCGCACCCTGCCAGATCTCGCCGTAAGCAGGGCCCAGGGTGGACCTGCCCCGGGAGGGCTTCAGGCCGAAGAGCCCGCAGTAGCCGGACGGGATGCGGATGGAGCCCCCCCCGTCGCCCCCCGAGGCCATGGGAACCATGCCTGAAGCCACCGCCGCCGCCGAGCCGCCGCTGGAGCCGCCCGGGGTGCGGTCCGTATCCCAGGGATTCCGCGTTGGCCCGTGGAGCTCGGGCTCGGTGATGCCCATGAGGCCGAACTCGGGGCAGTTGGTCTTGCCCAGGATGACCACCCCTGCGGCCTTGAAGCGTTTTATGAGTTCGGAGTCACAGGAGGGGGTGTAGCCCCGGTATCCCTTGCACCCCATGGTCAGGGGCATACCGGCGACGGTGGACACGAGATCCTTGACGAGGAAGGGCACCCCGGTGAAGGGGCCTTCCGGGAGCCCTTTCCCGATGCCCTCCCGGGCGTAATCATAGGCCCGGTGAATGACGGCGTTGAGCGCCGGGTTCAGGGCCTCGATGCGCTCGATGGCGGCTTCGCAGACCTCCTCCGCGGAAACTTCCCGCTTCCTCACCAGCTCCGCCAGACCAAGGGCGTCGCAGTCTCCATACCCGGTGAATGCAGCCATGGTGTCCTCCTCGAAAACAGATGTGATTATCAACTATAAAGATGCACACCAGGGGGGGAAAAGCAAGGCGCAAAGCGTGTCGCATCTTCTGATCGGACATCGGAGAGAAAGAATGCCGACATGAGGAATGGAAATGAAGTTGGGAATTGCAATGGATGGGAGGTCGGAGGAAAGCCGGACCGCGCCGGTTCTCCTTTTCCCGGAAGGCCGCCCGCCGCTCTTTGGTGACAACCCGGCTTGCAGGCTGCCCTGAGAAGATGATTTCGCACTTGTCGCGGTTTGCAGTTGTTTTACACGGCATGTCCGTAATCTTGTGATATGACCAGACATCCCGCGTTCACGAGAAAGGAGTTCCCCCGTGCACTACACCATATTTCACACGCCGGTCGTGAAGACCCTCCTGACCTGGTTTTCGCGCGTCTACCTCAGGGTCTTCGGCTGGAAGGTGGAGGGCGCGCTGCCCGGAGTCCGCAAATTCGTGATGATCGCCGCCCCCCACACCTCGAACTGGGACTTCCCCCTCACCATGTTCCTGTCGCTTGCCTTCGGCGCGAAGATTTACTGGATGGGCAAGGAGGGGATCTTCAGGAAGCCTTTCGGCCCTCTCATGCGCTGGCTCGGGGGCGTCGCGGTGGACAGGAGCAGGTCGAACAACGTGGTGGCCCAGATGGTGGAGGTCTACCGTGGCTGCGACGACTTCGTGGTCATCATCCCCCCCGAGGGGACCCGGGGCAGGGTGAACTACTGGAAGACGGGATTCTACCACATCGCCCACGGCGCGGGCGTGCCCATCGTTTTGGGCTACGTGGACTACCTCCGCAAGGCGGGCGGCATCGGGCCCGTGGTGTGGACCACCGGCGACATCGAGGCCGACATGCAGGTCATCCGGGCCTTCTACGACGGCGTCACCGGGAAATACCCGGAGAAGCACACCTCAGCCGGGGTGGACCCGACCCGTTCGCGCAAGGCGGCCTGAGGGAAAGGGCTCAGATCCAGCCCAACGCCCCGAATACCGCCAGACCCGCCAGGTTCACCGCGCCCAGCGCGCACACGAAGG
The DNA here is from genome assembly GCA_022703355.1 of Deltaproteobacteria bacterium. Taxonomy (GTDB): domain Bacteria; phylum Desulfobacterota; class Desulfomonilia; order UBA1062; family UBA1062; genus Phosphitivorax. The sequence goes on along the minus strand of JAKLDU010000031.1, from coordinate 1,838 downwards.
CGAAGCTCTTCTTCGGCGGGGCGTCGAAGCACCACACCGCAGCGGCGAAGAAGGGGATGTAGACCGTGATGAAGACCGGGAGCGCGCCCCAGAAGGGGTAGACCCAGACGAAGGCGGGCGTCCTCACGAGGAAGATCTCGATGATGGCGGCCCCCGCTGCGGCGGACAGGGCCACGAACACCCGGCCGTTCATGCCGAGCATCTTCGCCTTCGGGTCTTTGGGCAGGAGCTTCGTGGCCACGATGCCCGCGATGGAGAACATGAGGCTGATCTCGGCCCCCACCCCCACCATGAGAGAGAACGCGGTGCCCGTGGGGACCGTCCACAGGGCGTGTCCCGTGAAGTGCTGGATGAGCGCGTTGGCGATCTCCACGAACCAGTGCACCATGTACAGCCCCAGGCCCGCGGCGATGGCCCGGAAATTGCCCCGCTCGTACTCGCTGCCGTAGATGTACAGGACGATGACCAGCAGGGGGATGAGATGCCACTGGAAGACCTCCCCTGACCTGACGATGTTCATTGCCTGTGCCGTTGCCTCGGGGTTGTTCAGTACCATGAGCCCTCCTTCAGAGAGATTCTTTGCACGAGCTTGCCTTTACCGGGTCCCTTTCGGGGGCGGGAAGAACGGGTCCCGGCTGCGGGGGTGCCCGGAAAAGGGGCCGTTCATCCTGTCCGCCAGGGCAGGGCGCCCGCTTCCCCCGAGAGGGAGAGGCCGTTTTCACCGGACGCGCCCGACCGGAAAAGCAGCTCCATGAAGAGGGAATCTTACCCGAGCCTGGAAAGAATGCAAAGGATTATGTGAGAAACAGTCGGCCCCTCCACATCGGCCGGCTGCAGACCCCGTGTCCCGGCATGTCCGGGCCCATGCCCCTGATGGCTTCCTTCATGGTTGCTGATCTTGCCGCTTCGCTGCGGCAGGGTCGGCGTCGGGCTTCCGGGCCGCGTTGCCCGGAAACGTGGCCGCCGCTCCCGGGGCCGTCCCCTCATCCTGCACATCCAACGGTCTTGCATTATCCGGGTGAAACGTTTAAGGAGAGGGGAAGCGGGAAAGGGCAGCCGCCCTCGAGCCCGCGGGTGAACCGACGGAAAAAACTATTTCGGGAAACGGGCGCATGTTCAATCTGCTGGGATTACTCGAGGCCTTCCGGGTCCAGGACTTTTTCGACATCCTGATCATCGCCACGCTCATCTACGTGGTGCTCATCTGGTTCAAGGACACGGCATCGCGCTTCGTCTTCGCAGGCATCAGCCTGCTGGGTGTGGTGTACATCTTCGCGCGGCTCTTTCACCTGTATCTCACGTCCCTGGTGCTCCAGGGCTTCTTCACCATCCTGCTCATCGCCTTGGTGGTCATCTTCCAGGAGGACATCAGGAGGTTTTTCGAGCGCCTCGCCGTCTGGGGCTCCCTGCGCAAGTCCAGCGGGCAGGCGGGCGACAGGAAGTGGCCCCTGGACCTCGAGGCCCTCGTGGAGGGCGTGTCCGACCTCGCGGCGCGGAAGGTCGGGGCCATCATCGTCATCCAGGGGAGCGACCCCCTCGAACGGCACCTCAAGGGCGGTAACGAGCTGGACGGCAAGCTCAGCCAGCCCCTCCTCTCGAGCATCTTCGATCCGCACTCCCTGGGCCACGACGGCGCGGTCATCGTCCAGGGAGGCAGGGTCGCCCGGTTCGGGTGCCACCTGCCGCTGTCCCTCGATTCGGGCAAGTTCGGCATGTTCGGCCTCAGGCACACCGCGGCCATCGGGCTCTCGGAGCGCTCGGACGCCCTGTGCATCGTGGTGTCGGAGGAGCGGGGCACCATCTCCGTGGTCCGGGAGAAACGCATGGCCGTGACCAAG
>JAKLDU010000030.1 GCA_022703355.1 Deltaproteobacteria bacterium | reverse complement strand
CCGAAGCCGCGCATGGACTGGGCGCAGCCCTTGCCCACGTCGCCGTAGCCGCACACGCACACGACCTTGCCCGCCACCATCACGTCGGTGGCCCGCTTGATGCCGTCCGCCAGGGACTCCCTGCAGCCGTAGAGGTTGTCGAACTTGCTCTTGGTGACCGAGTCATTCACGTTGATGGCGGGGAACAGGAGCGTCTTGGCCTCGAGCATCTGGTAGAGCCGGTGCACGCCCGTGGTGGTCTCTTCGGACACGCCCCTGATATCTTTGACCATGCGGTGCCAGAACTTGGGGTCCTGCCCCAGCTTGGCCCTGAGGGTGGCGTTGATGATGGCCAGCTCCCTGTTCGTGGTGGGCTCGTCCAGGAGCGAGGGGTTTTCCTCGGCCTGGTACCCGCGGTGCACCAAAAGGGTGGCGTCGCCGCCGTCGTCCACGATGAGGGTCGGGCCCTTGTTTCCCGGGAAGCTCAGCGCCGCCAGGGTGCAGGCCCAGTACTCCTCCAGGCTCTCCGCCTTCCAGGCGTACACCGGGGTCCCTTTCGCGGCTATTGCCGCCGCCGCGTGGTCCTGGGTGGAGAAGATATTGCAGGAGGCCCAGCGCACCTCCGCGCCGAGCTTCTTCAGGGTCTCGATGAGCACCGCCGTCTGGATGGTCATGTGGAGCGACCCGGTGATGCGCGCGCCCTTGAGCGGCTTCGACGAGGAATACTTCCTGCGCACCGCCATGAGGCCCGGCATCTCCTGCTCGGCGATCTCGATCTCCTTCCTGCCGAAGTCCCTGAGGGACGGGTCGGCGACCTTGCAGCCGAGGCCGCAGTAGTCGGGGATATCGGCCAGCGTCATCTTTTTTGCGCTTTTCGCCATTACTTGCCCGCCTTTGCCTTGAGTTTGTCCACCATGTCGGTCTTTTCCCAGGTGAACTCGGGCTCCGTCCTCCCGAAATGGCCGTAGGCGGCGGTCTTCTTGAAGATGGGGCGCAGCAGGTCGAGCTTGTCGATGATGCCCTTGGGCTTCAGGGGGAAGACCTCGTTCACGAGCCCGGCGAGCTTCTCGTCGCTGATCGTGCCCGTGCCCTGGGTGTCGACCATGATGGAGACCGGCTGGGCCACGCCGATGGCGTAGGCGAGCTGGACCGTGCAGCACTTCGCCAGGCCTGCGGCCACGATGTTCTTCGCTACGTAGCGGGCCATGTAGGCGGCCGAGCGGTCGACCTTCGAGGGGTCCTTGCCCGAGAAGGCCCCGCCGCCGTGGCTGGCGAACCCGCCGTAGGTGTCCACGATGATCTTCCGGCCCGTGAGGCCGCAGTCCGCGTGTGGGCCGCCCAGGACGAACCGGCCCGTGGCGTTGATGTAGTACTTGGTCTTCCTGTCGAGGAGCTTTCTGGGGAGCTGCTTCTTGATGACCTCTTCCATGATCCCCTCGACGATGGTCTGGTTGTCCACGTCCTCGTCGTGCTGGGAGGCGATGACCACGGCGTCGATGCGCTTGGGCTCACCGTTCACGTACTCCACCGTGACCTGGGACTTGCCGTCGGGCCTGAGAAACTCCAGCACGCCCGCCTTCCTCACTTCGGAGAGGCCCTTGCAGAGGAGCTGCGCATAGTAGATGGGGGCGGGCATGAGGACCTTGGTCTCGTCGCAGGCGAAGCCGAACATCATGCCCTGGTCGCCGGCGCCCTGCTCCTTGAAGAGGCCTTCGCCCTCCTGGACGCCCTGGTTGATGTCCGGGGACTGCTTGTCGAGGGACACCATGACGCCGCAGGTGTTCCAGGAAAACCCCATGATCCCTTCCGTATATCCGATCTCCTTGATGGTCTGACGCGCAACCCGCTGCACGTCGAAGGAGTGGCTGGTCGTGATCTCGCCGGCAATCACCACGAGGCCGGTGGTGACCATGGTCTCGCACGCGACGTGGGCCGACTTGTCGTTGGCGATGATCTCGTCGAGGATTGCATCGGAGATGTTGTCCGCCACCTTGTCCGGGTGGCCTTCCGTGACGGACTCTGATGAGAACAGGAAATTCTTGTTTGACATGGATTGCTCCTCCTCAATGATCTTTGTGCAGTTCATGGAGTACTGCTTTTCTTCTTCAGTCCGAGGTACCCGGCTATCCCGTCGGCGCTCGCCTCGAGCGAAACGGGCTTGCTCTTGAGGTCCTGCCGGGTGACGACCCCGTACTCGGGGTCGAAGGAATCTTCGAAATACATCTGCTGGAACGTGCTGAACTTGAGCTGGTGGGAGGTGGAGTCGAGGACGAACCGGCTCGAGCCCTTCACCACGCCGCCCCTGAGGGCCTTCTTCATGCCCGCCACCGACTCACCGCCCTGGGTGCACACCACGTGCCCGTGGCGGTTGGCCGTGAGCATGCCTTCCATGATCTCCGTCTCGCTCACGGACACCACGTGGAACCGGTCGTCGAAGTGGTCCTTCACGAGCTTGTTCACCTTGGGGAAGGACACGGGGTCCCCGATCATGGCAGCCTGCGCCACCGACGGCGCGACCTTCTGGGGGGTGTACTTCCCGGTTTCCCGCCAGCGGGCGATGGGGTTCGCGTGGTGGCTCTGCACCCCGAGGATGGTGGGCAGCCCGGGTATGATCCCGAGCGCGAAGAGGTCGATGAACCCCTCCATGACCGCGGTGATGTTTCCGGCGTTGCCGATGGGCACGACCACCACGAGGTCCCGCGTGTCCCAGCCCAGCTGCTGGGCCACCTCGTAGGCGTAGGACTTCTGCCCGAGGATCCGCACCGGGTTCTTCGAGTTCAGGAGGAAGACGTGGTAGTTCTGGGCCAGCTCCTCGACGATGCGCATGCAGTCGTCGAACACCCCGGGCATCTCGATGACCGTGGCGCCGGAGCCCAGGGGCTGGGAGAGCTGGGCAGGCGTGACCCTGCCTTTGGGCAGGAGCACCACCGCCCGCACCCTGGACTTGGGCAGGTAGCTCAGGTAGAGCGCCGCCGCCGCCGAGGTGTCGCCCGTGGAGGCGCAGATGCCCAGCACGTTGTCGATGCCCTTGACCTTTATGGCGTGGTTCAGGAAGGAGATGGCGGAGGCCATCCCCCGGTCCTTGAAGCTCGCCGAGGGATTGAGCCCGTCGTTCTTCACGAGGAACGGGGCGCCCACCCAGGCGCTCAGCTCGGGATTGGCCCGGACCATGGGGGTCTGCCCCTCGCCCAGGTAGATGATGTCGTCTAAGGGAACGATGGGCAGGATGAGCTCGTGGAAGCGGAATATGCCCGAGAGCTCGGGCAGGTTGGTGTTTTTCCTCGAATCGAAGATCTCTTTCCACCGGGCGGGGGATACTTTCCGGTATGCCTCGAAATCCAGGTTCTTTATCTTGAGCAGCGAGCCGCACACGGGGCAGGTGTAGACGAAGTCGTAGATGTCGTACTCGTTCCCGCAGCCAATGCAGGAATACACCAGGCTCCCCTGAACTCCAGGCATGTTTGCATCTGTCATTTTCGCCTCGCTGCCGTTTCCCCGGTTTCCAAAAAGTGAACTCGCCCCGCTCCCGTCAATCTCAAAGGTCGTCAATGTATAATAGGCTATTGACTTTTTCAATACTTTTTTGGCATCCTTACCGTCTATTTTTTCCTGACGAGGTGAAGGCATGAACACCATGATCGACTACACGGTCCCCGGCGGCAAGAAGCTCGGCAGCGGCAAGGTCCGGGAGATTTTCGAGGCAGACCCCGACCACCTGCTCATCGTGACCACGGACAGGCTCTCGGCCTTCGACGTGGTGCTCCCCGACCCCATACCTTATAAAGGGCGCGTGCTCAACCAGATCTCCCGGTTCTGGTTCGGCAAGGCAGCGGGCATCATCGACAACCACGTGGTGACCTCCGACGTGAACCGCTACCCCGCGCCCTTCCGTGGCGATCCCAGGCTCGAGGGCCGGTCCATGCTCGTGAAGAAGGCCAAACCCCTGGCCGTGGAGTGCATCGTCCGGGGCTACATTTCGGGCTCGGGCTGGAAGGAGTACCGGAGCCTGGGCTCCGTCTCGGGGATACGGCTCGCCCCCGGGCTCGTGGAGTCGGAAAAGCTCCCGGAGCCCGTCTTCACCCCGTCCACCAAGGCGGAGCAGGGCCAGCACGACGAGAACATCAGCTTCGAGACCGCCTGCGAAATCGTGGGCGCGGAGCTCATGAAAAAGGTGCGCGACGTCTCCCTGTCCATCTACGCCATGGCCTCCGACTACGCCCTTCAGAAGGGGATCATCATCGCGGACACCAAGTTCGAGTTCGGTCTCTTAGGCGGGGAGCTTCTCTTCATCGACGAGGCGCTCACCCCCGATTCGTCCCGTTTCTGGCCGAAGGACGGATACCGTCCCGGCGGGCCCCAGCCGAGCTTCGACAAGCAGTTCGTGAGGGACTACCTCGAGACCCTGACCTGGGGCAAGACGCCCCCCGGCCCGAAGCTGCCCGCGGACGTGATCAGGAAGACCTCGGAAAAGTACCGGGCGGCCTACGAGATCCTGACGGGAATGACCCTCGGGAAATGAGCGGTTCCGGGCGGGGACACAATCCTGGTGACGCGGGCAGGTTTTCCTGGTATGGTGAAAGTTCTTGATCATGTCTGCCCGTTGATTACTTGACCGTGTTTCGCAGGTGCGTGTTTCCGAAAGAAACTGATTCATTTCCGATAAGAGAGGAGATTCTTATGAAAAGGATTTCATGGATCGGGCTTGTCGGCATCGCCTTCCTGCTTCTCCTGGGCGGCTGCCGACTGGGAAATGTCCAGCTCACGGTTCTGCAGACCTCAGACGTACACAACCACGCGAGCGGGTACGGGCCGTTTCTCGACTACACCCCGCTGAACACCGGAGACGGCGACTCGGTCAAGGGGGGCTATGCCAGGATGGCTGCCCTGATCGGAAAAATCCGCCAGCAGCAGGCGGCAAAGCGCATACCGACGCTGGTCTTCGACTCGGGCGATTTCCTCATGGGCACCGTGTACGACATGACCGCCTCCAACCCCATCGCCATGAAGTATTTCACCATGGCCGGGTACGACGCGGTCGCCCTGGGCAACCACGAGTTCGACTGGTCCCCCGAAGGGCTGGCACAGATCCTTGGCGCCGCGGCGGGCCAGGGCTTCAAAGTCCCGGTTATCGCCTCCAACGCCGTCATACCCGCGGACAACCCCCTGCAGGCGCTCAAGGCGGCAGGGGCCATCGTGGACTACAAAGTGGTCGAGTACCCCCTCGGGCTGAAGGTCGGCATCCTGGGCTTCATGGGCGAGGACGCGGATCTGAAGGCCCCGGCGGCCGCGCCGGTCACCTTCGTCCATGACTACGAACTCCTCCAGGAGAAGGTCGACTTCCTGAGAAGGGAAAAGTGCGTGGACCTGGTGATCGTCCTGTCCCACGGCGGGGTCGAAAACACCGGCGAAGGGGACGACGCCGACCTGGCCCGGAACGTCAAGGGCATCGACGTCATCGCCTCGGGCCACTACCACACGGCCACGGCCTCGGCCATAAGGCCCGACGGCACGAAGACGGTCATCTTTTCCCCGGGCGAATACGGCGAACACCTCAGCAGGCTCGACATCACCTACAACGCCTTGCTGCGCAAGGTCGTGGGCTGCACGTTCACCCTGATCCCGGTGAACGACACCGTAAAGGGCGACCCCGCGACGCAGGCCATGGTCGAGGGCTACCACGCGAGCCTGAACGCCGCCCTCTCCCCGCTCTCCCTGGGGACGGTCCTTTCCTGCACCCCGTTCGACCTCGCTCTGATGCCCTTCCAGGCGAGCAGCCTGGGCACGCTGGCCGCGGATTCCGTCAGGCAGGCGGCGACCAGCCTGGCGCCCCTCAACGGCAGCAGGGCCTGCGACTTCAGCGTCGTGGCGAGCGGCGTCATCCGCGACCCCATCAAGGCGGGGAAAACGGGGGCGATCACCTTCGCGGACATCTACAACGTGCTGCCCCTGGGCGTCTCCCCCTATGCGCCGCCCCCCCAGCCCCTGGGCTATCCCCTCATGTCCATGTACGTAAAGGCGGCCGACATCTACAAGATCTGCACCGCGGGCATGGTCGTGGCCCCGATTATCGGGGGCGACTTCTACCTGAACTTCTCGGGCATCCGGGTCGACTACAACGCGGATCTCCGCTCGGTTGACGGCGTTTACCTGTGCCCGCCGGACGACATCCCGTCCGTGGGGCCCGGCACCTTCGTCAACCCCTTAGACACCACGACCCTCTACCACTGCGTGGTGGACCTCTACGCCCTGCAGATGATGGGCGCGCTGGCCCAGTTCGGCATCGTGATCACCCCTCTCGACGTCGACGGGAACCCCATTCCCCCGGCGGCGTACGGCGACCACCGCCTCGATGCCGACCCGGCGCCGGGCATCCAGGAGCTCAAGGAGTGGCAGGCGCTCCTGACCTATCTCACCGACGAAGACTTCCCGCCCTGCATTCCCCAGGGCGTCTACGGACCGGGCGGCACCGCCCTGGGCCGGGTCTTCTGAGGACGGCACGTGAGGCAGCACCCCGCCCCGGCGGTTTCGAACCCGCCGGGGCGGGCCTCGATGAAGTCTGCCCGGGCCGCGGCACGGGCGGACAGCGCGGAAAACCCGCACCCTCCCTGCAGGCATGGTCATCCCGCGACCCGGAAAGGGGAACTCGCCATGAACGTAGGGGTTCGGCATCCTCTTTTCCTGCAGGCATGATCATCCCGGGACCTGGAAAGATCGTCTGCGACCCGGGACTGCCGGTCTCCCGAAATGGGGTCTTCAGGCATTCACCTTTCAGTGTCGGGGGAAAGCCTCCCGTCAGTCACCCCGGGCGCAGTGCCGGAGTAGGCTTGTGAGCTTGGGTCCCGGGCTCTGTGGGCCCGGGGTCCGGCGGGGCCTGCCGGGCGGGGAAAACATCCGGTCCTCGGGTTTGAAGAGAAGCCTTGAGTATCGGATTTACATCGGATAGAATATCTTCGTGATTGTGCAGCGGGTACGTCAATGGCGACGGCGCCCGCACTGCAATGGCGGTAAATTTTGGCCGGGAGCCGGGCTTTCCGGCCAGGAAAAAAGGAGTTGAGCACAATGGCAGGATCGGTAAACAAAGTCATATTGATCGGCCGGCTGGGCAAGGACCCGGAGATGCGGTTCACGCCCAACGGCAAGGCCGTGACGAACTTCACCATGGCCACGAGTGAAATCTGGTCGGACCAGAACGGCGAAAAGCAGGAGCGCACCGAGTGGCACCGCGTGGTCACCTGGGGCAAGCTCGCCGAGACCTGCGCAAAGCTGCTGGCGAAAGGCAAGCAGGTCTACGTGGAAGGCCGCATTCAGACCCGCCAGTGGGACGACAAGGACGGGAACAAGCGCTACACCACGGAGATCGTGGCAAACGTCATGCAGATCCTCTCGCCCCTCGACGCGGCGGGCAGCCGGGCCCACGACGCCTCCGGCGACCCGGGCTTCAATCCCGACGAGAGCACACCCGCCTCCCCGGAGTTCGACGACATACCCTTCTGAGGCGGTCGCCATTCATCCCTCAAGGCATTAAATGCCGGGTCGCTCTTTCCGGGACCCCGGCATTTAGCTCCCCGCAGGCTTCGGCGGGCGTCAGCGCCGCGCCGGCCCCTTCCCCCCGAGTCTTGCCGCCACCCGCTGGAGCCCGGGGCCGCAGCCCCGGATGCTTTCGACGCTCACGCAGTAGGTGAACCGCACAAAGCCCGGCCAGCCGAAGCCCCGCCCGGGCACGGCCAGGATGTTCTCCTCGAGGAGCGCGCCGCAGAAGGCCACGTCGTCCTCCCCGGGCGACTTCACGAAGAGGTAGAAGGCCCCCTCGGGCGGGGCGTACTCGAGCCCTGCGGAGTCGAGGATCCCGGTGAACAGGTTCCTGCGCTCCTCGTACAGCGCGACGTCCACGCTCTCGCCCAGGCAGGAGGCGTACACCTGCTGCATGAGGGCCGGGGCGTTCACGAACCCGAGGATGCGCGTGGCCAGAACGAGGGCCCCCACGAGCCTCTCCCTGTCCTCGATCCCCGGGCCCACGGCGATGTAGCCGATCCGTTCCCCGGCCAGGGACAGCTCCTTGGAGGCCGAGGTCACCACCACCGAGTTCGGGATCTCCTTGAGCACCGAGGGCACAGGTCTGCCCCCGTACACCAGCCTCCGGTAGGGCTCGTCGGAGATGACGAGGACGTCGGGGCGGTCCTTCAGCAGTCCGGCCAGGCCCGCGAGCGTCTCTTGGGGGTACACCCTCCCCGTGGGGTTGTTGGGGGAGTTGACGATGATCGCCCGGGTGCGGGCGCTCATAGCCCGGGAGATGTTTTCCAGGGAGGGGAGGAAGCCAGGTCCGCTGGGCGCCGCCACGAGGGTGCCCCCGTGGTTCTCCGCATAGAACCCGTACTCGACGAAGTACGGGGAGATGGCCACGATCTCGTCGCCGGGATTGGTGACCGCCTTCAGGACCGCGTTGAGCCCTCCTCCCGCGCCGCAGCTCATGACGATGTCGTCGGCACCGAGGGGCACCTCGTAGAGGCCCGACGCGTAAGAGGCCACGGCCCCCCTGACGTCGGCATAGCCCGCGTTTGCCATGTACCCGTGGTTCATGCTCAGCGAGAGCTCGGACATCTTCTTGAGCACGGATTCGGGAGGCGGCACGTCGGGGTTCCCCAGGCTGAAGTCGAAGACGTTCTTTGCGCCGTGGATGGCCTTCAGCCGGGTCCCCTCCTCGAACATCCTCCGGATCCACGAAGAGTTCTCCAGGTAGCGCACCATTTTCTCCGCAACGATCATCTCAGACCTCCCCGTATCTTGTCCCGGGCATTATACCAGCGGCCGGGGGGCATGTACAGGAGCGCGCGTTTCGCCCCCCACCCGGGCATTTGCCGGTTGTGAAGCGAAAGGCATCGGTGGTATGGGAGCACTGAAGGGCAGGGGGAGCTTAAACCCCCCGTAATTTCCCGGGCGGCTCCTTCCGAAAAGGGGAAAAACCGCGGGCCGTGCGTTTCGTGCGGGGAGGTCAGGGGAGCATGAAGAGCGACAGGATCAAGTACCTCGAGGTGGCCGCCTTTATTGCGGTCCTCGTGCTGGGCATCTATCTCAACGTCCTGGACAACGGGGCCACGAACTGGGACGACCCGGCGCTGTTCAACCGTCCCATCCTGCAGCACATCACCGGGGAAAACCTCCAGAAGGCCCTGTCCATCGACTCCCTTTCCACCTACCAGCCCGTGAGAGACCTCACGTACATGCTCGATTTCAGCCTGTGGGGTCCGGGGCAGAAAACCGTGATCTTCGGCATGCACCTCCAGAACGTGGTGCTCTATCTCCTCATGGTCCTGGCCTGCTGGCTGTTTCTCCTGGAGCTCTTCGGGCTGTTCGTGGAGGACCGCGGCCAGGCCTTTCTCTGGGCGTCCCTGTCGTGCACCCTCTACGCCGTGCACCCCGTGCACGTCGAGAGCGTTGCCTGGCTCTACGCCCGCAAGGAGCCCCTGCTTGGGATCTTCACCTTTCTGAGCCTGTGGGCGTTCATCCGGGGCCGGGTCTCTTCGTGGACCTGGCACCTCGCCAGCGCGGTCTTCCTCCTGCTGGCCGTGCTGTCGAAACCCACGGCCCTCATGATCCCCGGCGTCATGCTGGTGCTCGATTTCGCCATACAGGCGCGCAGGCCGGAGGGGTCATTCTGGAAGAAGAGGCTCCTGTTCTTCCTGCCGGTGCTCGCCGCGGTCATGGTCATGGGGCTGTGGCTCCTGGTCATGATGGACAGGGCGGGCGGGATCAAGAACCTCCACGGGGGCTCGTTCTGGACCAACCTCCTGGCCGTGTCCCAGATCCTGGCCAGCTACTTCTCCCTCGTGGGACTGACCCTCAACTACTCTGCGGACTACCCCATAACCCTCTATGCAGATCCCGCCGCCTGGCAGGCGTGGGCCTATGCGGCCTTCAACCTCGCGCTGGTCGGCAGCGCGCTTGTCGCCTGGAGAAAGGGAAGCTTCCTGTACCCGTTCTTCGTGGCGTGGCACTATCTCTTTCTTCTCCCCGTGTCCCACGTGTTTCCCATCTCGCAGATCCTCGCCGACCGCTACGCGCTCCTGCCGTCGCTGACATGGTGCGTGCTCCTGGGGTGGGGGTTTTCCAGGCTCTGGCTGTGGCGGCCCGCCTCCTCGCGGTTTTCCCCCGAGTTTCCCACCCTCGTGGCCGTGGCCGTGTTTTCGGCGCTCACCCTCTCCTATGCCTTCATGACCGTCCAGCAGAACGACGTCTGGAAGGACGCCCAGACGCTCTGGGAAGACACCCTTGCCAAGTACCCGAACTCTTCGCCGGGCAACGTGAACCTGGCCGCCATCTACCTCAACCAGGGGCGGTTCACGGAGGTCCAGAAGCTCTGCCTCACCGCCATCAGGCAGAAGCCCTACGACTACCTGGCCATCAGCAACCTCGCCCTGGCCCAGATGATGATGGGGCAGTACGACAACGCCATCCACAACTACAAGCAGGCCCTCGGGCTCAAGGCGGACCTCTACAAGTCGGAGCTCGGCCTCGCCTACGCCTACTGGCTCAAGGGGGACTACGAGAACGCCTACGGGACCTACACCGGCGTGTTTCTCAAGGGGGTGGGGGCGGGGTCCAACCAGTACCCCAGCTACCTCTACCGCGCGGGATTCGCCGCATGGAAGCTCGGGAAGGTCGAGGACGCCCACCGGTATCTCGAGCAGGCCCTGGCCATGTCGACCCAGGACCCCTTCATCCTCGACGACATCGGGGCGGCCTACACGAGCATGGGCGAGTTCGTCAGGGCGAGGGACGCCTTTGCGCGGTTCTATCCCCTGGTGGAAGAAGGGAAGACGAAAAACGACCTGACGCGCCTGCTCGACGCCCTCGACAGGAGGATCAGCCGCCAGGCCCCCGGGACGGCGGAACCGCAGGAGCGACCCTGATCAGCGCGGTCGTCCCGCGGGTTGTAAAGGAGCTCGCCACCGAAGCGTGCATGCGGGCGGAGAGGTTCTTGAGCAGGGCCTCGAGATCGGGCGTGGTCACCGCGAGATAGGCGGTGTAGCCCACCGGGACCATGTTCCTCCCCACCACCACCGCCTTTGCGCCGGCCCATGCCGCATAACCCCTCATGACCAGGTCGTCCTCGAACACGAGGAGCGGGGTGACCTCCCGGAGCTGCCTAGCGAAGGAAGCCGGCTTTTCTGCCGATGCGGGGACCGTCACCAGCGCCGTGTGCCAGCTCATGGCAAAGACCGCCGCCATGCCCAGGCCCGCGATGGCCATGGCGGACCTTCTCCGGGCGGACAGGAAGAGGAGCAGGACCACCGCGAGGAAGGCCAGGATGACCGCACCGTGGGCAAGGTCCAGGGAGAACCGGGTGAGGGAGCTTTTGACGATGAGGATGAGCGCCGTGCCCGCGACGAGGAAAGCGGTCCCGAAGAAAGCGAGGGTGCGCAGGCCCTTGAGCTTTTCCCGGATGAGGAACTTCCGGGACATCCAGTATCCGGTGAGGATGCCCCCGAAGGGGATTCCCAGCAGGGCGTAGCCCTCCTGCACGGACCCGGACAGGAGGACCACCGCGAACCCCGAGGCGTAGGCCGTCTTGGGCGCGAGCAGGCTGCGCCACGCCCCCGCCTCGTTCGGCCCTTCCCCGTACAGCCACGCCGGCGCCGCCAGCAAAAGCCAGGGGAGGTTGAACTTCACCCAGAGCCAGAGCCTGGCGAGCAGGCCCTGCTCCTGGTGGAAGGAGAACAGGGACCCCGCGAGGGCCGGGCCTTCGAATATCCGGCAGGTGCCGTAGACAGCGAGCATGGCGCCGCCCACGAGGACGATCCCCCAGAACGCCTTGATGGACGCGAACTTCGCCGGCGCCATGTCGATGAGCACGAGAAAGACCGCGGACAGGGCGAAGAACGTCAGCGGCACCCACCCCCCCGTGAGGGCGGCGCCGCCTGCGAGCAGGTACGCGAGCAGGTACCACCACGGGTTGAGCTCCATGAGGTAGATCTGCGCAAAGAGCAGGAAAGAGATCACCGCGAGGCACGCGGGCAGGGCGGAGGGCCCCAGGTGCCCGAAGGTGGCCGCGAACCCCCAGGTGGTCATGGTGAAGAGGGCCGAACAGACCCCGGACTTGATGTCCCACAGCGAGGAGCAGAAGACGAAGACGCTCATGCACACGAGGCACCCCAGCAGCATGTTCAGGAGCCTCAGCGCCATGAGGTCGGAGAAGGGCAGCAGGGACAGGAGCACCGCGGCCAGGGGGCCGGGGCCGGTGAAGGGCATGCCGTTCAAGGTGGGGGCGAGCTTCAAGCCGAGGCCGAGCTCCCGGACCGACGGGAAGAACCACACCTCGGCCCCCCAGGGCGCGGGGACGGTCAGAAATGGTGCAAGCAGGGCCAGGGCGGAGAAAAACACCCCCAGGAGAACGATACAGGAACGGACGGCCCTCACGGAATTACCTCCTCATTCGTATTGAAGATTTACCGGAGTACAAACAAAGGTGTCAAGCCTTGAATACCCCTGCGGGCACCGGGTCGGCGCGGAGGCTCCGGAAGGCTTTCCCGGGGGTTATGGAGTTGACATTGAATTCTTCTGCCCGTAGTATCTGCCGAAAGCTGAAGAGACCGGGGTGATGAATGGCTTCAATCGAGGAACTACTGAAGAACAAAGGCATCTCGAAACCGAAAGTGGCAAAGCGCTCCGACCAGCGGCTGCCCGATGAGATCAGGCCGGTGAGGATAACGAGGTCCTACTGCAAGCACGCCATGGGCTCGTGCCTCATCGAGGTGGGCGACACCCGCGTGATCTGCGCGGCCAACGTGGAGAACAAGGTGCCCCCGCACATGAAGAACACCGGTTCGGGCTGGGTCACCGCCGAGTATGGGATGCTCCCGTCCTCCACCAACACCCGCATGGTCAGGGAGTCCTCGAAGGGAAGGCCCCAGGGCAGGACCCACGAGATCCAGAGGCTCATCGGCAGGTCGCTCAGGGCGGCCGTGAACCTCCAGGAAGTGGGCGAGCGCACCATCTGGATCGATTGCGACGTGCTCCAGGCAGACGGCGGCACCCGGACGGCATCCATCACGGGCGCTTTCGTGGCCCTGAAGGACGCGCTTACGTCGCTGGTGTTCCAGCAGGTCATCGCCAGGAACCCCATCCGGGAACAGGTGGCCGCCATCTCCGTGGGCATCGTCGACGGCGTGCCCTGTCTCGACCTCAACTACGAGGAAGACTCCCGGGCCGACGTGGACATGAACGTGGTCATGACCGGCGGCGGCAGCATCGTCGAGATCCAGGGCACGGCCGAAGGCCGCGTCTTCACCAGGGAGCAGATGAACGACCTGGTGGACCTCGCCCAGAACGGCATCTTCGAGCTCATGAGGCTCCAGAACGCTGCTCTCGGAACCCCATGAAGCTCCTGGCGGCCACGAACAACAAGGGCAAGATAAAAGAGCTGGGCGAGATCCTCTCCGGCCTGGGGATCACGGTTCTCACCCCGCAGGAAGCCGGCCTCTCCCTCGAGGTGGAGGAAACCGGCTCGACCTTCGAGGAAAACGCGGTCCTCAAGGCGCGCGCCTGGAGCGAAGCCTCGGGCATGCCCTCGCTGGCTGACGACTCGGGGCTGTGCGTCGACTCCCTGGGCGGCAGGCCGGGTGTCCTGTCCGCCCGGTTCGCCGGGGAGGGTGCCTCCGACGGCGAAAACATCGAACTGCTCCTGAAATCCCTGAAGGGTGTCGCCGGGCGCTCGGCCCGGTTCGTCTGCGTGGCCGCCCTGGCGCTGCCCGCCGGCGAGGTGATCACGGCGGAGGGCAGGTACGAGGGCGTCATCATCGACACCCCCCTGGGCACGGGGGGCTTCGGCTACGACCCGGTCTTCTTCGACCCCCTCGCGGGCAAGACCCTGGCCCAGATGGGCCCGGAGGAAAAGAACGCCCGCAGCCACCGCAGGCAGGCCCTCGACGGGCTCAGGGAAAAACTGCAGGCCTCGGGATACCTCGACGGGGATGCCGGGTGCCGGAAATGAGGAGGAGGCTGTCATGACCCTGTTCGACCAGGACACGAAATCCATCGAGACTGCCCCGGGGGTGTTCGCGGCCACCGTGACGGCCAACTGGTCGGTTAACGGCAACCCGAACGGCGGCTACCTCATGGCGCTGCTGGCGGGAGCCATGGCCTCCCTGAGCGGGGACGTGAAGACGCCCGTCGTCACCGCCAACTACATCGCACGGTGCGTGCCGGGGCCTGCGGAAATCCGCGTCGAGGAGATCTCCCTCACGAAGCAGTTTCACCGGTTTCAGGCCAGGCTTTTCCAGGAGGGCAAGGAAAAGGTGCGCGCGCTGGCGACGTTCGCCCTGGAGAACGACGAGTGTGTCATCAGCCGCTACGAGACGCCACCCACGCCGCTGGCCCCCAGGGAAACCTGCGTGCCCGTGCCTTCGCTCCCCTCGTACACGCTCTTCGACAGGATCGACGTGCTCCTGGACCCCGCGTGCGCCGGGTGGATGCAGAACAGGCTCGTGGAGAGATCCGAGAACAAGGGGTGGATCCGGTTCAAGGACGCAAGCCCGTACGGCCTCCTCCCGCTGCTCCTCGTCGCCGATTCCCTGCCGCCGGCGGTCATGGCGTCCTACGGGATGGTGGCGTGGGTGCCCACCATCGAGCTTTCCGTGAACATCCGCAACCTCCCGCAGTCGCCCTGGCTCAACTGCTGCCTGCGCACGCGGTTTGTCACCTGCGGGCTCCTCGAGGCCGACGGGGAGATCTGGGACGAGGGGGGGAACCTGGTCTCCATCTCCCGGCAGATCGCCCAGGTGAGAAAGCTCTAGACGGTTCATCAGGCACATTCCGGAAGGGAATCAGCCCCTTGCGTATCTTGCACGATTCGTTTGACCTGCCCTCATATTTTCTTTATATTTAAACACCTGAGTCATTCAGCAGAGGAGACCGCCATCATGAACAGCACTCCGGATCTTTGGTACATCACGGTTCAGACCTTCCCCGAGCTTCTCCACCGCAATGCCGCCGAGTACGGCGACCGCCGCGCCCAGTGGTGGAAGACCGGGGGCAAAAACACGGATTCCCTCACCTATGCCCAGCTGGCGCACACCGTGCGCGAGCTTTCCGCCGGGCTCATGTCGCTGGGGCTCACCAGGGGCGACCGCGCCTGCATCATGGCCCGCACCCGGCCGCAGTGGATGTGGGCCGACTACGCGATCCTCTGCGGGGGCGCCATCACCGTGTGCATCTACCCCTCGGTTTCACCGGACGAGGTCAGGCACATCGTGAACGATTCGGGGGCCCGCTTCATCTTTGTGGACGACGAGGAGAACCTGAACAAGATCAAGAGCGTCTGGCCTCAGATGCCCACGCTGGAAAAGGTGATCTTCCTGGAGGACTGGCACGTGTCCGCCGAAGACCGGGTGATCTCGACGGGCGATCTGAGGGCCCTCGGCCGGAGGCTCCTGGCGAGGGACCCGGACGCCTACGAACAGCGCTGGCGCTCCGTCACGCTCGACGACCCCATGACCATCGTCTACACCTCGGGCACCACGGGCGTCCCCAAAGGCGCGGTGCACACCCACCGCAGCATCAACGCGGCCTGCCGGCGCGACCTGTCGGTGTTCTCCGCCAGGCCCTTCACGGAGCAGGACGTCTTTCTGTCGTTCCTGCCGCTGTCCCACACCTACGAGCGCGAGTGCGGACACGGCTGCGCCATGCACTGCGCGGTGACCATCGCCTACAGCGACCCCAAGTCGCTCGTGGACGACATGCAGATCTTCCGGCCCACGGCCTTCGTGTCCGTGCCAAGGCTCTACGAACGCATCTACATGACCATGCAGGCCCGCACCTCGGGCTCGCCCCTGAAGAAGGCCATCTTCGAGTACGCCATGAAGACCGGCCTCGAGCTCGTGGAAACCCTGACGGACGCCAACGGGTTCATCAACATGGCCGAGGGGGTCGACATCAACGCGGGCGTTCCCCTTTCCCTGAAGATCAGGCACAAGATCGTGGACAGGATCTTTTTCTCCAAGGTGCGCGCCATGATGGGGGGCCGCTTCCGGTTCGCCTTCTCCGCCGCGGGCAGCCTGCCCGCGGACCTCTGCAAGGTGTTCCTGGCCATGGGGATCCGGATCTACGAGGGGTACGGCTCCACGGAGACCTGCAACACCATCACCATCAACCGGCCGGACAAGATCCTTCCCGGTTCGGTGGGGCCGGTGGCGCCGGGCGTCGAGGGCAGGATCGCATCTGACGGCGAGTGGCAGGTCAAGGGCGAGAACATCTTCGCGGGGTACTGGAACAATCCCGAGGCCACGAGGGAGGCCTTCACCCCGGACGGGTTTTTCAAGACCGGAGACATCGTGACCGTGCATGCGGACGGGTACCTGCGCATCGTGGACCGGAAGAAGGGGCTCATGGTCCTGGACACGGGCAAGAACGTGCCGTCGGCCAAGATCGAGGCGAAGTTCTCGCTGTCTCGATGGATCGACGTGGTCATGCCCGTGGGGGACAACCGCAAGTTCGTCACCGCCCTGGTGGTGCCCAACTTCGACGCCTTCATCCGCCTGTTCGACGAGCAGGGCGTTCCCTACGACAAGGCCGCCCTCGAGTTTGCCGAGCAGGACGGCACGCGCACCTGCGTCCGCGCCGGTCAGGACTTCGTGGACCGGCCCGAGCTCAGGGAGCTGATCGACGCTGACATCCAGAAGGTCAACACCGAGCTGCAAGACTACGAGCGCATCAAGAAGTTCCTCATCCTGACCCGCAAGCTCACGGTGGAGTCCGGGGAGATGACGCCCACCCTCAAGGTGAAGCGCAACGAGGTGCTCAAGCACTTCGGCACGGAGATCGAGAACCTCTACGGGTAAACCGGGGGGGAAACGGCCGGGCACAAAAAACCCCCACCCCGGTCTCTCCCGTTGAAGTCGGGGAAGAGGCAGGGGCGAGGGGGATTCTCCCGGCGCGCCAGGCCTGCCTTGTCAGTCTTTTTCCGGCGGGGCGGGGGCGGCTTCCGCTGCTTCGGCCTCGGGCGCGGCGATTTCAGTGGCCTTTGCCTGCGACAGGTGCGCGATGACCTTGTCCGGGCTCACGCCGTGGCCGAGGGACGCCCCCTCGGGAAGCTTCAGGTCGGAGGCGTGGATCACGTCGTGCTTGTCCTTGATGGGGGTGACGTCCACCTCGATCTCGGCGGGGATCGACGCCGGGGGGCACTTGATGACGATGCTCGTGGCCTCGTGGCCGACCTTGCCCCGGCCTTCCGTCTCGGCAATGGACACCCCCGTGAAGACGAGGGGCACTTCCACCGTCACTTCCCGGCTCAGGTCGACCTTGAGGAAATCCACGTGGATGATTTTCCCCTTTATGGTGTCCCGGTGGATCTCGTGGATGAGGACCGGGATGCTCTTTCCGTCGAGGGTGGCCTCGATGATGGAGGCGCCATGCATCTTCCGGTAGGCGTTCTCAAGGTCCTTCTGCCCGACCTGGATGGGCGTCGAATCGAGGCCTTTCCCGTAAAGGACGGCGGGGATGATCCCTTCCCTGCGAAGGGCGCGCACCTTCTTCTTCTGCGCCGTTCTCGGTGCCAATGCCAAGGTTATCTTTTCTTGCGTTCCCATGTTCTATCCTCCGCTTTTCCATCGCGTATGAATTTTTGTTAGAAATCCTGCCATACCACAGAAAATCCCGGCTGTACAACCCCGATGAGTTCCGGTTGGGCGCCAGGGGGAGACGGACGGGCGCACCCGGGCATTCTTTCCTTGACTTATCCTGCCCATGTGCTAGGTTTTTATTCGATACTGGCAGCTTCTCCTGCCGGTATCTTTTTCTTTTTGTGAGGTGGTGACGGGTATGAAGAGAAACCCTGTGACAAAAGAGGGCTACCGGGCACTCCAGGAGGAGATCGACCGCCTGAAGAAGGTCGAGCGGCCGCAGATCATCAGGGCCATCGAGGAAGCCAGGGGCCACGGAGACCTGTCGGAGAACGCCGAGTACATCTACGCGAAGGAGCGGCAGTCCCTCATCGAAGGCAGGATCCAGGACCTCGAGAACAAGCTGGGCACGGCCGAAATCATCGACACCACCCGGCTCCCCGCGGACCGGATCGTGTTCGGCTCGAAGTTCACCCTCTGCAACTCCGACACGGACGAGGAGATGACGCTCCAGATCGTGGGCATCGACGAGTCCGACATCGCCCTGGGCAAGATCTCCGTGGAGTCGCCCATGGCGAAGGCCCTCATCGGCAAGAAGCTCGATGACGAGGTGGTGGTCGACACGCCCAACGGGAAAAGGGAGTTCGAGGTCATCGAGATCATCGGCGACTAGCCTTCCGGCCTTCCGGGAAAGCGGCCAGGGGCGCCGCCCGCTCACCCCTGCGGCAGAAAGAAGATGTGCGGCTTCGACGTGGCGGCGTCCAGTCCGACCCTGACGGGCATCCCGTAGACCTCCGCGATGTGTTTTCCGGTGAGGACCTCCTCCGGCGTCCCCTCCGCGTGTATCACCCCCCGGTGCATCATGATGAGCCGGTCGCAGTACATGCCCGCCAGGTTCAGGTCGTGGAGGATGACCAGGGTGGTGAGCCTCCCGCCCCTGGAGAGGGATTTCATGAGGTCCAGTGCCCGTATCTTCTGACCGATGTCCAGGTGGGCCGTGGGCTCGTCCATGAGAATGAGCTCGGGGCTCTGGGCCAGGCCCTGGGCCAGGAACACCCGCTGCATCTCTCCCCCGGAAAGGGAGCTCACGAGCTTGTGGCCGAAGCCCGCCACATCCAGGAACTCCATGGCCTCGGCCACGATCCTTTCGTCCTCCCGGCCCTGGCGCGACAGCCTGCCCACGTGGGGATACCTGCCCATGGAGACGAACTCCGAGACCGTGAAGGGCGGGGGGACCGAGCGGAACTGGGGGATGACCGCGACCTTCCGGGCGAACTGACGCCGGGGGATGCCCCAGACGTCGGCACCCCGGTAGGAGACCGTGCCCTTCCAGGGCTTTAC
>JAKLDU010000003.1:12453-58215 GCA_022703355.1 Deltaproteobacteria bacterium | reverse complement strand
TCCGATTAAGTACACCCCCCCTCTTCCGTATAGCTTTTTGTCAGGAGATAGAATCTATATAAGAAGAGGGCATGCATTGTCAAGGATGTATGTGGGCACACCGCCCTTCATCCTCCCTGACACGAATGTTCTGACATGACTTGTGGACACCCCGCCCTTCCTGCCGCCGGGGGGAAATGGCGCAAGGCCCGGGATTGAACAGGGAGCGTACGGAAAAACTCCTGCCCCCGGCGGGAAATGGTGCGAGAGAAGGGACTCGAACCCCCACGGTGTGAACCACCAGATCCTAAGTCTGGCGCGTCTGCCAATTCCGCCACTCTCGCCTGTGTACTCTATGGAAAGGGCGCCCGGTCCTGTCAAGCCAAAACCGGGCGGACTCCACGGGTTTCGCCCTTCGGGATGCGGGGGTCCGCGCCTGTGCGTCGTTCTCCCCCTGGCGGGCCTCCGGACCGCAGGGCCCGCCCCGCGCGCTCACGAAGCCCAGGTGATGAGGCCCGTGTCCACGGGGTAGATGAGGTTGGGGTGGCTCGGGAGGATCCGCACCGTGTAGCCGAACCGCCCGGTGTCCTCGCAGGGGATGCGGGCCTGGAAAAGGTGCTCGCCCTTGCCCGCCTCGCCGCTGTGGTCCATCACGGTCTTGCGCACGTCGAAGAGGTTCCCGCCGTCGTCGATCCTGCCGTAGTAGACCTGGGCGTTCACGTCTTCGGGGGTGAGCCCGCCGAGCCTCACCGTCGCCTTGACCACCACCTCGCCGTGCACTTCCACCTCGTCGCCCTCGTCGTGCTCGATGTTCCTGATCTGGACGTCCCTCCAGTTCCTGCGAAGGTTGTTCATCCAGGAGACGAGGTCTTTCGCGTTCCCGTACCCGTCCGACCCGAGGATGCGGGCGTTCAGGGCGGCCTCCATGTAGCACCGGTCCGTGTACTCCTCCACCATCCGGTTGGAGTTGAACTGCGGGCACAGCACCCGCATGGACCGCTTCATCATGGCGATCCACTTCCGGGGCAGGCCGTCGAGCCCCCGGTCGAAGAAGAGCGGGACGATCTCTCGCTCGAGGATGTCGTAGATGGTCCTGCTCTCCACCTCGTCCTGCTCCTGGAGGTTGTCGTAGAACTCTCCGCTGCCGATGCACCAGCCGAGCTCGGGCTGGTAGCCCTCCACCCACCAGCCGTCCGGGACGCTCAGGTTCAGCGCGCCGTTGGCGGTGGCCTTCATGCCCGAGGTGCCGCAGGCCTCCATGGGGCGGCGGGGGTTGTTCAGCCACACGTCCACGCCCTCCACGAGGTAGCGGCCGATGTTCATGTTGTAGTCCTCGAGGAAGACGACGCGGTTCCTGAAAGGCTCCTCCCGGGCGATGTGGATGATCCTCTGGATGATGGCCTTGCCCTCGTGGTCGCGGGGGTGGGCCTTGCCCGAGACGATGATCTGCACCGGGCGGCCCGTGTCCGAGAGGATCTTCTTGAGCCGCTCGATGTCCTGGAAGAGCAGGAGCCCGCGCTTGTAGGTGGCGAAGCGCTTGGCGAAGCCGATGGTGAGCGCGTCGGGGTGGAGCGTCTCCATGGCCCGCTGGATGTCGCCGGCCTTGCCGCCCCGGGACTTGAGCTGCTTCACGAGGCGCCTGCGGGCAAAGGCCACGAGGCGCTCCCGGCGCCGCTGGTGGGTGGACCAGAGCTCCGCGTCGGGGATCTCGTCGATGCGCTCCCAGACCTTCTGGTTGTCCGGGTCCTCCTTCCACTTGGGGCCGAGGTAGCGCTCGTAGAGGTCCGCCATCTCGGCGGAGATCCACGAGGGGATGTGGATGCCGTTGGTGATGGAGGAGATGGGCACGTCCTCGATGGTGACGTGGGGCCAGATGTCCTTCCACATGTCCCGGGAAACCTCGCCGTGGAGCTTGCTGACGCCGTTGCGGTAGGCGGAGTTCTTGAGCGCGAAGATGGTGGCGCCGAAGTTCTCCTTCTCGTCGCCCGCGTTCTTCCGTCCCAGGGCCACGAAGTCCGGCCACCGGATCCCGCTTCGCTCCACGTAGCCCTTGAGGTACTTCTCCATGAGCGACAGGTCGAACACGTCGTTGCCCGCCGGCACCGGGGTGTGGGTGGTGAACACGAGCGAGGACCTGAGCACCTCCTTGGCCGTGGGGAAGTCGAGGCCGTGCCTTTCCATGAGCATCTTGGTGCGTTCGAGGCCCACGAGGAAGGAGTGGCCCTCGTTCATGTGGTAGACCATGGGGTCGATGCCCAGGGCCTCGAGGGCCTTCATGCCGCCGATGCCCAGGATGATCTCCTGCCGGAGCCGGTCCTCCATGCTCCCGGCGTAGAGGCCGCCGGTGATGGCCCGCTCGTCGGGGTGGTTCTCTTCGAGGTTCGTGTCCAGGAGGTAGAGCGGTATCCTCCCCACCTGGCAGCGCCACACCTGGGCATGGCAGGGCCTACCCGCGAGGTCCACGCAGATCTTCACGGGCTTGCCGGCCCTGTCGGTCTCGAGCTTGAGCGCCATGTGGTAGAAGTCGTTGTTGGGCGAATCCTCCTGCTGCCAGCCGTCCCAGCTCAGGTACTGGGTGAAGTACCCGTGCTTGTACAGGAGCCCCACGCCGCACAGGGGGAGCCTCAGGTCGCTGGCGCTCTTGAGATGGTCGCCGGCGAGGATCCCCAGGCCGCCGGAGTAGATGGGCAGACTCTCGGTGATCCCGAACTCCATGGAGAAATAGGCGATGGTGAAGTCGATGGGCTGGGCCAGGAGGAACGAGTAGACGCCCTTCTCGGAGATGTAGTCCTCGAAGGCGCCGGCGGTCTTCCTCATCTGGGAGAGAAACCCGTCATCCTCCATGAGGTCCATGATCCGGCCCTGGGAGACCCGGGACAGCATGGCCACGGGGTTGTGGTCCGTCTCCTCCCAGAGGTCGCGGTCCATGTGCTGGAAGAGGCGCAGCCCCTGCTGGTTCCAGCTGAACCAGACGTTGTAGGCAAGCGAGATGATGGGGTTCAGGGTTTCCGGAAGGGTGGGCACGACGCGGAAGGACTTGATTTTCATACTATCCCCTTTCGTGGAGCGGTGAAGCTCTCCTCATACCGCTGACCATTATACCTGCGTTTGACGGCTCCGAGAAGGGTAACTTTCCCGTTCGCAGGGGTTCCAGCCCCGGTCCGCGGCTCGTTCCCGGCTGGGAAAGGCTTTCCCGCGAAGATGTTTTTCGTGTTTCTTTCGCACGGCATGGTTGTACATCGGAAATTCCCGGGGAGAACTGTATCGGGGGGGCCGCACGCCATGCATCCCCGGGCGCCCGCGGCCACGCTCACGCCGGAGGCGGACACGCGGAAAGGCCCACGGGCACCGGATGGCGGCCGGAACCCGGAAAGGGCCCCGGCCGCCGTGCGCCTCTTCATGCCGGGCTTCATTCCCGGGGAAGCCCGTCCTTCACGATCTTTTTCGCCTTCGCCGCGGCCTCGGTGGCGGGGTATCCCTGGATGAGCCGCTGCAGGACGAGGTTGCCCGTCTGGCTGTCCCCCGTCTTGTGGAAGGCCATGCCTTCCTTGAGGAGCGCGTCGGGCACCTTGTCGCCCTTGGAGTACCTCTTCGCCACCATGTCGTACTGCAGGAGGGCGTCCTCGTACTTCTCCATGGAGTAAAGAGACTCGCCGATCCAGAACTGGGCGTCGTCCGCCAGGGCCGGGTCGGGGCCGGCGTCGAGGTACGACTTCAGGTCGGCCATGGCCTCGGCGTACCTGCCCGCCCGGTACTTCTCCAGCCCGGTCTCGTAGAGGGACCTGGGCGGCTCCTTCTGGGTTTCGACGAGGGCCTTGAGGTCCATGACCTCGCGCTCGAGGGCCGCCAGGCGGTCCTCCTTCACCGTGCCTTTCGTCGAGGCCTTCGTTTCTTCCATGCCGCCCTGCAGGGAGGCCACCTGCTCCTTGAGCTCGTGGTACTGGGCCAGGAGCTGGGCCTGATTGCCCAGGCCCTGCTCCGTGAGGCGCTCCTTTTCCTTGAGCCTGTCCTCCGCTTTAGCCACCCTGGTCTTGAGGGCGTCCACTTCCCACTTCACGGCGTTGAGGTCCTGCTGCGTCGCGCACCCCGCCAGGAACAGCATGCCGAAGACAAAAGGTACCAGCCTTCTCATACGCGCCCGCCCCTACTGCGCCAGGATGACGAAGTGGCCTCTCCTGTTCAGGGCGTAGGCCTCCTCGGTCTGCGCGGGGTCGAGCGGCTTCTCCTCGCCGAAGGACACGGTGGAGATCCGGGCCGCGTTGATGCCCAGGAACACGAGGTACTCCTTGGCCGCGTTGGCTCGGCGCTCGCCCAGGGCCAGGTTGTACTCCGTGGTGCCGCGCTCGTCGGCATGGCCCTCGACGCGGATCTTCACGTTCGGCTTCGCGTTGAGGTAGCTGGCCTTCTCCGCGAGGATCCTGCGGTCTTCAGGCCTGATGGAAAAGCTGTCGTAGTCGAAGTGGATGTCGTTGTCCTCGAAGGCCTTGGCCGCGCCCGTGAGGTTGACGGCCCCCGCCTCCTGGCCTCCGCCTGCCTGGGCTCCGGGCATGGTTATGTCGTCCTTGGGGCCCGGGGCAGAGGGGGTGATTCCTGCGCCCTGCTGCTGGGGGGGGGTGATCTCGCTCACCTGCTCGACCTTTTTTTTCTCGCACCCGGCAAAGAAGAAGATCAGGGATATGAAAACGACATAACAGAGTCCTCTACCGAAATTTTTCATATGGTCCTCCTTACGTGTCAGTAACTGTTCCGTGTGGCCTTCCCTGGGCTGTTCCCGGCAGCTGGCTCCCAGGGTACCCGAAAAGGGGCGGGGGTCAAGCGGAAAGTGCCCGCCCCTGCCCCGGGATCTACTGCAAAACGGGCGACCAGCTCGGCTGGGAAAAGGCCCCTGCGCCCGTGACCCTGGTGAGGAAGCTCCCCGCCAGGTCCGTCACATATATATTGCCGTCCGACCCCGAGAATGCAACCAGCCTCCCGTCGGGCGAGAAGGTGGGCGACTCGTCCCCCCTGCCCGTCCCGGGCAGGACCTTCAGCCCGCTCCCGTCGGGCCTGATGAGCGCGACGTGGTACCGGCCGTCTTCCGGGGAGAGGTAGGTGAAGGCGATGAGATCGCCCCGGGGGGAGAACACCGGCTCGGAGTTGTAGGTTCCCTGGAAGGTGATGCGCTGGGCGCTCCGGGAAAAGATGTCCATGACGTAGATCTGGGGGTTGCCCGTGCGCGACGAGCAGAAGGCGAGCCGTCTGCCGTCCGGGGAGAAGGAGGGCGACGTGTCGATGGCCCAGCTCGTGGTGAGGCGGAGCAGCTCCCGGGTACCCACGGTCATGACATAGATCTCGGGGTCCCCGTCCCTGGACAGGGTGAGCGCCATCTTGCGGCCGGTGCGGTCGAAGCCCGGGGTGGTGTTGATGCCCCTGAGCGCCGAGAGGGTCTCCACCCTGAGGGTGGCCATGTCCAGCAGGTACAGGTCGGGGTTGTTCCTCCAGTAGGAGACGAAGGCGATCTTCCTGCCGTCCGGGGACCACGCCGGGTCAAGGACGAGGTCGCCTCCCCCCTTGATGGTGCCGCCGCCGGTGCCGTCGCACCAGGCGGTGAACAGCTGCTTGCGCCTGCCCACCTTCTGCACGGCCACGATCTTCGAGGAGAACATGGGGTCGAGGCTGAGCGACTTGCCCAGGAGGCTGTCCATGAAGGTGTGCACTGCCCGGTGGGGCGTCTCGACCCTCGCGGTGTACGCCGTGCTGATGAGCACGCGCGAGGTCGCGATCTCCACGACCTGGACCGCGAGGCTCACGAGCCCCCCCTGGGAGTCGACCCTCGCCGCGATGACGTAGTCCGCGCCGATGAGGCTCCAGTTCTTCATGGTGGACGGGTCGACCTTGCTCATGGGCCCGGGGTTGAGAT
This sequence comes from Deltaproteobacteria bacterium, assembly GCA_022703355.1. Lineage (GTDB taxonomy): Bacteria > Desulfobacterota > Desulfomonilia > UBA1062 > UBA1062 > Phosphitivorax. The sequence continues at coordinate 52,337 of JAKLDU010000003.1, read as the reverse complement.
AGGCCCTGGGGGGAATGAGGGTGTAGGCCCCGGAGATCTCGAGGTCCTTGGCGCACGTGGCCCACAGGGTGTCGGCCAGGGGGCGCTGCCCGCCGAAGGAGGGCATGGCCACCTTGAGCCGCCTGAACTCCTTGCCCTCGATGTCTATGTGGACGCCCTGCGCCATCAGGGCCGCGGGCAGGGCGAGGATGAGCGCGAGGATGAGCGTGAGTGCTTTCTTCATCTATTGGGCTCCTTTGGGAGGGGTGAACGACAGGGTGACCTCAACGCTGCCCTGGTTGCCCAGGAGGACCGGGGGCGGCTGGGGCAGCCTCCTGATGCTGTTCAGGGCCATCTGGACGGAGCGGTCGAAGGGCCTGTTCCCCGACGAAATGAGGAGCTTCCTGTCCATGAGGTCGCCGCCCCGGGAAACCCTGAGGATGCAAGTCGTCTTCAGGGACATGTCCAGGGAGGCGATCTCCGGGGGGGTCTTCCACACCCGGTCCACCAGGGCCTTCACCTGGGACTTCCACAGCCCCACCAGGTAGGCGTTCTCGTCGGTGACCCTGCCCTGCCTGCCGGGGCCCGCCACCGGGGGGGCCGCCGGGCCGGGGGGCGTCTCGGTCTTCGCCTGGGCCGGGGGCTCGTACTGCTGCTCCTCCTGCCTCGGAGGCTCGATCTTCGAGGGCATGAGCTCGGGCCTCTCGTCGGGGAGGGCCTTTTCCTTCTCGATGGCATCGAGGGCCTTGGGGGCGTCGGTCTGCTTCATGTTCAGGGGAATGGCCTTCGCCGGGGACGGGGCAGGTCTCGCCGAGGACGGCAGGTCGGTGACGATGTCCACCTCGTAGACGTCCTTGAACGGGTTTTCCTTCGCGGCGAACTGGATTTCCACCATGGCCGCGAGCAGGAGCAGGTGCATGCCGATGGAGGTCCAGTTGTACCAGTGAAGCCTTCTGATCATTTATTGTGGTCCGGGGGCTGCGTCACCAGCCCGATCTTCGTGATCCCCGTGGTGCGGATGAGGGACATGACCTGGGCGACGTATCCGTAGGACACGGCCTGGTCGGCCTGGAGGAACACGCTCTCCACGCCCCGCTGCTCCTTGATCTGCTCGAGAATCACGCCCATCCGGTCGAAATCGATGGCGCTGCCGTTGATGTCGAGGGTTTTGTCCTTATTAATGGAGATCACGAGGTCCTGGCTCTGGGTCTCCAGTGCCCGGGCTTCCACGCTGGGCAGGTCAACCTTCATGCCCTCCTTCATCATGGGGGCGGACACCATGAAGATGATGAGGAGCACGAGCATCACGTCCACCAGCGGCGTGACGTTGATCTCGGCCACGAGCTTGCCGGGCTTATTCGCCTGCATTGCCCAACCCCCTGCGCACCCAGTTCATGAAGTCGATCTCGAAGCGCTCCATCTGGGTGACGGCATGGCTCACCTGGGTGGTGTAGAAGTTGTAGAAGAGCACCGCGGGGATGGCCACGAAAAGGCCCGCGGCGGTGGCGATGAGCGCCTCCGAGATGCCCGGCGCCACCGTGGCCAGGTTGGCCGAGCCCTTCAGGCCGATCTCGCGGAAGGAGTCCATGATGCCCCACACCGTGCCGAACAGCCCGATGAAAGGGCTGGAGTTGGAGATGCTCGCCAGGAAACCGAGGCCCTGGTTGAGGTCGCTCGTCTGCTGGGCGATCTGGCTCCTGATCCGGTTCTCCACGTTGGGGAGCATGGAGCCGGACACGGAATTGTTCTTCCCGGCCACCTTCCGGAGCTCGTCCTTGGCGTCGCGGAAAAGCTTCGAGAGGGGGCAGTCGCCCACCTTGTTCACGTTCTCGTTGAGGTAGACCATGCTCCAGCTCTCGTGCAGGGTGTCGAGAACGAGAGCGCCCTTCTTGCGCGCCCGGGAGATGACCACCCACTTCTGGATGATGATCCCCCAGGAGATGACGGAAAAGAGCAGGAGCACGAACAGGACCATCTTCACGATGGGGTCAGAGTCGACGATCATGGCGCCCACGTCGCCCCGGAACTGTGCTGAAGCTGCATAGGCGTTCGATGTGAGAAGCGGCATCAGTTTCCTCCTAGTGAACTGCCGGACCCGTGACCTGCCTCGACCGCTTCATTTCCCCGCCCCTTTGGGCAGGGAAATGGTGAAGACGGTGCCGGAAGGGCCCGAAACAAAGCTTATGGTGCCTGAATGCATCTTGATCAACCGGTAAGATATGGACAGCCCGAGCCCGACCCCCTTGGGCTTGGTGGTGAAGAAGGGGTCGAAGATCCGGCCGCGGAGATCTTCCGGTATGCCCCTGCCCGTGTCCCTGACCTCCACGTTCGCCAAAGGCCCGTTTTCGAGCAGGTGGACCTCCATCCTGCCCCCCGAAGGCATGGCCTGCAGGGCGTTGATGAACACGTTCATGAGCACCTGCTGCACGAGGCCCGGGTCCGCCTTGACCGTGAGCCCACGGGGCGGGTAGAACTCCATGATCTGCACGCGGTTCTTCCGGGCGAGGTCCTGCACGGTGAAGACCGTGTCCTCGATGACCTTCTTGAGGTCGCAGGAACGCAGCGAGAGCTCACGGGGCCGGGCGAAGTCGAAGAAGCTCATGAGCAGCTTGTTGAGCCGGTCGATCTCCATGACGATGCGGTCGACGTAGGCCGTCCGGTGGTCGTTCTCGGGGATTTCGGCCTTGAGCGCCTGGGCCGTGGTCTTGATGCCCGCCAGGGGGTTGCGGATCTCGTGGGCGATGCCCGAGGTGAGCTCGCCGACGGAGGCGAGCCTGTCCATCTTCAGGAGCTCCTGCTGGAGGCGGTGGATCTCGGAGATGTCCGTGAGGACCACCGCGGCGCAGCCTCCCGACAGGGGGATCCGGGTGAGCCTCACCGTGAGGCGCTCGTCGCCCTTCGTCCTGATCATGAGGTCTTTCCTGCCCGAACCGTGCAGGACGATGTCCCGGATGTTGACCCCGCCCAGGCCCCCGCCGTCCACGCCCATGTACTCATGGGCGGCCCGGTTGGCGTAGGTCACCGCCCCCGACTCGTCCGCAAGCATGACCCCCGTGGGCAGACATTCCAGGACCTCGCTCAAAACCTTCCTGTCCATATCCATATAGTAGCCAACACCCGTGGAAAGTTCCAGAAAATTTTATTCACCTTGTGGCACTTTTTGCCTTAGCCTATTATTGTTTTAATATCAAGAAATTTATACTCATCTTTTGCGGCACCTCGCTTGAAGAACCTGTTGACAGGACAGGTTGATTACTATATAGGTCAAAAAGTGCCATTTAGTGTCGTAGGATTGAGGGGCTACCGTGTTCAAAGGGCATTATGAAAACACCATAAACGAGAAGGGCCGGCTCAGCATCCCGTCCAGATTCAGGGAGATGTTGAAACTCGGCGACACCGACACCCTCGTCATCGCCAAGGGGCTGGAGAAGTGCCTGTGGGCGTACTCGCCCGAGGGCTGGGAAAAGGTGGAAAAGAAAGTCTCCGGCCTCTCTTCCGTCCGGATGGCCGACATCGTCTACAAGCGTCACGTCATGGGTTCAGCGGAGGAATGCCAGCTGGACGGGCAGGGGAGGATCCTCGTCCCGGCGAGCCTGCGAAGCTATGCGAACCTCAAGAGAAAATGTTTGTGCGTAGGCGTTGGTGATCGATTCGAGATCTGGGACAGGGAAGCGTACGACGCATTCATGGACGATGCCATGAAAGACCCGGCAAGCCTGAGAAAAGACCTCGCTGAAATGGGCCTCTAGTCGTATGGAGCACGTCCCGGTTCTCCTGGAAGAAACACTGGAGGTGATGATGCCCCGCGACGGAGGCCGCTACTTCGACGGCACCCTGGGATTCGGCGGACACGCGCGGGCAATCCTCGAACGGAGCTCGCCCACCGGCGAGCTCGCCGGCACCGACCTGGACAGTCAGGCGATCTCGCGGCTGGAGGCGCTCCTGGAGCCCTACCGCGCACGGGTGCACCTCTTCCAGGGCAACTTCACCGAAATAGACAGGATCTGCGCCATGCTCGGATGGGAGAATCTCGACGGAATCCTCGTGGATCTCGGGATGTCATCGATGGCCCTCGATGATCCCGGTCGGGGGTTTTCCTTTCTCCGGGAAGGCCCGCTCGACATGCGGTTCTCCTCCCGAAACCCCCTCACCGCCGGCGAGGTGGTGAACTCCTACGACGAGGGCAGGCTCGCCTCGATCATCAGGGAATACGGCGAGGAGCGCTTCGCAAAGCGCATCGCCGAGCGCATCGTTCAGGCGCGGCCCATCGCGACCACCACCGGGCTCGCGGACGTGGTGTCAAGGGCCATCCCCCGGCGCTTCTGGCCCAGGAAGATCCACCCCGCCACCCAGACCTTCCAGGCCATCCGCATGGAGGTCAACGGGGAGATCGACAGCATCGGGGCCTTCCTCCCCAAGGCGGCCGGGCTGCTCGCCGTGGGCGGGGTCATGGCGGTCATCTCCTTCCACTCCCTCGAGGACCGGCTGGTCAAGCGGTTCTTTGCCGGCACGGAAAAGGAGTTCTTCCACCCCCGGGGCCTGCCAGCCCCGCCGAAGGAGGCCGGGCCCGGGATCGAGCGGATCACCCGCAGGTCCATCACGGCGTCCGGGGAGGAAGTGGAGCGCAACCCGAGGGCACGCAGCGCGCGCCTGCGCGCCGCGCGGAGGGTGTCGTGAGGACGAGGGTGTCCCTGACCATCCTGCCCTCGAGCATCATCCTGCTGGTGTGCTTCACGTCCTGGGCCTTCTTCCACATCTGGTCCCGGCACATGGCAACCGAGCTCGGGTACCGGATTTCCGCGGAGCAGAACACGAAAGAGGAGATCCTGAGCGAAAACAAGTCGCTCAGGCTCGAGATATCGGCGCTCAAGAGCACCAAGAGGCTGGAGGCGATCGCGCGGGAGAAGCTGGGCATGGACACGCCCAGGCCCGAGCAGGTGGTGTACCTGTGGGTAAAAGAGTAAAGGGCGTCCGCATCTTTTTCATGATGTTCCTGGCCCTCCTCGGGGCCCGGGCCCTCTACATCCAGGTCGTCACCCCGGACAGGATCCTGACCCTGGCCCACAAGAAGTTCGACTACAACATCAAGCTCTCCGCCTACCGGGGGGGCATGTACGACAAAAGCGGCCAGCCCCTGGCCATCAGCCTCGACGTGAAGTCCATCGCGGCCAACCCCCGGATCGTGGAAAACCCCCGGGCGGCCGCGGCGAAGCTCGCCCGGGCGCTCAACCTGAGCGAGCCCTCCGTGCGCAGAAGGCTCGCCTCCACCCGGTACTTCACCTGGATAAAGCGCCAGGTCTCCCCCGACGAGCTGGCCGCGGTCCAGGCCCTGAACATCAAGGGCATCGGCTTCTACAACGAGGCCAAGCGGTTCTACCCCGAGTCCGAAGCCCTGGGCAACGTCCTGGGCATCGTGGGCATCGACGGCCAGGGCCTCGAGGGCCTGGAGCTCATGTTCGACAGCCTCCTCAAGGGCAAGCCCCGCCAGATCGAGGTCCGCAAGGACGGCATGGGCAGGATCATCTACGCCCGGGGCCTGCCGCCGGACGAGGCCAAGGACGGCTACACGCTGTGCCTCACCCTCGACCGGAGGCTCCAGTACATCGCCTATTCCGAGCTCGCGGAGACCATCAGGGGCCACAACGCGGGCTCGGGCTTCGCCATCATCACCAACCCCGTCACGGGCGAGATCCTCGCCATGGTGTCCTACCCGAGCTTCAACCCCAACATCGGCGTGTACAAGACCATGGAAGGCCACCGGAACCGGGCCGTGGTGGACCTCTTCGAGCCCGGGTCGGTCATGAAGCCCATCTGGATCTCCTGGGGCATCGAGAAAGGCCGGATCAGGCCCAACCAGACCGTCTTCTGCGAGAACGGGAAGTTTTCCTACCACCGCAAGGTCATCCACGACCACGAAAAGTACGGGTGGCTCCCGGTGACCGACGTCATCAAGTACTCGAGCAACATCGGCATGGTGAAGATCATGGACCCCGTGAAGGCCGACGACATGTACTCCTGCCTCGACCTCTTCGGGTTCACCTCCCAGACGGGCGTGCAGTTCCCCGGAGAACCCGACGGGTTCATCCGCCAGCCCCGGAGGTGGACCACCGTGGACAAGGCCACCGTGGCCTACGGCCAGGGCTTTGCGGTCACCGGCATCCAGCTCCTCACCGCCTTCAACGCCATGATCAACGGCGGCATGCTCCTGAAACCCTACCTCGTGGACCACATCACCGACGCAAAAGGCAGGGACATCGAGTACTTCCGCCCCACCATCATCCGGAAGGTGGTGTCCCCCCAGACCTCGGACCAGATCCTCACCATCCTGAAGACCGTGGCCATCAAGGGGGGCACCGGGGAAGGGGCGAGCATGAGCGCCTTCCAGGTCTTCGGGAAGACGGGCACGGCCCAGAAGATCGATCCCCTGACCGGGACCTACTCAAAAAAGGACTATGTTTCGAGCTTCATCGGAGGTATTATCGACGCCAGCGGCAAGCCCCGGCTTACGATGATCGTCTGCATCAACGAGCCGCAGCTGAGCTACTACGCCAGCGTCGTGGCCTGCCCCGCATTCAAGAACATCATGCAGAAAAGCTCGAGCATCATGGATTTGAGCCCGAACATCACGGTAGCCAGCAAAGAGCCAGGAGCGCAGGGTGAAGGCATCTGAGCTCCTTTCCATCGTCCGCGGCTCCGCACTCGTCGGCGACGACCGGGAGTTCTCCCGCCTCCAGTCCGACTCCCGCGCGGTCAGGCCGGGAGACGCCTTCATCGCGCTCAAGGGGAGCCTGTCCGACGGCCACGCCTTCATCGAAAAAGCGGTGGAGGCCGGCGCGGGCGTGGTCGTCTGCCGCAGCGAAGGCGTGCCCCGGGCGCAGGGGGCCACCCTTGTGACGGTCCCGGACACCCGGGCCGCCCTGGAGGGCATCCTCCCCGCCCTCTTCCCCCGGGCCCTGAAGCCCCGGCTCCTGGGCATCACCGGCACGAGCGGCAAGACCACCACCACCTACATCCTGGAGTCGATCCTCCGCCAGGCGGGCATGAACCCGGGCGTCATCGGCACCATCGACATGCGCTACGGGGGCCTGAGCATCCCGGCGAACAACACCACCCCCGGCCCCGTCGAGCTCTACGAGGCCCTCGACACCATGGCGAAAAGCCGCGTGGACGCGGTGGCCATGGAGGTGAGCTCGCACTCCCTCGACCAGGACCGGATCGTGGGGCTCTCCTTCGCCTGCGCGGTGTTCACGAATCTCAGCCAGGACCACCTCGACTACCACCCCACCATGGAGGACTACTTCCTGGCCAAGAAAAAGCTCTTCGACGGGAAGCACCTCGCCGGCAGGGCGGTGATCAACGCCGACGACCCCTGGGGCCAGAAGCTCATCTCCGGGGTGCCGGGCGCCCTCTCCTTCGGCAGGAAGGGCCGCCGTGACATAACCGTCCGGTCCCTGCGGAACCTGCCGGGCGGGATGATCCTCACCCTGACCGGTCCTTTCGGGGAGCTTACCGTGAGGACGCACCTCATGGCGGAGATCAACGCCTACAACATCATGGCGGCCGTGGGGGCGGCGCACGCTCTCGGGACAGGCACGGACGCGATGATCGCGGGCATCGAGGCCCTCGAGCAGGTCCCCGGGAGGCTCGAGCCCGTCAGGAACAGCCACGGGCTCACCATCCTGGTGGACTACGCCCACAAGCCCGACGCCCTGAAGAACGTCCTCGCCTGCGCGCGCACCCTCACCCGCGGCAGGGTCATCTCCGTGTTCGGCTGCGGCGGCGACCGGGACAGAACCAAGCGGCCGGTCATGGGCGCCATCGCCTCTGAGCTCTCCGACCTCGTCATCGTGACCTCGGACAACCCCCGCTCCGAGGAGCCCTCGGCCATCATCGGGGACATCCTCGCGGGCATTGCGGACCAAAGCTACGTCGTGGTGGAGCCGGACCGGGAAGAGGCTATCCGGCAGGGGATCACCGCCATGAAGGAAGGCGACTGCCTCATCGTCGCGGGAAAGGGACACGAAACCTACCAGATCGTCGGGGGAAGGAAGACCTCCTTCGACGATCGCGAATGCGTGCGGAAATGCCTAAGGGAGATATTCGGCTCATGAAGCTCAAAGCGTGGGAAATAGCGGAGTGCACCAGGGGCGCGGTGGTCTCGGGCAGCGCGGACACAATCTTCACCGGGGTGTCCACCGACTCCCGGACCGTGGGCAAAGGCGACCTGTTCATCGCCCTCGGGGGGGAAAACTTCGACGGCCACGTGTTCGTGGCGGAGGCCATCTCCAAGGGCGCTTCCGGCGCGGTCATCATGCGGGAAGGCCTCCGGGGCAAGGGCACCATCATCTCCGTGGGTGACACCCTGGAAGCCCTGGGCGACATCGCCTCGGCCGTGCGGAGCCAGTTCGACCCCATCGTGGCGGGCATCACGGGGTCCACGGGCAAGACCACGGTGAAGGAGCTCTGTGCGTCGATCCTCTCCCAGGACGGGCCCTGCCTCAAGACCCAGAAGAACTACAACAACCTCATCGGCGTGCCCCTGTGCCTCCTGGAGCTCACGGCCGAGCACAAGTACGCGGTCATCGAGATGGGCACGAACCGCTTCGGCGAGATCGAGCGGCTCTCCGCCATCACCCGGCCGAAGGTCTCCATCCTGAACAACATCAACCCGGTGCACTTGAGCGGGCTGAGGAGCATCTCGGGCATCATCAAGGAGAAGCAGGCCATCTTCCGGAACACCCAGCCCGACGGCATCGCGGTGATCAACCCCCACCTGGAGCACATGGACCGGGTGGAGATCCCCCGGAACCTGAAGATCGTCACCTACTCCACGTCCGGGGGCGCGGACGTGACGCTGGGCCAGGTGCTCCACCAGGGGCTCGACGGCACCGAGCTCGTCATCGACCTCGCGGGGTCGCCCGTCCACACCCACGTGCCCCTGCCGGGCATGCACAACGTCTGCAACGCGCTGGCCGCGGCGGCCTGCGCGCTGGGGCTGGGCATCGGCGCCGAACACATCGCCAGGGGCATCCAGGAGGCGAAGTTCCCGGGCATGCGCTCGGAGATCATCGTGTCCGACCACATCTCCATCATCAACGACTCGTACAACGCCAATCCCGCTTCCATGAAGGCCGCCCTCCAGATGCTCCTCTCCTCGCCGCACTCCTTCCGGGTGGCGGTGCTCGGCGACATGCTCGAGCTGGGGACCGAGACGGAGCACTGGCACGCGCAGCTCGGCACGTGGGTGGCCCAGGCGGGCCTCGACAGGCTCGTGGTGATCGGGGAGATGGCGGGCATCGTCTCGAAGGCGGCGCTGAAGGAAGGCATGGACTCAGGCGCCATCCACGTGGCGGAGAACCTCCCCGGCATCATCGCGCACCTCTCCGACGTGCTGGACAAGGACGCCATCGTGCTCGTGAAGGCCTCCCGGGCCCTGCACTTAGACGAGGTGGTGAACCACCTGAAGGCGGTGGCATAAGATGCTGTACCACCTGCTTTATCCCCTCCACATCCAGTCCACCTTCTTCAACGTCTTCAAGTACATCACCTTCCGGAGCATCTACGCCACCATCACGGCGCTGGTCATCGCCCTGGTGCTGGGGCCCTGGTTCATCCGGAAGCTCTCGGAGATGAAGCTCAAGGAGCGGATCAGCGGCGACGTGCCCAAGACCCACTCGGGCAAGTCCGGCACGCCCACCATGGGGGGCATCCTCATCATCTTCGGCATCGCGGTGTCCACGCTCCTGTGGGCGGACCTCACGAACCTCTACGTGTGGATGGGCATGATCATCCTGCTCTCGTTCGGGTTCATCGGGTTCGTGGACGACTACATCAAGACCATCAAAGGCAACATGATGGGGGTCCCCGGGAAGGTCCGGCTCCTGGCCGAGTTCGCCATCGCCGCGGTCATCGGCTACGTGCTGGTGAACATCCCCGGGTTCGACCGCTCCATCGTGTTCCCCTTCTTCAAGACGGTCTCCCTCAATCTCGGGGCGCTCTACATCCCGTTTGCCATGCTGGTGATCGTGGGCTCGGCCAACGCGGTCAACCTCACCGACGGCCTCGACGGCCTGGCCATCGGCCCGTGCACCATCGCCGCTGCCACCTTCCTCGTGTTCGCCTACGTCACGGGGAACATCAAGGCCGCGGGCTACCTCCAGTTCCCCTACCTCCCGGGGGTGGGCGAGCTGGCCATCTTCATGGGCGCCGTGGTGGGGGCGGGCATGGGCTTCCTCTGGTACAACGCCTACCCCGCCCAGGTGTTCATGGGCGACGTGGGCAGCCTGAGCCTGGGGGGCATCCTGGGCACGGCGGCCCTGGTCACCAAGCAGGAGATCCTCCTGCTCGTCGTGGGCGGGATCTTCGTCATGGAGGTCGTGTCCGTGATCCTGCAGGTGGGCTTCTTCAAGTTCACCAAGGGCAGGCGCATCTTCCGCATGGCGCCCATCCACCACCACTTCGAGCTCAAGGGGTGGGCGGAGCCCAAGATCATCGTGCGGTTCTGGATCATCGCCATCCTGCTCGCCATGGTGGCCGTTTCGACATTGAAATTGCGGTAGAGGGGGGAAGGGGCATGGAAAAGGACGAACACGGGCTTCAGTACCTGGGGTTCCTCATCAGCTGCTACACCGGCCACGAAGACAAGGGGATGAACGCCCTGCTCCTGAGCATCCTCGAGGGCATAGAGAGGATGACGGTTTGCGGGTAGTCGTGTGGGGCACGGGCCAGACCGGCCTGGCGGCAGCGAAGGAGATGGCCCGGCAGGGCCATGAGGTGCGCCTCGTGGACGAGCAGGCTCCGAAAGGCAGCCTGGACGTCGCCTGGAAGATCGCCGACGAGGGCGACATGGCCTGGGCTGACCTCGTGATCCCGAGCCCGGGCATCCCGCGGTTCCACCCCCTGCTCGTCAAGGGGAAAAAGGTGCTCTCGGAGGTCGAGGTGGCGGCGTCCCTCATGACCGGCAAGCTCATCTGCGTCACGGGCTCCAACGGCAAGACCACCACCACGACCCTCATCCACCAGATCCTCACGGCCGCGGGGCTCGACGCGGGCATCGGCGGAAACATCTCGCCGCCCCTCATCACCCTCGTGCCGTAGAACCCCGCCTACATCGTGGCCGAGATCTCCTCGTTCCAGCTCGAGTGGATCGAGGCCTTCAGGCCGCACATCGGCATCTGCCTGAACATCACCCCGGACCACCTCGACCGCTACCCCTCCATGGACGAGTACGTGTTCTTCAAGAAGGTCATGTTCAAGAACCAGACCGCAGAGGATGCCGCCCTGGTGAGCGACGACGACCCCCTGCTCCGGGAGATCCCCGGGAGCGGGCGACGGGTGGGGTTCTCCTTCTCCGAACCGGCCTCGAAGGACGGCGCCTGCCTGAGGGGCTCGCAGGTCTTCTTCCGCGGGGGCATCGAGGGCGAGGGGCCGAGGCTGCCCGTGGGGGGCCACATGAGCCGGGGGCTCCAGGAGGACATGCTGGCCTCCGCCCTGGCGGCGCGGCTCCTGGGCGTGGATTCCGAAGTTTCCGAAGAGGTCTTCGCTTCGTTCAAGACGATCGGCCACCGGTTCCAGCTCGCCGGGGTCAAAGGCGGGGTCACCTTCATCGACGATTCCAAGGCCACGAACGTGGGCGCGGTGGACACGGCGCTCGCGGGCATGGACGGCCCGGTGATCGTCATCCTGGGCGGCAAGGACAAGGGCGGGGACTTCTCCGGCATCGCCGAGAGGCACAAGGGCAGGATCCGGAAGTGTTACGTCATCGGCGAGGCCGCGGACAGGATCATGTCCGAGGTGTCGGGCATCGTGGAGGCGCAGAGGGCCGCCGACCTGCAGGAGGCGGTGGCGAGGGCATACGAAGGGGCGTCGAGCGGGGACACGGTCCTCCTGAGCCCCGGGTGCGCCAGTTTCGACCAGTTCAGGAGCTATGCTCACAGGGGGGATGTGTTCCAGGAATGCGTACGCGCGATCAAATAATCGACGCCATAGACAGCGCCTTCGACTTCGACATGGTCTTTCTCCTGACCACGCTCATGCTGCTGGTCCTGGGCACCATCATGATCTTTTCCTCGAGCTACTTCATCTCCAAGGAGGCGTCGGGCTCGAGCTTCGCCATGACGCTCAAGCACATCGCCCACCTGGGCCTCGGCATGGTGGTCATGGGCGTCATCATCCGCATGGACTACCGCAGGTTCAACAGCCCGAAGTTCGTGATGCCCCTGCTCGCCTTCGGAATCCTCTGCTGCGCGCTGTGCTTCGTGCCGGGCATCGGCATCGAGGGCGGGCACGCCAGGCGCTGGGTGCGGCTCGCGGTGGTCACCCTGCAGGCCTCCGAGGTGGCCAAGATCGGCCTCGTGTTCTACCTGGCCTACTATCTCTCGAAGAAAAACAAGAAGGTCGAGGACCTGGCCTACGGGGTCATGCCCCTTTTGGCCATCGTGTGCGTGACCTCGGGGCTCGTCTTCCTGGAGCCCGATTTCGGCACCGCGCTCATCATCGGCATGTGGTCGGTGTTCATCCTCTTCGTGGGCGGCATGCGGTTCAAGCACCTGGCCGTGCTCTTCGCCGCCGGTGTGCCGCTGGTGGTCGCCCTGATGATCCTGGAGCCCTACCGCAGGGCGCGGCTCACCGCCTTCGTCAACCCCTGGAACCACATGCAGGGCATCGGCTACCAGATCGTGCAGTCCATGGTGGCCTTCGCCAACGGCGGCTTTTCGGGCTCGGGGCTCGGGGAAGGAACCCAGAAGCTCTTTTTCCTGCCCGCCCCCCACACGGACTTCATCTTCTCGGTCCTGGCGGAGGAGCTGGGCTTCATGGGCGTGGCCTTCGTGCTCGTGCTCTTCGGCATCTGGATCTGGAGGGGGATCACCATCGCGCTGGCCACGAACGACACCTTCGGCTTCCACCTGGCCATCTCGGCCATCTCGCTCGTGGCCATCCAGGCCATCGTGAACATGAGCGTCTCCATGTCGCTTTTCCCCACCACCGGCGTGACCCTGCCCTTCTTCTCCTACGGGGGATCGAGCCTCATGACCGTGTTCATCGCCTCGGGCCTCGTGCTCTCGGTGTCGAGGGGGGCCAGGGTATGAGGGTGATCGTCACGGCGGGGGGCACCGGGGGCCACATCATGCCGGCCATGGCCATCGTGGAGGGGATCCGGGACCTGCGGCCCGACGCGCAGATCCTCTACGTGGGCACGAACCGCGGCATGGAGGAGCGGATCGCCGGGCAGTTCCGCCTGGACTTCCGGGGCATCGACGCCCTGGGCATCAAGGGCAAGAGCCCCCGGCAGCTCGCCCGGGCCGCGGTGGTGAACCTGTCAGCCCTGGCCAAGGCCGCAGGGATCGTGCGCGCCTTCAAACCCGACTGGGTGGTGGGCACCGGCGGGTACGTCACGGGCATGGTGGTGCTCGCGGGCTTCCTCGGGGGCGCGCGCTGCGCCATCCAGGAACAGAACTCCGTGGGCGGGCTCACCAACCGGATCCTCGCGAGGCTGGCGAAGCGGGTGTTCCTCGCCTACCCCGACACCGCGGGCGTGTTCCCGGAACGCCGGTGCGTCCTCACGGGCAACCCCGTGCGAAAAAGCATCTCCCGGTCCCTGAGGAAGGGAAGCGGCGAGTGCCTCCTCGTTCTGGGCGGGTCCCTGGGCGCGTCGAGCATCAACAGGGCCGCGGTCCACGCCCTGAAGATCCTCAAGGACCAGGGGCTCAACCTCAGGGTTCTCCACCAGACGGGGGAAAAAGACCTCGAAGAGGTGCGGCGCAGGTATGGGGAGCTGGGCATCGAGGCTGAGACCCACGCCTTCATCGGCGACATGTCCCCGGTGTACGCGGGCGCCCGCATGGCCCTGTGCCGGTGCGGCGGCCTGACCCTGTCGGAGCTCTCGGTCATGGGCGTGCCCGCGGTCATGGTCCCCTACCCGCTCGCCGCGGACGACCACCAGATGGGCAACGGGCGCTACGTGGAGGCCCACGGCGGCGGCTGGGTCATCCCCGACAGCCAGCTCACCCCCGAAAGGCTCGCCTTCGAGCTCGGGAAAAGGTTTTTCGACGACGCCACGCTGGCGCAGGCGTCCGCGGACATGGAGGCCCTGGGCCTCGGAAACGGTTCGACCCTCATCGCACAGGAGATCGCAGGTGTTTAGAGGAATACGCAGCATCCACTTCGTCGGCATCGGTGGCATCGGCATGAGCGGCATCGCCGAGCTCCTCATCAACCTGGGGTTCAGGGTATCCGGCTCGGACGTGGCCGAGGGCGACATGGTGGCCAGGCTCCGCTCCATGGGCGCCCGGATCGCCATCGGCCACGACGCCCGCAACCTGGGGGACGCCCAGGTGGTGGTGTACTCGTCCGCCGTGACCCCGGACAACCCCGAGTGCCGGTGGGCGCGGGAAAAGCACCTGCCCGTCATCCCCCGGGCGGAGATGCTCGCGGAGATCATGCGCATGAAGCGCGACTCCATCGCCGTCGCCGGCACCCACGGCAAGACCACCACGACCTCCATGCTCGCCACGGTGCTCGCCGTGGCCGACCTCGACCCCACGTGCATCATCGGCGGCAAGCTCGACATGTTCGGCTCCAATGCCCGCCTGGGCGAGGGCATGTTCCTCGTGGCCGAGGCGGACGAGAGCGACCGCTCCTTCCTCAAGCTCGCGCCCATCGTGGCCGTGGTCACCAACATCGAGGAAGAGCACATGGACTGCTACCGCGACCTCGACGACATCCTCGAGACCTTCGTCCAGTTCATGAACAAGGTGCCCTTCTTCGGGTTCAACATGGTGTGCCTCGACAGCGAGAACATCCAGCGCATCCTGCCCCGGCTCGAGCGCAAGGTCATCACCTACGGCTACCACAACCAGGCCCTGTACCGGTACACGGACACCTCCTTCGACGGCCTCTCCTCGCGCTTCACCGCGCACCGCAATGGCAGCGTCCTGGGCGAGGTGCGCCTGAACGTGCCCGGGAACCACAACTGCCTCAACGCCCTGGCCGTCATCGGCACCTGCATCGAGCTGGACATCCCCTTCGAAACGGTTGCCAGGGGCCTCGAGGCGTACAAGGGCGTGCAGCGCAGGGCCCACGTCCGCGGCGAAAAGAACGGCGTCATGGTCATGGACGACTACGGCCACCACCCCACGGAGATCAAGGAGACGCTCCGGGCGGTCAAGGGCGGGTTCCCCCACCGGCGGCTGGTGGTGGTGTTCCAGCCCCACCGCTACACCCGGACCCGCGACCTCTTCGAGAGCTTCGTCACCTCGTTCTACGACGCCCAGAAGCTCTACCTCACGGACATCTACCCCGCGTCGGAGGAGCCCATCGCCGGCGTCTCCGCCCGCGGCCTCTGCGAGGAGATCGGCAAGTACGGCCACCGGGACGTGCACTACATCGAGGACAAGAACGCCATCCCCGGGGTGCTTTCGAAGGACCTCAGGGAGGGCGACCTCATCCTGTTCCTGGGCGCGGGGGACGTCTGGAGGCAGGGCGTGAAGCTCCTGGAGGCCATGGGATGAAGGAGTTCCGGGAAGCCCGCGCCTCCGAGATGACCACCATGCGCTGCGGCGGCACCATCGCCCGGCTCTACGAGCCCGACACGAAGGAGCAGCTCGCGGAGCTTCTGGGCCTGCTTGACTCCTTCATCGTCCTGGGCGGGGGCTCCAACATGATCTTCGGAGACGAGCCCCTGGAGACGCCGGTCATCCGCCTGGGCAAGGGCTTCGGCGGCATCGAGCGCCAGGAGGGCGTCCTCGCCGTGGGGGCCTCGGTTTCCACGGCGGCGCTTTTGGGGTACTGCCTCAGGAACGCCCTGACCGGGCTCGAGTTCCTCACGGGCATCCCCGGCACGCTGGGAGGCGCCCTGTGGATGAACGCGGGCACCGTGGACAGGGGCGTCATGGACACGGTCCTGGCGGTGGAATGCCTCGACCGGGAGGGCACGCACACCCTCGCCCGGAAGGAGGTCCCGTACCGCTACCGCTGGGGCGGCTTCCCGGAGGGGATGGTCATCACCGGGGCGCGCCTGGACGTGCACCCGTCGACCCCGGAAGAGGTGCGCGCCCGGGTGGAGGCCTTCGCGGAGAAGCGCCGCTCCCAGCCCAGGGGCCACAGCGCGGGCTCGGTGTTCAGGAACCCCCCGGGCTCCCCCGCGGGGTATCTCATCGACCAGGCCGGCCTCAAGGGTTTCCGCATCGGGGGGGCCAAGGTTTCCGAGGTTCACGCGAACTTCATCATCAACGACGGGGACGCCACGTCGGCGGACGTCAAGGCGCTCATCCAGGCGGTGAAGGCCAGGGTGAAGGACCAGTTCGGCATAGAGCTCATGGAAGAGGTGCGGATCGTTGATTGACTACAAGGAAACGAGGAAGACCGCCTCCAAGAAGAAGACGCTGGGCAAGATTAACCTTGCAATCCGCTTCTCCATATGGTTATGCCTGGGCATCTCCTGTGCTCTCATATTGTTGTGTGCTGTGGCCTACATGGTCAATTCGGAGCTGTTTCACCTGAAGAGCGTTGCGGTCAAGGGGAACGTCCACGTGGACAAGAACGAGGTTCTGAGCCTGCTCGACCTCGAGCGGGGGGACAATATATTCAGCTGGGACATGGATGCCGCCAGGACAAGGCTCCTGGCCAACCACTGGATCAAGGACGCGAGCATTTCCCGGAGATTCGTCCCGGCGAGCGTGACGGTGCGTGTCGTCGAGCACCGGCCCACGGCCACCCTCTTTCTCAAGGACAAGCCCTACTACGTGTCCGAGGAGGGCAAGGTCTTCGCCGCCGCCACGGAAAACGCCTACGGGATCATGATCCAGGCCTCCGACTACCAGCCGGCCAACGGGAGCGAGGACCTCGACCTCATCCTCGCGTCCGCCCTGAAGGCGGTGTCCGTGGTGCAGTCCCGGGGGCTCAAGGTCAAAGACCTGGTCATCGAGGCGGGCGGCGTCATGGACATCCGGCTCGCCATGGGCATCACGCTCGTCATCCTCGGGGAGATGACCCCCCGGAAGGTGGACCTGGCGCTCCGCGCCATCAGGGAGATCAGGCCCGTCGCGGGGACCGTGATGGACCTGACCTGTGAAAACAAAATCGTGGTAAGGAATCGGGGGCACTATGGCAGCCAGGGATAGGATCATCGTCGGGCTCGACATCGGCACCACCAAGATCTGCTGCATCATCACGGAGCTCAGGGAAACGGGCGACCTCGAGGTAATCGGCTTCGGCATTTCCGAGTCCAAGGGCCTGAGGCGGGGGCTCGTGGTGAACATGGAGCAGACCGTGGAGGCCATCGGCAACGCGGTGGAAGACGCGGAGAAGATGGCGGGCATCCGGGTGGACGAGGTGTACACGGGGATCGCCGGCGGCCACATCCAGGGGATCTCCACGAGCGCGGTCATCGCCGTGAAGGGCGAGGAGGTCACCCCCGCCGACAAGAAGCGGGTGGTGGACCAGGCCATGGACTTCGCCAAGCCCGTGGGCGTGGAGGTGATCCACGTGCTGCCCCAGGAGTTCTGCGTGGACGACGTGAACGGCATCTCCGACCCCGTGGGCATGGCAGGCTCCAAGCTCGAGGCCCACGTGCACATCGTCACGGGTTCCATCTCCGCCGTGAGCAACATCACCAAGTGCGCCCAGAAAGCCGGCCTGGGGCTCCAGGACATCGTGCTCCAGCAGATCGCGTCCGCCGCCTCCATCCTGACCCCCGACGAGACCCAGCTCGGGGTCATCCTCATGGACATCGGCGGGGGCACCACGGACATCGCCGTGTTCGACGACGGCGCCATCCGCCACACGGCGGTGCTCGCATTGGGCGGCGACCACATCACCAACGACATCGCCGTGGGCCTGAGGGCGCCCATCGCCGAGGCGGAGCGGATCAAGATAAAGTACGGCCACGCGCTGGCCTCGCGGGTATCGGGCGACGAGCAGATCGAGGTCCCGTCCATCGGCGGCGACACGGTGAACACGGTGCCCCGAAGAGTCCTTGCGGAAATCATCGAATCAAGGGTAGAAGAATTATTCAAGCTCGCATATACTGAGATCAGGAATACCGGTTTTGCGGAGTCCATGTCCGCCGGCCTGGTTCTCACCGGCGGGGCATCGGCTCTTGAGGGGGTTGCCGATCTGGCGGAGGGGATCATGCACATGCCCGTGCGCGTCGGTTATCCCAGGGGCGTGAAAGGCCTGGTGGAGCTCGTGAACAGCCCCGCCTACGCCACGGCCGTGGGACTCTGCGTGTACGAGGCTGCCCGGCCGAGCCGCAGCTTCTCCTCGAAGAAGGGGGGCTCGGTGTACGAACGGCTGCTGGAGCGCATGATACGCTGGTTCAAAGAGGTCTTCTAGACTATCATGGAGGAGGAGAAGATGTTCGAATTGGAGAAGGTGGAAAATACCGGGGCGAAGATCAAGGTGATCGGTGTGGGGGGCTGCGGCTGCAATGCGGTGAACAACATGATCAGCGCGAACCTCAAGGGGGTCGACTTCCTCTCCTGCAATACCGATATCCAGACGCTGAGATCATCCCTTTCTCCCAACAGGGTGCAGATCGGGACCAGGCTCACCAGGGGCCTCGGCGCCGGCGGCGACCCGGAAGTGGGCAAAGGCGCCGCCAATGAGAGCGAAGACGAGCTGAGAGCGGTCCTCCAGGGCACCGACATGGTGTTCGTAACCGCGGGCATGGGCGGCGGCACGGGCACGGGCGCCTCCCCCATCGTGGCCCAGATCGCCCGGGAAATGGGCGCCCTGGCCGTTGGCGTCGTCACGAAGCCCTTCCCCTTCGAGGGCAAGCGCAAGATGAAGCAGGCCGAGACCGGCGAGAAAGAGCTCGCCGCCACGGTCGACGCCCTCATCGTCATCCCCAACAACCGCCTGCTCTCCATGGCGGGGAAAAACGTCCCGCTCCTCGAAGCCTTCAAGATGGCCGACGACATCCTCATCAACGCCGTCCGGGGCATCTCCGACCTCATCAACAAGTCCGGCCTCGTGAACGTCGACTTCAACGACGTGAAGGCCGTGATGATCGAGAAGGGCAAGGCCCTCATGGGCATCGGCGTCGCCACGGGCGAAAACAGGGCACAGGAAGCCGCCCAGGCCGCCATCTCCTCTCCTCTCCTCGAAGACATGGACATCCACGGGGCCAAGGGGCTCCTCATCAACATCACCAGCGGCCCGAGCATCACCATGGACGAGATCCACGAGGCCTCCACCCTCATCCAGTCCGCCGCCCACGAGGACGCGAACATCATCTGGGGCGTGGTCATCGACGAGGACATGGAGGACCGGATCTCCATCACGGTGGTGGCCACCGGGTTCGCCAACAAGCCCATCATGCTCTCCGCCAGCCCTGACGAGCACGTGGCCACGGGCGCCCCCGCCGGGCAGGAAAAGCGCACGGCCACCGTCATCGACTACAACAAGCCCGCATTCCTGAGAAAGAAGGAGTTCAAGGGGGACAAGGAGGTCGTGCGGCTGGGCATGGTTGTGGATGACAGCATCCTCGACGAGGAGGCCTTCAACGTGCCGACGTTCCTGAGGAAGAAGGCGGACTAGGGACACCGGGAAGACCATGCGTCCGACCAGGGTCGAAATCGACCTGTGCGCGATCAGGAGGAACCTCGAGGCCATCCGGGCCCGGACCGCCACGAGGATCATGATGGCCATCAAGGCCGACGCCTACGGCCACGGCGCGGGCGTCGTCGGCAGGTTCGTCCAGGAGCGGAACCTCGCGGACATGCTCGGCGTGAGCTGCATCGAGGAGGGCATCGCGCTGCGCGAGGCGGGCGTGTCGCTCCCCATCCTCATCTTCGGCCTCATCACCGACAGCCGGGAGGACTGCGACGAGGTCTTCTCCCACCGCCTCATGCCCACCCTGGCGGACGCCTCGCTCGTCGGCCCCCTCGTGGAAGCGGCCCGGAGGTGGAACCGCCCGCTGTCCGTGCACCTCAAGACCGACACGGGCATGGGCAGGCTGGGGCTCGCACCGGGTGAGACCGTGAAGCTGGCCGTGCAGGTGGCGTCCACCCCCGAGCTCTCCATCGGCGGGGTGTACACCCACTTCCCCGTGTCCGACGTCCGGGAGCACCCCTTTACGGCCGGGCAGATGGGGAAGTTCGACGCCTTCGTGAAGGACCTCCGGGACGCGGGCGTCTCGCCCGGCCTCGTCCACTGCGCCAACTCCGGCGCCGTGCTCAACCACCGGGCGTCCTATCACGACATGGTGCGCCCGGGCATCCTCTGCTACGGGCTCTACCCCTCGGAAGACCACGACGGCACCCTGAAGGTGACCCCGGCCATGACGCTCAAGACCGCGGTCATGTTCACCAAGCGCGTGAGGAGGGGCACCTGCCTGTCCTACGGGCTCACCTACCAGGCCCCCCGCGACACCTACATCGCCACCATCCCCATCGGCTACGCCGACGGGTTCCCCCGCAGCCTCTCGAACAAGGCCCGCGTCACCATCGACGGGAAAACCTACCCCGTGGTGGGCAGGGTCTGCATGGATCAGAGCCTCGTGGACCTGGGCGAAGACCTCTACCCCAATGGCCAGGAAGTGGTCGTGTTCGGGAAAGAGGGGGTCACCGCGGCGGAAATCGCTTCCTGGGGGGACACCATACCCTACGAGATCACCTGCGACATGAGCCGCCGCGTGACGCGCATCTACGCCGGGGAACAAGCCGACTAGAAGTGCCTGGCCACGCCGGCCCTCCCTGAACCTGAACCGGTGCCCGAAATGAAAACGGGGGCGGAAAACCCGCCCCCGTTTCGACACTCGCCGGAGGGAGGATCAGCGCTTCTTGAAGTATGCCACCGCGCTCCTGCTCGTCGCGCCCGTGCCCGCCACGGTCCCGTCGACGTACCAGTACACGGTGGTGCCGGAGGGCAGGAACCAGTTCCACAGTGCGGAGTTCATCCTGCAGGAGGTCCCGGTGCCGGTGTAGATGTTGCTGTATTTCCTGTTGTTGACGGTGATGTAGACCCGGTACTTGCTCATGCCGCTTCCCCTCCAGGACAGGGTCGGGTTGGTGCTCACCACTTCACCCGCCGAGGGGGTTGCCAGCGCGACGGACACCGTCGTCTCGGACACGGTGACCGTCACCGTGTCGGCGGGGCTCGTGTCCTTGCCGTCGTACACCTTCAGGCTGAAGGTGTAGGTGCCCGCCACGGCGGGGGTGAACGTCGGGGCGGCCGTGTTGGAGGAGCTTAAGGACACCTGGGTGCCGTCGGTCTGTGCCCAGATGTAGGAGATGGCGTCACCGTCGGGGTCGCTGCTCGCCCCCCCGTTGAGGGTCACGGCGGTGTCCACCTGGACGGTTCTGTCGGAGCCGGCATCGGCCACGGGCACCTGGTTGACGTTGTCCACGGTCACCGCCACGGTGTCCTGGGCCGTGACCTGGCCGTCGGACACGGTGACCTTGAACTCGACCACGCCCGACGTGGTGGGGGTGAACGTCGGTCTCGCCGAGCCTGCACCCGACAGCGCCGCGGTGGCCCCCGAAACCTGGGTCCAGGCGTAGCTCAGGGAGTCGCCGTCCGCGTCGTAGGAACCGCTCGCGTCCAGGGCGATGGTGTCGCCCACATAGGCTGCCTGGTCGTCGCCCGCGTCGGCGACGGGGGCGTTGTTCAGCTTCACCACCGTGACCGTCACCGTGTCGGCGGTGGAGGAGACGTAGCCGTCGGACACGACGAGCCGGACCACGTAGGAGCCCGTGGCGGTGGGGGTGAAGTATGCCGCGGCAGTTGTGGAGTTCTGGATCGTCACTGCCGCCGGGCCGGACACCAGCGACCACGCGTACCTCAGGGTGTTGCCGTCGGGGTCGGCGGACGCACTGCCGTCGAGGGCGACCTGGCTGCCCAGCTGCACGGTCTGGTTGCTTCCCGCCTCGGCCGTGGGGGCGTTGTTCGCCGCGTTCACCGTCACGTTGACCTGGTCGGCCGCACTCGAGAGCAGTCCGTCGGAGCAGGTGACCGCGAAGGTGTACTGGCCGGCGGTAGAGAGCGTGAGCGCGTTGTCCTGGCCGCTCCTGTCGGCAACGGCCGCCGGGCCGGAAACGAGGCGCCACAGGTAGGTGAGGTTGTCTTCGTTGGAGTCTGCGCCCGCGGCATGGAGCGTGACCGGGGTGCTGACGACGATTGTCATGTCGTCGCCGGCGCTCACGGTGGGTGCGACGTTCAGAATGGTGACGTCAACCGAGTCGGAAGCCTGCGATTTGCCGTTGGAGCAGGTGAGCGTGAAGCGGTAGGTTCCCGTCTTGATGCCCACGAAGTTCGCCCGGGCGCTCGTCGCGTTTTCGATGGCGACGGAAGCGGGACCGCTCACGAAGGACCATGCGTAGGTGAGGGCCAGGTTGTGGGGATCCGTGGAGGTCGACCCGTCGAGGTACACCCTCATGGGCGCCACCTGGCTGTCGGCGCCTGCCCGCGCAACGGGGAGGCCGTCGGAGGCGAGGACGGGCACGGTGTTGTTGTAGTACTCTTCAAGGTTCGAGAATCCGTCCGAGTCGGAGTCCAGCGCGGCGTCGGAGGGGTTGCTGGGGTCGAGCCCGTAGGAGACTTCCCACGCGTCCGACACCCCGTCGCCGTCGGTGTCGAGGAGGAGGCTGATGGTGTCGCTTACGGGCTGGCTCCAGTTGCCTGCGGCGTCCTTGTACATCACGTACACGGCCTTGACGCCGTCGCCCTCGGTGAGGACCCAGGACTGGGTCGTGGCGTACGCGCCCTCGGCCGACCAGTCGACGCCGTTGTTGCTGATCCTCATGGACACGACCGAGCCGGACGCGTCGAGGGCGGACAGGGTGAGGTTCACCACCCGCGTGCCGCTGGCGGGGCTTCCCGCGTTTATGGAGATCGTCCCCGTGGGCGCCGTGGTGTCGGCGACGGGAACGGTGATGCTCGATTCCGTGGAGAAGGAGGACTCGTTGCCGGAGGTGTCATAGGCGGTGATGGCTATATAATAGGTCGTTCCGGGCGCTGCGTTGTTCAGCTGGAAGCTCGTGACGTTTCCCGCGTCCACGGGCGTCCCGTATACCTGGGACTGCGTGCCGTAATAAACCTTGTACCCCGCGATGTCGCTTTCCGAGTTTGCGGCCCAGCTCACCAGGAGGGACGCGGCATGGAGCGCGGCGGGCGTGAAGGCGAAAAAGAAAATGACAAGCATCAATGTATTTCTTACATGCTTCATCGAAGCACCTCCAGGAGTCCCATGTACTCGGGAGGTGAAAAGGCAATTCGCACGCCAAGTTATTATATCTTGTCATATCATTGCGTTAGGCATATTTGCCGGACGCGCGGGTACACAATTTCGTATTGCAAAATTACTGTTTCGTAATCCCCTGCCCTGCACCGGTTACAAGAAGTACCTGCAGAAAGAATACGTTCCGATTCATGTCCCGCGGGGCTGGCGGGAGGGACAAGGGACTTGAAATCGCCGGGGTGAATGTGCAATCCTGATGCGCATGAAAAAGATCGTTCCCGCCTTCCTGCTGGCGCTGCTCGTCCTCCTTCCCCAGGCCGCCCGCTCCATGTCCTTCGAGGACGAGCGCAAGCTCGCCCGGGAGGTGGTCACCTCCCTGGACGCCCAGGGCCTCCTCGTGGAGGACCAGGAGGTCGCGGGGCCGGTGAAGATGCTTTCGGAGAAGCTCGCGGACCACGTCAGGAAACCCATCTACGCCTTCAACGTGCACGTGATCAACGACCGTACGGTCAATGCGTTCACCATCCCCGACGGGCACATCTTCGTCAATGTGGGGACGCTGCTCTTCGCCCGGGACCTCGACGAGCTCGCGGCGGTCATCGGCCACGAGATGGCGCACGCCCAGCTGCGCCACATCCCCCAGGCCTACGAGCAGCAGTCGCAGATCACCGCGGCGAGCATCCTGGGCGTGGTCCTCGGGGCGCTGGCCGCCTCGAAGAACCCCCAGGCGGGCGCCGCCCTCATCTTCTCCTCCCTCGGCGGGGGCGAAAACTTCAAGCTCGCCTACACGCGCCGCCACGAGCTCGACGCGGACGATTTCGGCAGAAAGCTCCTCGAATCCTCGGGCTACGACGAAACGGCCATGGACAGGTTCCTCTCGCGGCTGGGCGGCATCACGGGCGGGAAGAACTTCCCCGAGTACCTCCTGACCCACCCCACCAGCACGAACCGGCTGTCCGGGCTCTCACCTGACGCGAAGAAGCCCCGGCCCGACGGGTACTACTGGACCCTCCAGGCGGGTGTGGCCGGCGTCCTTCTGCCCCCCGAAGAAGGGACCCAGCGGGCCCAGGCAATGCCCGAGCCCTACCGCAAGCTCGCGCTGGCCATGATCGAGACGAACAGGGGGCGCAGCGCCGACGCGCTCACGCTGCTCGCCGGCGTGAACCTCCCCCTGGCAGACACCTACCGGGGGATAAACCTGGCGCTCCTGGGCAGGAAGGACGAGGCCTACCCCCTGCTGAAGAGCTACGGGGGCACGGCGCGGGCGCAGATGGCCCTGGCGGAGATCCTGGAGGGCCGGGGGGAGTACGGCGAGGCCATCCGGGCCCTGCTCTCCTACCAGAAAAAGGACGTCAAGGTGGACTACCGGCTGGGCATCCTCTACGAGAAATCGAAGCGCCAGACGCTTTCCCACGTCTCGTTTGCCCGGTACTTTTTCAAGACGGGCAAGCGCCCGGCGGCCGTCTTCCACATCGACAAGGCCCTCGAGGCCAAACAGGACCTCGAGCCGGGGATGGAGGACGAGCTCAAGGAGATGAAGGAGTTCATGAAGAAGACGGAGACGAAGTGAGGGTCAGGGAAATCTGACCGGTCAAGAATACCTGTTGATATGTCCATGAAGGAGGCGGAGACGAAGTGAGGGTCAGGTGCTCTTGAGCAGGGCCCTGACCTTGGTGATGTCGAAGACCTCCCCCTCGCCCGTATCCTCGCAGAAAGCCTCGACGAAGGGGATGCCCCCCTTGCGGTAGACATAGATGGGGCTGATCTTCTTGACCTCGATCTCCCCGTAGCCCTGCCTGGGGTAAAAGATGACCACGGACTCGCCGTCGTGGAGGGCCTTCTCGAACACCCCCTCGCCCTTCGTGCCGTACGGCAGGGGGGAAACCATGCCGAAGGGGAAGACGCCCTCCCTGCGGGACTCCTTCCAGGGGGTCTTGGGGAGGAACTGGAACGGCAGGAGCTTGCCCCAGGACACGCTCTCCTCCGCCTCCTTCTCCCCGTCGGCGCCGTGGACGATGACATCGCCCTTGTCCAGGAGCGCCGCGATCTCCTCCTCGCAGTTCTCCGGCACCCGGTAAATCCCCGGCAGCACCTCGGCGAGCCCGCGGGAAGCCTTGCAGTCGGCCCCGGAAAGCACCAGGAAGGTGCCCCGGATGATGTGGGCCTCGGGCCTCTCGCTCGCCCAGCCCTGGATGGTCTTGCGCAGGTTGTCCGGGAGCTCGTGCCGGGAGATGCGCTCCAGGAACACCCGGATCTTCTCCGCGTTCCACCCGTCCCTCAGGCCCCGGGAGACCGACTTCTTGGTGACGCGGTAGATGCTCACCACGTCGGTCTGCACCAGGTCCGCGATCTCGCCCAGGTTCAGGAGGTCCACCGGGTCGAAATCCCTGGGCGCCAGGATCTCCATGTTGGGCTGGATCACGATGTCGTCGCAGTAGGGGTGGGGGGACACCAGGGTTTTCCCGGTCTTCAGCGAGCGGAAGGCATGCTCGCTGAAGCAGACCCAGACGCCCTCCTCGTCCTGCCGGAGAATGCCCAGGCCCAGCCACTGGTCCACCAGGGAGCTCACCATCTCCCGGGCGTAAACCTCCTCGGGATTCCTGCTGTGGAGGAAGAGGATGAGCGAGCGGATGAGCAGGCCGCGGTGCACCGCCCGGTCCTGGATGAGCGTGAAGACCTTGTTCTCCAGCCCCGGGTAGCCGTGGCAGGAGCGGATGAACCGCCACAGGGCATACCGGTCGTCGCCCTCCATGGCAAACTCGCCGCTCGCCTGGGAGGACACGCATAGGACGCCCTTCTTCTCGCGGATGCACCCGAGCTCCACGAGCTCCCAGTAGACCCGCTCCACCTCGATCATGCCCGAGAGCCTCTCCTCGAGGTACTCCCAGCCCCGCTTGAAGGGCTCCATGCCCGACCTGCACCGGATGCTGGAGGCCCTGAGGGTGTTGAGCAGGGCCACGTGCCCCCAGATGCTCACGGGCCGGGGCTTCACCAGGGTGAGGTCCTCGATCCGGGCGAAGAATTCCTGCCGCAGCTCCTCGAGGATGGGCATGAGCGAGGGCAGCAGGATGATGGGGTCCCGCCCGCTCAGGCCGTTCTGAAAAACGATGCCCGCACCCCCCATGGCCACGAGGTCATCCTTCAGGGGGTCCAGGGCGTTGCGGTAGACGGAGGTGAGCACGTCCCACTGCACGCTGCCGCCCAGCTCGCAGAGGTCCAGAAGGAGCGAGCGCTGCTGGTCGGACAGCTCCGCGACCACCCGCCTGAGCCGGGCCTCGTCGCCCAGGCCCTCGGCGAGGCTGGCCCTGTCCACGGACCTGCCGAGGATGCGCAGGGAGAGGATCTCCACCATGTAGCCCGGGATGTGGGAGAGGAGGTCATGCGTGGACGTCATGGGCGCTCCACTCCTCGATGGTGTACCGGTATCCCTGCTCCGCCAGGAAGATCTGCCGCTTGTGGGCGAACTCCTCCTCGGAGGTGCCCCTGCTCACCAGGGTGTAAAACGTGGACACCCGCTTCTTGGGCCTCAGGATGCGCCCGAGCCGCTGGGCCTCCTCCTGGCGCGAGCCGAAGGTGCCCGAGACCTGGATGGCCACCGAGGCGTCCGGCAGGTCGATGGCGAAGTTCGCCACCTTCGAGACCACGAGCACCGGGATCTCCCCCCGCCTGAAGGCGCCGTACAGGGTGTCGCGCCTGGAGTTGGGGGTGGACCCGGTGATGAGCGGGGCGTCGAAGGTCTCCGAGATCCGCTTGAGCTGGCTCACGTACTGCCCGATGACGAGCACGGGCTCGTCGCCGTGCTTGCGCATGATGCCCTTCATGACCCGGTCCTTGTTCACATTCTCCGAGGCGATCCGGAACTGGTGGCGGTCGCCGGCCAGGGCGTACTCCATCTCTTTCTCCGGCGGCAGGGGAAGCCTGATCTCGTAGCAGTGGGCCTCGGCGATGAAGCCCTTCTGCTCGAGCTCCTTCCAGGGGACGTCGTAGCACTTGGGCCCCACGAGGGAGAAGGCGTCCTCCTCGAGGCCGTCCTCCCGGATGAGGGTGGCGGTCAGCCCGAGCCTGCGCTTTGCCTGGATCTCGGTGGTGGCGCGGAACACCGGGGCGGGCACCACGTGCACCTCGTCATAGATGAGGAGACCCCAGTTGCGGGCGCTCATGATCTGCATGTGCTCGAAGGGGCCGCGCTTGTCCCGCCGGTAGGTGAGCATCTGGTAGGTGGTGACCGTGACGGGCCGTATTTCCTTCCTGCTGCCCGTGTACTCGCCGATGTCCCCGGGGTCGAGGGTGGTCTTGTCCAGGAGCTCCGCTATCCACTGGCGCACCGCGGAGACGTTGGTGCACAGGATGAGGGTCTGCATCCGGGCCTGGGCCATGGCGTGGATGCCCACGACCGTCTTGCCCGCGCCGCAGGGGAGGACCACAATGCCCTGGCCTCCGCTCACGGAGCCGCCGGCCCAGAAGTTCTTCCCCGCGTCCACCTGGTACTGGCGCAGGCCGAAGGGCACGCCCGAGGAGGTCGTCTCCCGCAGGTCAACCCCGAGGGGGTCCCCCTGGTCGAAGCCCACGAGGTCGTGCGCCGGGAACCCCGCCTTGATGAGCAGGTGCTTGAACCGGCCCCGCATGTCGCGGCCGATGACAAAGGACCGGGCGCCGGTCACCTCGAGCACCGCCTCCTTGATGCCCGGCTTCGCGGTTAACTGACTGAAGATCTCCGGGGTCCTGACCTCGACCAGGAGCGTCCGCTCGTCGCGGGCCGTGAGGCGCACCGCGTCCCAGCGGCTGAAGGCGTCCCGTATCCGGAACAGCACGCCTTCGGGGATCTCGTAGCGGGAATAGGCCTCGAGGCTCTTCTGCACGTCTTCACAGGCCACGCCCATGGCGGCCGCGTTCCAGATGCTCAGGGGGGTTATCCTGTAGGTATGGATATATTCGGGCGATTTTATGAGCTCGGCAAAGGGCAGAATGGCGTCCCGGGCATTCCCGTACTCGGGGGACTGCACCTCGAGCAGGATGCCGCCGTCGCTCTGGACTATGATGGGTTTATCTTGCATCGACATCAGAATTATATAGATTTCCATATATGCCATGAAAACGCAAGCGGTGTTTTTTCAGGAAATCCCGGCAATTTCCCGGGCCGGCCCCCGATGCCCCCCATGCCCTCCCAAGGGCCTTTCCGAGGGGCTCCGCAAGGTTCGCACCCCGGTGTCCGGGGAAACTTTCCTGTTGCCATTCCCGGGCATATAACGGAGAATACACGGCTGACATCCGCTGACGGAGAGCAGAGAATGAAGGCCTTTGAAGACAACCCGGCCCAGGTGAAGAAAGCCGACCTCGTCGTGGGGATCCCCTCCTACAACAAGGCCTCCCTCATCGGCTTGCCCGCGCTGCAGGCCGCCCTCGGGCTGAAGGAATATTTCGGGCACCTGGACTCCGTCATCGTCAACTGCGACAACTGCAGCACCGACGGCACGAAGGCCGCCTTCCTGAACGCCGACACCCAGGGCATCCCCAAGATCTACCTGTCGACCCCCCGGGGCGTGAAGGGCAAGGGGAACAACGTCAAGGCCCTCTTCCGGAAGGTCCTCGAGCTCGACGCCAGGGGGGTGATCGTCGTGGACGCGACCCTCGGGAGCATGACGCCCCGCTGGATCAAGAACCTCGGGGAGCCCCTGTTCAAGGATTTCTCCTTCGTCTCGCCCCTGTACGTGCGCCACAAGTACGATGGCAGCATCACCAACGACATCGCCTACCCCCTCACCAGGACCCTCTACGGCAGGCGCGTGCGCCAGCCCGCAACCGGCGAATGCGGGTTCTCCGGGGCCATGGCCAGCGTGTTCCTGAGGAACGAGCACTGGAACGAGGACGTGAGCCAGTTCGGCATCGACATCTGGATGACCACCATCGCCATGAACGAGGGCGTCCCCATCTGCCAGGCGTTCATGGGCAAGCCCCGGTCAGGCGAACCCCGGGACCCCTCCTTCGACCCGGGCCCCGCGTTCCGGCAGGCCATGAACACGATCTTCAGCCTCATGGAGGCATACCACGCCAAGTGGAAAGCCACCAAGTGGAGCAAGCCCACGGCCATCTTCGGGTTCGGCGCCTCCGAGGTGGAGATGCCCTCCCCCCTGGCGGTGAACCGGGAAAGGCTCTACGGGCGTTTCCGGGAAGGCTTCAACCGGAACTGGGAGACCTACCGGTCGATCTTCTCCTTCGAGAACCTCCAGAAGGTAAGGGAAGTGGCTTCGCTCAGCATGGACCATTTCGAGATGCCCGCGCAGGTCTGGGCCAAGACCCTCTTCGACTTCGCCATCTGCGCCCACAGAAAGGCCCTCGACCGCAGCCGGCTGATCGAGGTGCTCATCCCGCTCTACTACGGCATGACGCTGTCCTACGTGAACAAGACCGAGGGGATGTCCGTCCTCCAGGCCGAGGAATACATCGAAGACATGTGCTTGACCTTCGAGCAGACCAAGCCATACATCATCGACAGGTGGGGTTGAAAGGAGTGCCCATGGCAAAGGTGCTGATTGTTGACGACGAGAAGCATATCAGGCTGCTGTATTCCGAGGAGCTCAAGGAGGAGGGCTACGACGTGGCCGTGGCCGCCGACGGCGCGGACATCCTGGAGCGCATCACCCGCGAGAAGCCCGACGTGATCGTCCTCGACATCAAAATGGTCTCCACGAACGGCCTCGACGTCCTCCAGGAGATCAGGAACACCTTCTACAACCTGCCGGTCATCCTCTGCAGCGCCTACGGGAGCTACAAGGTGGACGTCAAGTCCATCGCGGCGGACGCGTACGTCGTCAAGTCCTCCGACCTCACGGAGCTCAAGAACAAGATCGCCCAGGTGCTGGAAGCCTCGGTCCCCGGGTAGGCGATTCGCCGGTGCACGTCAAGGCTGACCTCCACCTCCACACGACGGCCTCAGACGGAGAGCTGAGCCCCGAAGGACTCGCCACCCTCGCCCGGGAATCCGGCCTGGAGGCCATCGCACTCACCGACCACGACACCGTCGCCGGCGCTTCGTCCGCGGAGAAGCTGGCCCTCGAACATGGCATCCGGGTCATCCCCGGCGTGGAGGTGAGCATCGACTACGACCCCGGGACCCTCCACGTCCTGGGGTATTTCCCCACCTTCCCGCGCGGGTTCGAGGAGGTCCTCGGACGCCTCCAGCACGCCCGGGTGGTGAGGCTCCCCCGGATGCTCGAGAAGCTCCGGGCCCTGGGCATGGACCTCTTAGAGTCGGACGTGAGAAGCATCTCGCAGGGCGGCCAGGTCGGGCGGCCCCACGTGGCCAAGGCCCTCATGAAAAAGGGCTACGTCAGGGACTTCGAGGAGGCGTTCGCCCGCTACCTGGGCAAGGGCAGGCCCGCGTACGTGGAAAAGGACAGGATGCGCAGCGCGGAGGCCATCCGCGCCATCAGAGACGCGGGGGGCATGCCGGTCCTCGCGCACCCCTTCACCCTGGGACTCGGCAAGGGCGAGCTCGCCTCCTTCGTCCGCGGCCTCAGGGAAGAGGGGCTTAAGGGCATGGAGATCTTTTACCCCGACCACACGAGACCCCAGAAGAAGCACTACCTGGAGCTCGCCCTGGAGCTGGGCCTCGTCCCCACGGGGGGCACGGACTTCCACGCCCCGCTCCCCGGCGGGGTCAGGCCGGGAAGGTTCGGCCTCGACACAAAAAGCTATGTGCTCTTCCTGGAGAAGCTCTACCGGGCATGAGGGGCTCCGGGCGAAGGGAAAGCCTGTCCGGGGAAGGCCCCGTATTTAGGAAAACAATTACTCAATAATGGACATCCTTTATCCCCCGCGGGCATCTCTTTTCTTTTTCGAAGATAATTGATCGCTTAATATCAATTAGTTACAAGGTAGTGCCGGATGGCATCCCCGTTGCAATATGAACCCTGCCTGAAAAGAAGGACCCCGGAAGGGGAAATTCACGATGGCGCCCTAAACTCCTCCCTTAAAAAAGGAAAAGGGATCTCTCGAAACCTGAGAGGTCCCTTTTCCTTTTCGCACAATGGGGATTGTTTCGTGCCGGGAGAAAAACCTCGTCGGCCCCTCTCCCCCCGTCCTTCTGAAGATGCCCACCGCTTCGGGAAGCCCGGCAGTCGTCCTGCCGATTCTCTTTACGGGGGACACACGCGGACAAACCCCTCCGCGAAAGCGTGTCCCGAAGAGAAAATATGGGCTATACACCCCCCCGATAATTTTATATGATACGGCCGATGACACGCGAGGGCCCCGCACTCAGCACCGCAGAACCACCCGACATCAGTGTCGTGATCCCCATGTACAACGAGCAGGAGAACGCCGGGGACACCGTCCGCACCGTCTCCCAGGTCCTGTCTGCCTCGGGCAGGAGCTTCGAGATCATCCCGGTGAACGACGGGAGCACGGACGGGACCCTCGCGATCCTCGAGGGACTGGCCCGGGGCAACGCCCAGGTCCGGCTGGGCGGCTACGGGGAAAACGGCGGGAGGGGAAAGGCCCTGCGCCACGGGCTCAAGCTCGCCCGGGGAAGGTACGTGGCCACCATCGACGCGGACCTCTCCTACGACCCGAAGTACATCATCGAGATGGCCCGCGCCCTCGACCGCGAGGACGAGGTCGACGTCGTGCTCGCGAGCCCCTACATGGAAGGCGGCGCCACCGAGGGGGTCCCCCGGGACCGGCTCTTCATCTCCCGGTTGGGGAACAGGATCCTCAAGGCGGCCATCCCCCAGGACCTCAACACGCTGACCTGCATCGTGAGGTGCTACCGCAGGGAGGTCATCGACAGCCTGGACCTCGAATCCGACGGCAAGGAGATCCACCTGGAGATCCTCTCGAAGGTCCTGGCCATGGGCTACAAGGTCCGGGAGATCCCGGCCACGCTCACCTCCCGGAAGCGGGGCTCGTCGAAGTTCGCCTTCCGGGCCACCGCCATCTCCCACATCGTCTTCACCGTGTTCGAGCGGCCGAGCCTGCTGTTCGGGATGCTGGGCCTCCTGCTCACCCTGGTGGGCCTGGGCCTGGGCGCGTACCTCTTCGTGCTCTACAGCGTGCAGGCCCTGAACCCCAACCGGCCCCTGCTCACCCTCATGGTGCTGTTCGTCCTGGGGGGCATGCAGATCCTGTCCTTCGGCTTTCTCGCCTCACAGGTCAATTTCCTGCGCAAGGACGTGCTCCTGAACCGCAAGGCCATCGCCCGGCTCATGCGCCGCCCGGGCGGAACCGGCTCTCCTGAGACCGGAGAGCCGCAGTCAGGCCACGATCGCCCCTGACCGGGGAAAACCTTCGGAAACGGGTGCAGAGGGCTTTTTGCTCCCTTCCCGGCGCCCGCTTCCCCCGGGGAAGCCCGGCCCTTCCCGGCTGACCTGCAGGCGGAAGCGCCTCAGCGCTCAAGGTACGGGAGTGGGGCGGGACACCGCCGGGCACTGCATCGACCCTGCAGGCGGAGGCGCCTCAGCGCCCCAGGTACGGGAGCGGGTCCACGGGAACCCCGTCGAGGGTGACCTCGAAATGCAGGTGCGGGCCCGTGGAGGCGCCGGTGCTGCCGGCAAGGCCCAGGACCTCACCCCTTCTCAGGAAGCACCCCGGGGCCACACGATATTCCTGGAGGTGACCGTACAGGGTCTTGAGGCCGTCCGCGTGCACCATGCTCACGACGTTCCCCGCCCACCGGTCCTTCCGCGCCTCGAAGACGACCCCGTCTTCAGCCGCATACACCCGGGAGCCCCTGTGTGCGCCGAGATCCACCGCAAGGTGGCCGGGCGAATACCCCCCGGTGACGGGCGCCTTCCCCGCCGGGTTCAGCAGGTACCCTCCGGGATTGTATTTCGCCCCCCCGCAGGCGGGGCACCTGGCTGCCCAGCCCGCGTTGTCCCTTTGCCCGCACCGGGGGCAGGCCCACAGCTCACCGCCCTCAGGCACCCACCAGAAGAAGGCCCCGCCGGGCGGACCGCCGCATGCCATCCCGCCGGGCAGGTTCGATGACAGGTCTTTCGCACAGAGGGGGGCACCCTGCCCGGAGAACAGGGCCAGGACGAGCAGGCAGGCGGCCCGGAAGAAAACCCGGCGGCGGGCATTCCCCACCGTGGCCCTTTCCCGTGTGTCCACCCTTCCCGGCCTCCTCATGCCCTGCGATCCTTTCCCCCCTGGAGTTCAAGGCCTCATCTTCACCCAGTCGTACGGAGGGATCAAGCCTTTTCTGGCAGCGGACCCGATGGCGGGATTCCTCCCGGTTTCCAGTGCGCTCACGCACCGATTGCCGGCGCCCCCTTCCTCCTCCCCTGGCGCACGCCCTGTTCCCTCACCCTCGGGACGGTCGCCATCGATCGCACATCCCCCTCTTCCGTATGGCTTTTTGTCAGTTCCCTCACCCGCGGGACGATCGCCATTGATCATTGGCATATTGTATGTTAGTAATATTGGATACTTGCTTTTGTGCCGTTCATCGTTTTCTGTGCAGGGGGAGGCGCCCGGCTTTTTCTCCACCCGGAAGACCCTCCCGCGGGAAACCGGGGAAAGCGCACATTGCTTCATGTCACGGAAGGCATTCACCATCACGAGGAGGGTTCATGCACAAAAAAGGGTTTATGGAGCTCGCCAGGGCCATCCCGCTCCTGGCCTCGATGGAGCAGACCGGGGGGCTGCTCCGGACCTTTCTCAAGCAGTGGGGGGGCACAAACGCCCTGAAGATCTTCCTGACCATCGGCAGCAGAACGGGCCACCTCCGCACGCTCAGGTCGCTCCTGGGCTTCCGGCTCGAGAAGATCGCGCCGGACTTTCTCGTGTCGCTCTGGGAGGTGTTCGGCGAGCGTGAGGCCATCATCTCCGGGGAGGGGCGCTTCACCTACGGGGACATGAAGGCCAGGGTCTTCAAGCTCGCCAACGCCTTACAGTCCCTCGGGCTCAAGCCCAAAGACCGCTGCGCGGAGATCCTCTGCAACGGCAGCGAGTTCTTCGAGGCCTTCTTCGCGTGCTCGCTCATCGGCTGTCCCATGCCCTTCCTCAACTGGCACATGACCGGCCCGGAGCTGATCCACGCCATCAACGCCACGAAGGCCCGGGCGATCATCCTGAGCCATGAGTTCATCCCTGCCGTCACCGCCATCAGGGACTCTATCCCCACGGTGGAGCACTTCATCGTGGCCGGCGGAAAAGCGCCGGAGGGCATGCTTTCCTACGAGGCCCTGCTGGCACGGGCACCGGACTCCATGCCCGCCACCCGCTTCATCGTGGCCCTGAACCCTTACACCGGGGGGACCACGGGCATGCCCAAGAACGTCAACTACTTCGACAGCATCGGCTACGCCTTCAGCGACCTCGCCACGCCCCCGGGGGTCTCGCTGGGGGAATACCTGCGGTTCCTCATCCTCCAGTTCAGCTTCATGTACTATTTCGGGGGCACCGAGATCAGCGACCCGGTCACGAAGAACATGCGCTGCCTCATCCCCGGTCCGCTGTACCATGCGGGCACCATCGCCGCCTGGGTGCCCTTCATCCTCCTGGGGGGCACGGGCGTGATCATGAAGAGCTTCACCCCCGAGGGCTTCCTGAAGCTCATCGAGGAAGAGCGCATCAACTGGGTCTTCGTGGTGCCCGCCATGCTCGAGAAGATCCTGAGCCTGCCCGACCGGGTGAAGAACCGGTACTCGCTGGCCACCATGCACACGCTCATCTGCGCGGCCGCGCCGGCAACCCCCGAGCTCAAGCGGGCCACGAACGGGTTCTTCCGCTCCCGGGGCTGCCCGAAGAACGTGTTCACCGAGTTCTACGGCTCCTCGGAGATCGCGGCCTCCTCGGTGCTCATGCCCGCGGACTACGAGGAAAAGCCGGAGCGCTACGAGAGCGTGGGCAAGATCCGCTGCGCAGAGACCCGGATCTACGACAAGGAAACGGGCGCCTGGTGCCCGCCGGGCAAAGATGGCAGCGTCCTGTCCCGCTCGCTCACCACGCTCAACCTCGACTACGTGGGCTCCGCCGAGAAGGCCAGCAGGTCCTTCACCTTCGTAGACGGCCTGGCCTGGTTCGACGACGGCCTCCGGGGCCGCATGGACGAGGACGGCTTCCTCTACCTCACGGGCAGGGAGAAGGAGATGATCATCACCGGCGGGGTGAACGTCTTTCCCAACGAGATCGAGACCGCCATCAAGCGGCACGGCAAGGTCCTCGACGTGGCGGTGATCAGGTATCCCGACAAGGTCCTCGGCGAGGTGCCCGCCGCCATCGTCCAGCCCAAGGACGGCGCCGCCCTGAGCGATCACGAGATCATCGAGTTCTGCAGGGAGCAGCGGCTGGTGGGCTACAAGATCCCGAGGTACGTGGAGATCGTGTCCGCCCTGCCCCGGCACATAGACGGCAAGATGAGCAAGAAGGAGCTCGAGGACAAGTACTGGGAAGGGATCGAGCGGAGGGGCTAGCCCGGGGGCGTTTCCTCCGGCTTGCCCGGAAAGTGCCGGCTGCGCGTCCTGTCCCGCTCCTCCTCGGGGAGCATGCAGGTGCGCAGGCATTCCTCGTCGCACCTGCCGTCGCAGGGCTCCACGTGGATGGTCACCGTGGCGTTGGGCAGGCGCCCCCTGATCAGCGCGTAGATCTCGTCCGTGATCCGGTGCGACTCCGCCACCGTCATCCTCGGGTCCACGAGCATGTGGAACTCGATGAAGCGGAAGCTCCCGGACTTGCGGGTGGTGAGCTTGTGCCACCCGTGGACGTCCGGGTACCTGCTGGCGATGACCTCGGTGACGGCCGCCTTCTCCTTGGAGGGCAGGGTTACGTCCAGGAGGTCGCGGGCAGACTGGACCGTGAGCTGCCAGGCGGTGTGGGCGATGAGCAGGGCGACGGCGATGGCGGCCAGCGGGTCGATCCAGTGAAAATGCCTGCCGGGCATGAGGTTCTCGGCGATCCAGATGACCAGGAGCCCCAGCATGACGCCTGCCGAGGTGTAGACGTCGGTCATGAGATGCCAGGCGTCGGCCTTCAGGGCAACCGAGTCCGTCTTACTCCCCACCTGGAAAAGCCTGCGGGACACCACCAGGTTCATGACGCACGAGAAGAGCATGACCAGCACCCCCCAGCCCACCGACTCCAGGGGTTTCGGGTGGATGAACCTCGTGACCGCCTCGTAGACGATCCACCCCGCGGCCAGGAGGATCAGGACCGCCTCGACGGTGCCCGAGATGTTCTCTATCTTGCCGTGGCCATAGGGGTGCTCACGGTCGGCGGGCTTGCCGGAGGTGCGCACGGAGAAGTAGGCGATGAAGGCCGCCATGAGGTCCACGGCCGAATGGGCCGCCTCGGAAATGATCGAGACCGAACCCATGACCGTGCCGACTGCCAGCTTGGCGATGATGAGCACCGAGTTGGAGATGATGGACAGACGGGCCACCCCTATCTTTGCGCCGTCTCCGTGCCTGGTGTCCATGGCCGTGCCCCTCATCCCCATTCCCTGGAAAGAAAAAGAGTTTCATGTCATGAGAACACCCGCGGCAGGGAAAGTCAAGAATGAAAGGGCTGCCCCATTTTCTGTCGAATCAGGCCCGGGCACATTTCCCGGAAAGGGCGACATTTCGATGCGGATCCGAAACGTCGCACAGTCATGCGAATCAGACCCGGAAAGGGCGGCCGTACAGGTATTACCATATGTCAATATAACTTGACAGGCATTCTTCCGGCGCCTTACTATGTCCCCGTTGCCATTCCCGTTTGGGGGGTTTCGCCTTGTCTTCGCGTAATGACCTTTCGCCCTGCCCGGAAAAAGCGGGGGCCGGGCAGCCCCGGGCGGGCATGAAGGATGCGCCGGCTGAAAGCGCGCAGGAGAGGAGGACGTATGCCGACAGACCTTGAAGGGATCAAGAAGCAGGCCCTGGCCGATTTCACCCGGTTCGTGAGCCCCATGAAGGCCCGCACCATGAAGAGCGCCGGCCTCGACATCATCGAGGGCAGGCGCGAGGGGGCGTCGGTGTGGGACGTCACGGGCAGGAAGTTCATCGACTGCCAGACCGGCTCGGGCATCATGAACGCGGGCCGGCACAACCCGGAGATCGTCCAGGCCCTCAAAGACGCCCTGGACACGCTGGACATCGGCGTCTTCCTCCTGTGCTCCAAGCAGAAGGCGGACCTGGCGAAGAAGCTCGCGGAGGTGACCCCGGGCGACCTCGCCTGCTCCCTCTTCGGCACCGGCGGCGGGGAGGCCAACGACGCGGCCATCAAACTCGCCCGGGGCTACACCATGAAGAAGGAGATCGTCTACACGGAAAAGGCCTACCACGGCCACACCGGGTTCGCGCTCTCGGCCATCGGCCGGGACGCCTACAGGGAGCCCTTCGAGCCCCTCGTCCCGGGCTTCAGGATGGTGCCCTTCGGAGACGCGCAGGCCCTCCGGGGGGTCATGACGAAAAACACCGCGGCGGTGATCCTCGAGCCCATCCAGGGTGAGGGCGGCATCAACATACCCCCCGAGGGCTACCTCCGGGAAGTGCGGGAGATCTGCGACGAGCACGAGGCCCTGCTCATCCTCGACGAGATCCAGACCGGGCTGGGCCGCACCGGGAAGATGTTCGCCTCCGAGCACTGGGGCGTGGTGCCGGACATCATGACCGTGGCCAAGTCCCTGGGCGGCGGGATCTACCCCATCTCCGCCACAATCTTCAAGGAAGAGCTCATGGACTTTTTCATCCCCCACCCCTTCATCCACCTCTCCACCTTCGGCGGGTCCGATCTGGGGTGCATCGTGGGCCTGGCCACCATCGACTACATCCAGAAGCACCATCTCGCGGACCACGCGGACAGGATGGGGCAGCGCTTCCGGGCAGGCTTCGACCGGCTCCTGGAGGACTACCCGGACCTCCTCCTGGAGGTGCGGCAGAAGGGGCTCATGATGGGTCTGCAGTACACGAACCAGTCCATGGGTCCCAGGCTCACGAAGAAGCTCGCGGAGCGGGGGGTCATCGCGGTGTACACGGGCAACGACCCCGCCATCTGCCGCTTCATGCCCTCGCTGGTGATCACCGAAGACGAGGTGGACTTCGTGCTGAACGCCCTGGAGGACTCCATGCGGGAGCTCTCGCGGGAAGGCGGCATCGGGAAGAACGACTGACGGAGGAATCGCATGGCGACAAAAGACGAAATCCTGGAGGCCCTGGCGGACTACCAGGTGCAGTGCAACGGCAACGCCCGCCTGAGGAGAATGCAGCGCGACTGGTCCAGGCTCATCCACTTCTTTGCGGAGGACACGGGCGACCACTTCACCATGGACGTGGTCAAGGGCGAGATCACGGGCTTCGAGGCCGGTGCGAGGAGCGTGCCGGACATCATCGTCACCACCGTGAGCGAGAACCTCTGCGACATGTTCTGGGGCGACCTGAACCCGTCCCGGAAATACCTCGACGGCGAGATCAGGGTGAAGGCGTCCCAGGAGGACGTCGTGCGGCTCGACGCCATCACCATGATCATCTGGCCGGACGTGTGACCTGACCCCCCTGCCCAAGGAGGCTTCATGACCCAGCTGAAGAAGGTGCTCAAGCTCAGGACCGTGGTGTCCTCGTCCGCCGGCATGGCCCTGGCCACGTCGAGCTACATCGCGGCCCTCCAGATCGCCACCCTCGTGGCCGGGGAGCTCGCCTGGGTCTCGGTGCTGGTGGCCGGGGTCTGCTGCCTGCTGTCGGCCATGTGCTTTTCCGAGCTCACCTCCCAGTACCCCTCGGCGGCCGGGATCAAGCTCTTCATCCAGAACGCCTGGGGCGAGAAGCTCGCCATCATCATCGGCATGTTCTACGTGGTGCTGGGCATCTCCATGGTGGGGGCGGAGAGCTTCGTGCTCTCGAAGGTCATGACCGACTCCCTCACCATGATCAACCCCGAGGTGGACCGGGCCGTCTGGCTGAGTGTCTTCATCCTGTTCGTGGCGTACCTCAACTACCGGGGCGTGAAGATCGCGGGCACCGCCGAGGACATCATGACCTTCGCCATGCTCCTCCTGCTGGCGCTGGTCTCGGTGTACGCCATCTCCAGGGCCGGCGTGGACCTGAGGGGCGCTTTCGGCAGCGGGAGGTTCACGCTCTCCACCGTGCTCAGCGCCGCAGGCCTGGGGGTGTTCCTCTTCGTGGGCTTCGAGTGGGTCACCCCGCTGGCCGAGGAAACCACGGACTACCGGATGATCGGCAGGGGCATGCTCATCGCCATCGGCCTGCTGTGCGTCGTGTACTCGCTCTTTTCCGTGGCCGTCTGGGTGGGCCTCACCCCGGAGCAGCGCGCGAGCGGCACGCCCATCCCGCACATCCTCCTGGGCAGGAACCTCTTCGGCACCACCGGCGTGCTCCTCTTCGCGTGCCTGAGCGTGCTGGCCTCGGTCACCTCCTTCAACGCGGGACTCCTGAACACCTCGCGCTTCACCTACGCCATGGCCCGGGACCACGTGCTGCCCGGGGTCTTCTCGAAGCTGCACCCCGACCACGCGACGCCCTGGGTGGCGATCCTCGCGCTGGTGGCCTACGCGCTGGTCCTGAGCGTGATCATCTTCGTCACCGGGCAGTACCTCTTCATCATCATGATCGCCGCGGCGCTGGAGTGCTTCATCTACGTGGTCATGGCGGTGTGCGTGCTCAGGCTCAGGAAAAAGTTCCCGGGCCGGGCGACGGACTTCCGCGTGCCGCTGGGGCCCGTGCTGCCCGTGGTCGCGGCGGTGATCTTCGGGGGACTGCTCGTGGGGATCTTCCTGGGCGCAACCACGGACCAT
>JAKLDU010000003.1:11732-12438 GCA_022703355.1 Deltaproteobacteria bacterium | reverse complement strand
TTCCAGAACTACCTCGTGGCCGTCGTCATGGGGGCCTTCTTCCTGCTCTGCACGCTCTACACCCTGCTCGTGGTCCCGGTGTTCAAGAAGAAAGCCGCGCTGAAGGCGGCGACCCGGACAAAGAGAAGGCCCGGCAGGGACCAGGGGGCTGTGCCGGGGGCCTGACCCGTCAGGCCGGGCTAACCCCCCTTGCTTTTGGCGGATCCGGATGTATATTTTAGTATAATGTGATTTATCATGCTATCAGCTTGCGCTGATTCGGTTCACGCTTTCGGCCCCCTGGAGAAATCCTTCCCCGGGAATGGTGACTCCAGATCACGGAAACGGCACGAGGTTCCAACCTGAGAGGAGGTGTCTATGGAAAAGAAACGAGTCGCTTCACTGGCCCTGGCCCTCATGCTCCTGGCCCTGCCTTTCACGGCACAGGCCCTGGGGCTCGGTACATCGGACAGCATCAGCCGGATCCTTTCGCCGGGAAACAGCGCGGTGGTGGACTCCTATCCCGTTGCCATACGCGTCAGGCTGAGCGCCGATGCGAAGGCTTCCACCTTCAAGGCCTGGCTCAACGGAAGGGACATAACCGGCAGGTTCAAAGCCGTCGACGGGACCATGGAAGCGCTCGTCATGCCCGAGGACGGCCTCCGCTACCGGGTCCTCGGTGAGGATTTCCCCCTCAGCAGGGTCAACGTCCTCACGACCTGGGTCA
>JAKLDU010000003.1:0-11541 GCA_022703355.1 Deltaproteobacteria bacterium | reverse complement strand
CGGGGAAGGCTCTCCGAGGTGTTCGGTGCCGGATCGGACAACTCGAACCTGAAGACCGACATCTTCATGCGGACCATAGGATATTCCGATCAGCAGCTCACCGACGGGTACGCCGCCCTCGACCTCGAAACGCAGATCGTTCTCGATGCCTATACCGACGGCATCAACAACCGCATAGACGAGATACGGGCCAACCCCTCGCTCCTGCCCTTCGAGTTCAGGGCCGCGCACTTCAGCCCGGCATACTGGTCGCCCGAGGACGTGCTGGCCTGGGAAGCGCTCATGCTGAGGGAGTTCGACTGCGAGGCCCTCGACCAGGCACAGCTCCAGAACGCCGCCCTCCTCCAGACGCTCAAGACGGTCTACGGGCCCCTCGCGGGAATGGGCATGTTCGACGACCTCCGGTGGACGAACGACCCCGACGCCCTCACCTACCTCCCGCCGGCCGCCGCTCCAGCGCCCCTCATGGCGAGGGCCTCCCTCGCGACTGCGCCCGCCGCCGCCGCGAAGAGCGCTGACGAGGGCGCCCGGATCAACGACAACTGCGACTACGCTTCCCTGGCCGAGTCCCTGGGCGGAAGGCTCGACGACGTGAACAGGACGCTCACCGACATCAATGCGCGCGTTCGCATGGGAAGCTACGCGTGGGTGGTCTCGGGGAGAAAAACCCTCAACCGCAAGCCCATCATCTACTCCGGCCCCCAGATGGGCTTCGACGTCCCTTCCATCGTGTGCGAAGGCTCGATCATGGGAGGGGGGCTCAAGATATCCGGCATGTCGGTGCCCGGTCTGCCGGGGATCGTCATAGGCAGAACGCCGCACCATGCCTGGTCCATGCAGGTGGGCCACGCCCATACCACCGACTATTACCTGGAAAGCCCGGATGATCCGAGCCTGGAATATCCCGTCAGGATGGAGACCATCCTCGTCGCCGGTGCGCCGCCCGTAACGATTCCCATTTACCGGTCATCCCACGGGCCTGTCATCAACCCCATGCCCTTCGACCGCGGCTCCTATGTCCCCAGCCCGGCAAACCCCATCGTGTCCTGGAAATATTCCCACGAGGGTTACGAATTCCGGACCCTCAAGGCATATCTCGACTTCGCCCGGGCGCAAAGCATGGATGATTTCGGCAGGGCCATCGAGGGCGTTGCGGTGAGTCAGCACTTCTGCTACGCGGACCGCGACGGGAACATCGCCTACTGGATGTCGGGCAGAGACCCCCTGCGCGACCCGGGCGAATGGAGGGTGCCCCAGGGAATGCTCGGGGCGCCGCTCGAGTGGGACGCTTCGGCCCTCATAGCCCGCTCGACCGACCGGAACAACCGGCAGGGCTACTACTGCGGATGGAACAACAAGACCAGCCCCTCCTACAACGACCCGCCCAACAGCGTTTCCTACCTCTTCGGGCCGTTCCACCGGGCCCACGTCATCGACGATTACCTGAGCTCCACCGGCAGGCTCACGTTCGAGAACCTGCGCGACCTCGCCCTCTTCATCGCGACAACCGATTCGTTCGGCGGGGGGGGCAACCCCTGGGAATTCGTCCAGGGCCCCTTCACGGCCGCGGTTCAGAGCGCGGGCCTCACCCCATCCCGGCAGTCGGCCCTGGGCCTGCTGGAGGCCTGGGACGGACATTTCGTCGCCGGCGGACCGGAGCTGTGGGCCTTCGGTGAGGACCGCGCCGATGCATGGGTGCTCATGGACGCGTGGATCAGGGAGGTTTTGCGCCTGACCTTCGCCGACGAGCTCAACCTGCCTTCGGGCAGCACCACCCTCTATGCCAGGGAGGACACCAACCGCCTCTTCAACGTGCTTCTCCACAGCCTGGCAGGATCGTCATCGGGCGTCGCGAACACCTGCGACTGGTTCCGGAACGACCGTGACCCCTCGGCGCCCCAGACGGCGGCAGCGATCATCGTGCAGGCCCTGGACTCGGTGCTGGAGTCCCTGGGGCCCCAGCCGTGGGGAGCGGGAGCCCGGGGCAGGATCGCCTACAACCACAGCATGCTCGGCAAGGTGTGGGAGATGCCTTTCGCTTCCCGGTCGACCTACGCCCACTGCGTGGAGCTCGGGAGGAGAGGGCCGATGCGGATAGAAAGCATGTTCCCGCTGGGCGAGTCCGGCACCATCCTCATGAATTCTTCCGGGGCGCCGGTCTTCGACGAGAACTTCTTCAGCATGACCCTGGTGTTCGACCTCTTCGCCCACCGGTCCTTCCCGCTGTTTTAACGGCCTGAGCAAAAGGGCCCGCCCTCGACGCACGAGGGCGGGCCCTTTTCATCCCGAATGGGGCAGAACCGGGCCATGGCCATCTGTCCCGGCCCGGCCCCGCCACTGCTCACCCCCTTTTCGCTTCCAGCAACGCAAGGCAGGCAGTCGTGTTCGGGGCATCGTGGGACCCGCCGCTGCTCACGCCCTTTTTGCTTCCAGCAACGCCGCGATCTTTTCACGGTTTACCCGGTGCCGGTGAAGGGGCGTGTCCCGCATGCCCTGGCACTCCGAGAAGGTGGGCTTTCCGGAACCGAGGTACAGCACCCCCAGGGCGAACCTGTCCGTGCGCACGACCGTGGAGAAGGCGGCATCCCTGTCAGAAGGGTCGTATGACCCGTCGACGTAATACGTGTGGCTTTTGAACCATTGGAAGGTGTTGACCCTGTTGAAGGTGACGCAGTTCTGGAAGATGTCCACGAGGGCGAACCCTTTGTGAGAAATGGCCCTTTTCAGGATTCCCGCGGTTTCTTCCTCATCCCCGGCAAAGGCCCTTGCCACGAAGGAGGCGTCCAGCGCCACGGCTATGGCGAGGGGGTTGAAGGGGTCCTGGCACGTGCCCGAGACCTGCACCGGGGTCACGAACCCCCGCAGGCTCGTCGGTGACGCCTGGCCCTTGGTCAGGGCATACACCATGTTGTTGTGGACAATGGCGGTGATGTCGGGGTTTCTCCTGATGGCGTGGAGCAGGTGATTCCCCCCCTCCCCGTACATGCACCCGTCGCCGCTTTCAGCGATCACCGTGAGCCCCGGGTTTGCCGCTTTGACCGCCGAGGCCACCGGAAGCGATCTCCCGTGGAGGCCGTTGAAAAAGTTGGTCTTCAGATACTGGGGGGCCTTTGCCGCCTGGCCGATGCCCGAGACGACCACCAATGCCCCGGGTTGGATTCCCAGCCTCGCAAGGGCGGACTTGAGGGCCGCGAGGATGTGATAATTGCCGCACCCCGGGCACCAGGCGATATCGAGCGGGCCCGGAAGATCGAAATCGCTTGCGTCCATCGTCGCTCCTCCCCGCTAGAGCAGCACTTCCAGCCTTTCCACGACCTCTTCGAGCAGGAAGGGAAAGCCGTCGTACTTGAGAATCCTTCCCTCGAACCCGATGCCCGTCTGCTGCCTGATGAGCTTCCCGAGCTGGGCAGTGGCATTGTTCTCGAGGATGATCCGCCTTTCGGCACGCTTCATGATCCCGGCGGCCGCCGGGTGCAGGGGGTATACCTGGGAAAAGTGCAGGAAAGCCAGGTC
This sequence comes from Deltaproteobacteria bacterium, assembly GCA_022703355.1. Lineage (GTDB taxonomy): Bacteria > Desulfobacterota > Desulfomonilia > UBA1062 > UBA1062 > Phosphitivorax. The sequence goes on along the minus strand of JAKLDU010000003.1, from coordinate 8,028 downwards.
CGTGCGTTTCAGCACGTCCAGCGCCTCCCTGACCACGGCGAACGTCGATCCCCAGCCCACGACGAGGTGCCTGAAGTCTTCGCTGCCCGTGAGCGTCGGCGGGATGCACGCCTGTTTTACGGACTCGATCTTTCTCAGGCGTTTGTCCACCATGTCGGCCCGCACCCGGGAATCCTCCGTGATATGGCCGGTCTCGTCGTGCTCGTCACTGTCCACGCACACCAGGCCGCTTCCGAAACCCGGTATGCCCCTCGGGGAGACGCCGTCTTCCGTGAGCCGGTAACGCCGGTAGCCGGCATCGGTTTCGACGATGAAGCTTTCCTGCTCTCGAGACGGGATATCCAGCGAGCCCACGGTGCAGAGGCCTTCGAGAAAGTACTGGTCCGTGAGGATGAAGACCGGGATCTGGAACCTGTCCGCCATGAAGAAGGCGTGGCGCGCCAGGTCGTACCCCTCTTTCAGGGTGCCCGGCGCAAGTATGAGCCTGGGGAACTCTCCATGGCCGGAATACAGGGCATGCTCGAGGTCCGCCTGCTCCGTGCGCGTGGGCAGGCCGGTGGCCGGCCCGGGCCGCTGGCCCAGGTGAATCACCACCGGGGATTCTATGCTCCCCGCAAGGCTCAACCCCTCGACCATGAGGGAAAAGCCCCCTCCCGAGGTGGTCACCAGGGCCTTTCCCCCGGCATACCACGCCCCCAGGGCCATGTTGATCGCGCTGATCTCGTCTTCCGCCTGCTCCACCACCAGGCCGAACTCCTGTGCATGCCGGGCATAAAACAGCAGGAGGCCCGTCGACGGCGACATGGGGTAGGAAGACACGAAGGAGCACCCCCCCGCGAGCCCGCCGATGCCCACCGCATCGACACCGGTCAGCAGGAGCTCGCGTCTGGCTTCTTCGGATCGCTCCGGGAAAGGCAGGACCTGGCCGGCTTTCAGCACGTGCGACCCCCGGCCGTAGCCCCTCCGGGCAGCTTCGAGGTTCCTGCCCACACGGTCCTCGCCTGCCTTGCCGAAGAATTCCCCGATCAGGTCTTCGAGCAGGGCCTCGTCCAGGCAGAACAGCCCCGAGAGCAGCCCCGCCAGAAGGACGTTCAGGTAGATGTCTCCACCCGCTTCCCTGGCCATTTCCGCGAGCGGGACCTCTACGACGGGTTGGCTGCCGTCACGATACGCGGCGTCAATGAAGGCAGGGTCACCGAGAATGACCGTCTCCGGGGTTATCCCCTCCCGAAGCCGCGCCATGGCCCCCGCATGCAGGGGCACGAGGATGTCGATCCTCCTCAGGCAGCAGGCGACCCTGCGGGAGGAGATGCGCAGCCGGGTGGTGTTGTTCCCCCCCCTGATCCTCGACATGACCTCGCTGTATGAGAAGACGTGATACCCCGCACGCTTGAACAGCCTCGTGACCAGCTGCTCCAGCGTCTGCAGGCCCTGGCCCGCTTCACCCGAGAAAACCAGGGAAATGTCCCCGGCCGTATGGCTCGCTCTGCTCACAGGGTTAAAGTAACGGGGCGCAGCCAGGTGTCAAGCCAGTTGGGGTACGGTGCGCCACCCGGCCCCCACGTTCATGATTGCATTCATTTATAACGCTCAGAGTGCGTCATGCCATATCGTGCACCACCCGGCCCCCCATCCATGATGGCCTCCCCCGGCCGGATTGGAAGGTGTCATCATGGACAGCCTGGCCGGCCGCAGGAAGGGATGCGGCGGAGAAACTGCCCTCTCCCCGGTCGCCTTTGAGCAGGACCGCTCATGGTACTTCCTGGAACCCGGGACCGCTTCTCCGGGCTTGACTGAAACGGTCCTGGGGGTTAGCTTTACGCATCACCAAATTCTTCCGGAGGCGGACATGAAAAAGATTCTCGCGAAACTCATACTCCTCGGCGTCCTGGCAGGCGTCGGTTGCCTGGTCTGCAAGAGATTCTGCTGCAAGGACAAGTGCGGCTGCAGCGAGGGGAAAGGGGCGTAGCGCACAATCGGCATGGATTCCTGCAGGCATCTTCACCTGGCCCTCATCCCCCGGCCGGCCACGCGCAAGCTCCGGTGCCGGCGCTGTCATCTGACCATCGCCGCTGAAGAGCTGAATGGCGGCTGCTGCCCCGAATGCCGTGAGGCCCATGGTGTGAAAAGTTCCGAGTTCGAGGAGATCAGCATACCGGGCGACGGGAAAACGCGGTACCGGTGTGAAGAGTGCGGTGCCATCATCGACGCGGATTGACGGGAGGGAAACCATGGTTTCCGGAATACCGGCGACCGGTGATGCCGTCTGCGCAACGTCAGCGTGAAGGGGCGAAGCACCCGCCCGCTCGATTCCGGCACGAACCCTGAAGAGCCCCTCGCACCGCGCCCTGCACAGGCGAAGCCTCCTCCCTCCCGGTTCCGGCACGACCCCCGTTCCCCCGGGAACCCCCGCTGAAATCCAGGGTGCGTCAATCCTGCCCTGTGCACGACCCCCGTGCCCCCGGGACCCCCCCGCCCGGGCTCAGACCGGCCTGATGACTTCGGGAAAATCATTCCCGGGGCTGTTCACCAACCCTGACACCTCCACCATCTCCAGGTCGTCGTGGGGATAGGGCCTGATGCACCTGGCGAGATTGTCCGCCGGCTCCGGGAGGGAATTCAGCCAGACCCCGTACATCCCCGGCTCCAGGATGGCGGGCATCCGGTCGTGGACATCCGCCAGGCGGCGGTTGGCAGCGGTGGTGATGATGGTGCTCGAAAGGACGGTCTCCCCCGTCTGCCTGTCTTTCCAGCTGTCCCACAATCCCGCAAAGGCGAACGGTTCGCCGTCCCTCATCCTGATGAAATAGGGCCTCTTCGACGTGCCTTCCCGCTTCCACTCGAAGAAGCCGTCGCTGAAGATGAGGCAGCGCCGCTTCTTCAGGGGCTCCCTGAAGGAGGGTTTCGAAGCGGCCGTTTCCGCCCGGGCGTTGATCATCCGGCTGCCCACGGCCCTGTCCGCCGCCCAGAACGGTATGAGCCCCCAGCGGGTATAGGTGAGCCGGGGGACGGGGAAATTGAGGGCGGTGAGAATGTCCTGCGTCGGGGCGATGTTGAACCTCTGCCTGAACTTCTCCCGCACCCCCTCCCCGATCTCCAGCCCGGGGATGCGCGCCTTTATCTTTTCGGGATCCGTGATCTGAATGAACCTGCCGCACATGGCACCCAACCTCCTGATGATACTCCTATACATATTGGAGTGATCTGAAATGTCCAGAGAGATCCTGCCCTTTCTTTCCGCTCGCTCCTTTACTCCGCACCTGCCGGGTGCTAGAATCCCTTTTCATGGCCGGGACACATGAAATGCACGTTACGGAGGCCTGGGGCTGCAGACCGGCGGCCAGGCTCGAACTGCCCCTTTACCAGGTGCGCATATCGGCGGGCTTCCCCTCGCCCGCGGATGACAACATAGACAGGCATCTCGACCTCAACGAGTTCCTCATCGCCCACCCGGCCTCCACGTACTTCGTCAGGGTCGAGGGCGACTCCATGATAGAAGCGGGCATTCAGTCCGGGGACATCCTCATTGTGGACTGGTCCGTCGAGCCGAGGTCCGGGGACATCGTGATAGCCATGATCAACGGGGAGTTCGTGGTCAAGACCTATTCCTGCCGGCCCGACGGGAAGAAGCGCTTCCTGCTGGCCGGCAATCCCCGGTACCCGCACATCGAGCTCACGGACGCCATGGATGTCGAGATAAGAGGGGTGGTGACGAGCGGGCTGCACATATTCCGCAAGACATGAACAGGGTTGCCCTCATCGACTGCAACAACTTCTACGCCTCCTGCGAGCGGGTTTTCAACCCCCGCCTGGAGAACAGGCCGGTGGTGGTGCTCAGCAACAACGACGGGTGCATCATCGCGAGGTCCAATGAAGCCAAGGCCCTCGGCATCAGAATGGGGGAGCCGCTTCACGAGTGCCAGAGCCTCATAACGAAGCACGGGGTGCAGGTGTTCTCATCCAACTTCCCTTTGTACGGCGACATGTCGCGCAGGGTCATGGAGATACTCTCGACCTTCACCCCGGACATGGAGGTGTACAGCATCGACGAAGCCTTCCTGAACCTCGACGGGATAGCCGTCGACCCCGCCGAATACGGGGCGACCATCCGGGAGGCCGTCGGGAAGGGCACGCACATTCCCGTGTCGGTAGGTATCGGGCCGTCAAAAACCCTGGCCAAGATTGCAGGAAAGATAGCCAAGAAGGTGCCCGGACACAACGGGGTGTTCGACATCTCGGGCCGGGTCGAAGAGTCCCTGGCCGGCATCGACGTGGAGGACATATGGGGTGTCGGGCGCCAGCATGCGGACTTCCTGAGGCGCCACGGCGTCCTGACCGCCCTGGACCTGAGGAATGCCCCGGAAGAGTGGGTGAGGAAGCACCTGACCATCACGGGATTGCGCACGGTCATGGAGCTGAGGGGCGTGCCCTGCATCCCGCTCGATGAGGCGCAGCAGCCCAGGAAGGCCATCATCTGCTCCAGGTCGTTCGGCCGCAGGGTGCATGCCCTTGGCGAGCTTCAGGAGGCGGCGGCGGCATATGTTTCCAGGGCCGCGGAAAAGCTCCGCGCCCAGGGTTCGGCAGCCTCATATGTGCAGGTGATGCTGATGGAGTTCCCCTTCAACGACGGGCACCCCCGGACGCACATCTGCTCCGCCAGCATCCCCGTGGCGACCGCCTTCACGCCCGACCTCATCCGGTACGCGCACGCCCTCCTGAAGCGCGTGTATCGCAAGGGCCCGGCCTATCGCAAAGTGGGGGTCATGCTCTCGGGCATCGTGCAGAGGGGCCAGGTGCAGATGAACCTGTTCCACGCGGCGCGGGAGGGGGAGAAGGAGATCGCCCTGATGAAAACCGTCGATGAAATAAATCAGCGGTGGGGAAGAGGAACCCTCGTCCACGCGGCCTCGGGCTTCTCCCGCCCCTGGTGGATGAGGCAGACGAGAAGGTCTGCACGGTTCACCACCTCATGGGCAGACCTGCCGGTCGTGAGGGCATAGCGCCGCCTGTCGTCCGGTGCCCGCAAGACATGATCCGGAATGGCCACGATCCGATCAGGCGAAAAATCCCGGAAAGGGGCCGGCTGTCAGACCGGGGCGCAGCTGCTGCACTTAAAGAGATTGACAAACCCAACCGAGAGATTATATATAATGACAATCATCCCTTGTTGAGCCATAAGGCTCGCTAGGCCCCTCCAAGTTGCGACTTGGAGGTTTATTTATTTGTGGACATTGTGGGCATCATATGAACCGGACGGTTTTTCTCATCGATGGGTTCAACCTCTACCACTCCGTTAAGGAGGCAAACCGAGATCTCAGGGGTGCCGGTACGAAATGGCTCGATATTGCATCCCTCTGTAAATCATATTTACATCTCATCGGAAATAATGCCCAGGTTACGGGTATCCACTATTTCTCGGCGTTGGCTAGGCATCTGGAAGCATCCAATCCGGATGTCACAAAACGGCACCAAGCCTTTATCCGTTGCCTTGAGGCAACCGGAGTTACCTGCCAGCTCAACCGGTTCAAATCAAAAAGCATCAACTGCCCCTATTGCCTTAAGGCTTTTCTGCGACATGAAGAGAAAGAAACGGATGTCGCCATGTCGATCAAGTTGATAGAGCTTTTCCATAAGGATGAATGCGACACCATAGTTCTCGTGACGGGTGATACTGACATTGCTCCGGCCGTGAGAACATCCCTTGTCTTGTTCCCAGGGAAGGGAATATGGTTTGCCTTTCCTTATAAGCGCATGAATAATGAGCTCGATAAGCTCGTAAAGAGATCGATCAAGATCAGCAGGGACCATTACGCAAGATATCAATTGCCCGATCCGTTTCAACTGCCTGATGGAACACGAATATTCAAGCCCTCCAGATGGTGAAGCACCAGATCCTCAAAGAGTAGCAGAACATGCAGCTATTGTGGAATCTGGAAGACCCGGGCTTTTTTATTGCCCTGGGCCAACACCAATAAATCTTGTACTCCGTTTTGTACCTGGATGGCTTTCTCTATTAATTCGGGGCTGATTAATGGCTTGTAACTATTTGATTTAATTAATGCGCCCAGCAGGACTCGAACCTGCGACCTTTTGATTCGTAGTCAAACGCTCTATCCAACTGAGCTATGGGCGCACAAGCTTTGGTCTTTGGTTATATAATGGGAAAAGCTGCAGGAGTCAACCACGCTTCGCGAGAAAAAAGGGGGATCGTGCGATCCCCCTGTCCGATTCTTGAGTGAGGCTTTGCCTGTGATTACTTCTTCTGCCAGTTCTCGTGCACCCTGAGCGTGACCTCGGCCCTGCGCTGCTTGTCTTCCCACTTGAAGTACTCGGGGTCGTCCTTCGGCACGGTCTTGAGCTTCTGCTCCGCCTGCTCGAGCTCGTGCTTCGCAACTTCGGCGTCGATGTCCTCGGCCATCACCGCGGACTCTGCCAGGATGATGACCCTGTCTTTGAGGATCTCGGCGAACCCGCCGCCTATGGCCATGTAGATGTCCCTGTCCTCGGCCTTGGCGATGAGCTGGCCCGGCTTCAGCGTGGTGAGGAACGGAGTGTGCCCGATCAGCACGCCGAACTCGCCGGCGCTCCCCGGGGCGATGACCTCCTCGACCATGCGGCTTAAGACGGCCTTCTCCGGGGTAACCACATCGAGCTGCATGAAATTTTCAGCCATAACGTGACTCCCTTATTCTTCAGCCAGCTTCTTGGCCTTCTCGACAACCTCTTCGATGGATCCCACCATGTAGAACGCCTGCTCGGGCAGATCGTCCATCTCGCCGGCCACGATCTTCTTGAAGCCGTCGACCGTGTCCTTGATCTCGACGTATTTCCCGGGCATGCCGGTGAACTGCTCGGCAACGCTGAACGACTGGGACAGGAACCGCTGGATCTTGCGCGCCCTCGACACGATGAGTTTGTCGTCTTCGGAAAGCTCGTCCATGCCGAGAATGGCGATGATGTCCTGGAGCTCCTTGTACTTCTGGAGGATCTTCTGGACCGAACGGGCGGTGTTGTAGTGCTCTTCGCCCACGATCTTCGGGTCCATGATGCGCGAGGTGGAGTCGAGGGGGTCCACCGCGGGGTAGATGCCCAGCTCCACGATCTGACGGGAAAGAACCGTGGTGGCGTCCAGGTGGGAGAACGTGGTGGCCGGAGCGGGGTCGGTCAAGTCGTCGGCGGGCACGTAGATGGCCTGAACCGAGGTGATGGACCCCTTGGTGGTGGTGGTGATGCGCTCCTGGAGCTCGCCCATGTCCGTGCCCAGCGTCGGCTGGTATCCCACGGCCGACGGCATGCGGCCCAGCAGAGCCGACACTTCCATGCCCGCCTGGGTGAACCGGAAGATGTTGTCGATGAAGAGCAGCACGTCTTTGTTCTGCTCGTCACGGAAGTACTCGGCAACGGCGAGACCGGAGAGGCCCACCCTCGCACGGGCTCCGGGCGGCTCGTTCATCTGGCCGTACACGAGTGCGGTCTTGTCGATAACCCCGGACTCCTTCATTTCGAGCCAGAGGTCGTTGCCTTCCCTGGTGCGCTCGCCCACGCCGCAGAACACGGAGTAGCCGCCGTGCTTGGAGGCGATGTTGTGGATGAGCTCCATGATGAAAACTGTCTTGCCCACGCCGGCTCCGCCGAACAGGCCGATCTTCCCGCCCTTCATGTAGGGGGTGAGGAGGTCGATGACCTTGATGCCGGTCTCGAAGGACTCGATCGAGGTGCTCTGCTCGGTGAACTTGGGGGGTTCGCGGTGAATGGGGTAGGCCTTCTCGTTGCCCACCGGGCCCGCTTCGTCCACGGGCTTGCCGACGACGTTGAGGATCCTGCCAAGAACCTTGTCTCCAACCGGGACGCTGATGGGCTTGCCGGTGTCCTTCACGGCCATGCCCCTGACGAGGCCGTCGGACGAGTCCATGGCGATGCAGCGGACCGTCCGGTCGCCGAGGTGCTGGGCGACCTCGAGGACCAGGTTGTCTTCCTCGTCGTTCAGGTACGGGTTGGTCACGAACAGCGCGTTGTATATATCCGGCA
>JAKLDU010000029.1 GCA_022703355.1 Deltaproteobacteria bacterium | reverse complement strand
TGACGTATGTGATCATGGTGTCTCCATAGGTGCGGGTTTTCCAGGGGTGAACGAGAACGGGCTCGTCGGGCGAGTGCTCGATGACCAGCACACCTCCAGTTTTAACGAAGGTATATACATGAGGAGCCAATTCCGAGGCAAGCCCTTTGTTATAAGGGGGGTCCATGAAGATCACGTCGAAGCTTCCCTGGTGTTTTTCCAGGAAGTCGCGGGCCTCGGCCCTGACGATCTTCGCCCGGTCCAGGGCATCCAGCAGGCGCAGGTTCTTCTCGATGACCCTGGTGCAGGCCTGCGAGCTGTCCACGAAGACCGCGTGGCCGGCGCCCCTGCTCAGGGCTTCGATGCCCAGGCTGCCGCTGCCCGCGAAGAGGTCGAGGACATCCGTCCCGTCGAGGTCGACGGGGAGGGTGGAGAAAACGGCCTGCTTCACCCGGTCCGTGGTGGGCCTCACGCCCTTTGCCGGGCATTCGATCCTTCTCGAAGAGTATCTGCCTGCGCACACCCTTATGGACATGACAGGGCAGGATAGGTGAAATTGCGGGGCCGGTCAATAAGTTATGAACGGCAGCGGGAAGGTCAGCCCTGAACGGCCTCGATCTCCTCCACGATCCTCTTCACCGCGTCGAGGGGGTCGGGGGCGTGGCTGATGGGCCTGCCGATGACCATGAGGTCGGCGCCTGCGGCGATGGCGCTTGACGGCGTGGCGATCCTCTTCTGGTCGCCCGTCTCGGACCACTGCGGCCTGATGCCCGGGGTGATGATCACGGCGCCGCGGGGGACAAGCGGCCGCACGAAGGGGAGATCGGCGGGCGAGCAGACGATGCCGCCTATGCCCTGGCCGCAGGCCAGGGAAACCAGTCCCGAGACGTGATCCTCGAGGGGTTTGTCGACTCCCACGGAGGGAAGGTCGTCTTCGCCCAGGGACGTGAGCACGCTCACCCCGATGAGCCTCGGCTTGGGGAGGCCCAGTCTTGCGGACTCCTCGTCGGCGCCCCTGAGCGCCGCCTGGATCATCCGGGCGCCGCCCGAAAGGTGGATGGTCATCATCTGAGCTTTGAGCCTGACGGCGGATTTGACCGCGCCCGACACGGTGTTGGGTATGTCGTGGAACTTCAGGTCGAGAAAGCACCTGATGCCCGACGAGGTGACCAGCTCGACGACCTCGGGACCAGCCGCGCAGAACAGCTCGAGGCCCACCTTGAACCACCCCACGCTGGTGCCGAGGGTGTCCACCCATTTTCTCGCCGATGCCAGGTCGCCCACGTCGAGGGCGAAGATTATGCGATCTTTTGCAGCCATGGGATCCTTCCTATGATCTCTTCCCGGGAGCACCGGTGGGCGTCTATGATGCTCAGGGCTTCCCGGGTCGCTTTCTCCACGTCATCGTTCACCACGAGGTAGTCGTACATGCCCCAGGCCCTGAGCTCCTCCGTGGCGTTCGCGAGGCGTACGCGGAGGTCGTCCCCGTTTTCCGTCCCCCGCTTCGCCAGCCGTTTCCTGAGGTCGTCCAGGGTCGGCGGCACGATGAGGATGAACACCCCGGGCGAGCCCTTTTCCTTTGCCTGCCTCACCCCCTGCACGTCTATGTCGAAGAGGATGTGCCTCCCCTTATTCTCCACGCCTTCCACCCACGCGAGCGACGTGCCGTAGAAGTTGCAGTGCACGTGGGCGCTCTCGAGGAACTCGTTGTTTTCCATCATCTCCTCGAATTCCCGGCGCGTGATGAAGAAGTACTCCCTGCCGTCCTTTTCCCCCGGCCGCGGCTCTCGGGTGGTGTAGGAGACGGACAGGACGATGTCCCCATTGCGCTCGAGGACCTCTCTGATGATGGTGGACTTTCCCACCCCCGAGGGGCCGGAGATAAAGATCCTCACTCCTGCTCCCTGAGGGCTTCTTTGCCGGCTTCCTTGAGCGAGCTGCCGTCCGAGAGCCTGTTGGAGATGGTCTCGGCCTGGATTGCGCTCAGGATGACGTGGGAGCTGTCCGTGATGATGATCGACCTGGTCTTTCTGCCCTGGGTGGCGTCGATGAGCTGCCCCCGCTCCCGTGCCTCTTCCCTGAGCCGTTTCATGGGTGACGACGAAGGATTCACAATGGCGATGATCCGGGACGATACGACGCCGTTGTTGAAGCCGATATTCAGTAACTTGGTATCATGCTTGCCCATCAGACACTCCTTTCCTTTCGCATACCGTTGTGTCGGTCTTATTCGATATTCTGAGCCTGCTCACGGATCTTCTCCACCTCGGCCTTGCCGTCGATGACGGTGCGGCTGAGCACGGTGAGCTGGCTTTTCGAACCGATGGTGTTGAGCTCCCGGTTGATCTCCTGGAGGAGGAAATCGAGGCGCCTGCCGATGGAGGGCTCGGGATCGGCGAAGATCTCCCGGAAAGCCGTAATGTGGCTTTCGAGCCTCACGAGCTCCTCGGTTATGTCGGACCGGTCGGCGACGAGCGCCACTTCCTGCTCGAGGCGGACCTCGTCCACCCGGTCCCGGTTCTCCAGGAGCTCGCCCAGTCGGTTTCTGAGCTTGTCACGGTACTGCTCCACCATGCCCCCGGACTCCTCCATCATTTTTTTCTGGAGCTCCGAGAGGTAGTCCAGGCGGGAGCTCATGTCCTCCTTGAGGCGCCGGCCCTCCTCGCGCTTGGAGGTGAGGAACGACTCGAGCGCCTTCCCCGTCGCGGCCGCGAGGAGGGGGAGCTGCTCCCCGGCGTCGTGGACGCTCTCCTCCATGACCCCGGGCAGGGAGAGGACGTCGCGGAAATTGACCTCGCCGCCGAAACGCTGCACCATCCGGACGAGGTCCTGGTGGTACACCTCCGCCAGGTCCCAGTTGACGGAGAGCCGGTCCTGGACGCCGGACGACACGAGCTTCGTGACGGTGAGCTCGACCTTGCCCCTGCTCACCGCCTCGTTGACGAGGTCCCGCACGGGGATCTCGAGGGCGGACAGTTCTTTCGGGAGCTTGATCCTGACGTCGCGATAGCGGTGGTTCACCCCCTTGATCTCGACGTGGTACCCGTTTTCGTCGGCCTGGCCGAACCCGGTCATGCTGCGCGGCATCTGGATCTCTCCTTGTAGTGTTTTCTCAGAAGGTTGAACATCCCCAGCATGTCTTTCGACGCATAATCGGGGTACGTCCACTCGAGGGGCTGGTACGAGTCTTTCCGGTACATGAGCGTCACCTCCGCCCAGATCCCCCGGGACAGGTAGATGCGGTGGCTGTAGGGCTTGGTGGTGGCAAGGCAGACGTTCTCGAGGCTCAGGATGCCGGGGTCGAGGTTCACGGTCCGCTTGCCGTCCTTCCGGAGGCCTTCTTCGATGCGGTTCGTTTCGTTCTTCACCGCGGGGAGGGCGTCTCTCGGGAACAGCCTCTCGAAAGCCAGCACGATGCGGTTCAAGGGGGAGCCCATTTCGCCCTCGTAGTACGAGGTGTATGGAAACGAAAGCGCGGGCGACCGGTAGGCCGTGTTCCCATAGAGGCCGACGAGCTCGGCTGCGGCCCTGTCCGCGCCTTCGGGAGAGTTGTGGAGGACGCTGCAGAAGAGCAGGACCTCAGAAGGCGCCGCGGGAATGCCCACTGATCTCCTCCCTGCAGACCCGGTACAGCTTCTCCCAGGGGACGCTTGCCGCACCGACCTCGGCCACCACGAGCCCCGCGGCCGCGTTGGCGATGACGGCGGCTTCCCGGGCCGAGGCGCCGGAGACGATGGCGAGGGTGAAGCAGGCGATGACCGTGTCGCCGGCGCCGGTGACGTCGTACACTGCCCTGGCCATGGCCGGGATTTGCACCGCCCCGTTCTCCCCGTCGAAAAGGCTCATGCCGTGCTCGCCCCTGGTCACCAGGAGGGTCCTGCACCCGAGGGTGGACCTGATCTTTTCCGCCGCCAGGAGGATGTCCTCCTCGGACTCGATCTTGATCCCCGCGCCGAAGCTCAGCTCCTTGGTGTTGGGGGTGATGAGGTCGACGCCCCGGTAGAAGGGGAAGTTTCTTTCCTTGGGGTCCACGCACACGGGCACGGCCTCTTTCCTGCCGATCTTCACGATCTCCTCGATGAGTTCCCGGCTGATCACGCCCTTGGCGTAGTCGGAGACGATGACCGCGTCGATGGCCCCTGAGGCCTCCCGGACGGTTTCTATGAGCTCCCTCTTCAGGTCGTCGGAGATGTAGGACCGGTCTTCCCGGTCGAGGCGTGCGATCTGCTGGGTGTGGGCGATGATCCTCGTTTTCACGATGGTCCCCTTCCGGGGATCGACGAGGATCCTGTCCGAGGGGATGCCGAGCTCACCGAGGATGCCCATGAGCACGCCGCCCTGGGGGTCGTCTCCCCGGACGCCGCTGATGATGACGGACGCGCCGAGGCTCAGGAGATTGTTGGCCACGTTGCCGGCGCCGCCCAGCTTGTACTTCTCGTCCTGGACGTCCACCACGGGCACCGGGGCCTCGGGGGAGATCCTCTCCACCTTGCCCCAGATGTAGTGGTCGAGCATGAGGTCGCCGATAACCAGGATGGTCTTCGATCTCATGCCCTCGAAGATGGTCTCGAGCTTGTCCTCGGCAATTTTCAGCATGGGCCCACTATCAGAAGAAAACTGCTAGTTGTCAAGAAAAAGAGCATTCACGAAATTTTGCGCAACGAACGGCTGGAGATCATCCATATCTTCTCCGATCCCGATATATCGGATGGGAATTTCGAATTCGTTGGCAATGCCCACGATCACGCCCCCCTTCGACGACCCGTCGAGCTTGGTCATGGCGATACCGGTGACGTCCAAGGCGTTGTTGAACTGCCTGGTCTGCTCGATGGCGTTCTGGCCGATGGTGGCGTCGAGCACCAGGAGGATCTCGTGGGGCGCCCCCTCCAGCTTCTTGTCCAGCACGCGCTTGGTTTTCTTGAGCTCCTCCATGAGGTTCTCCTTGGTGTGGAGCCTCCCGGCCGTGTCGATGATGAGCACGTCGCGGTTCCGGGAGATGGCTGCCTGGAGGCCGTCGAAGGCCACGGCCGAGGGGTCGGCGCCCTCCTGGGATTTGACGAAGTCGGCCCCCACCTTCAGGGCCCAGTGCTCCAGCTGTTCGATGGCGGCGGCCCGGAAGGTGTCGCCGGAGGCGATGACCACGGACTTGCCCTCGCTCTTGAACCGGTGGGCGATCTTCGCGATGGTGGTGGTCTTGCCGGAGCCGTTGACGCCGGTGACCATGATGACGAAGGGCTTCACCCCTTCGGGGATGACCAGGGGGTGTTCGCGCTTTTCGAGGATGGCGTCCACCTCGGTCTTGATGGCGTCCATGGCCTGCCCGGGGGAGGTGATCCTGCCCGAGTTCTTCTGGACGTACTCGAAGATGGTGTAGGCGGTCCTCACGCCGATGTCGCTGCCCACCAGGGTTTCCTCGAGCTCGGTGAGGAGGGACTCGTCGATGGTGTTCGATTTCCTGAACACGGAGGATATCCGGTCAATGAACCCCTTGTGGGTCTTCGAGAGGCCTTTCTCGAGCTTTTCCTTCGAAGAGGGCACCGGCTTTTTCGCAGGCTCGGGGAGGGCCTGCTCCCGTGGAGGGGCAGCCACCTTTTCCGGTTCGGGGGCCTGCCCGGCTTCGGGAAGCCTCCTGGGGTGAATCCCGGGGATGGGAAGGACCCAGGCGTTTAAGAGAACGGCCAGGACGAGGTACAGCCAGGAGGGCAGGGCTGAAAGGGCGGGCAGGGCATTGAGAATGTCTGCAACAAAGAGAAAGAAAAAGACGTAGCTCAATAAATATACAAGGTAATCGAACGTGTGGAAGCGGTACTTCAAGACGGTTCCTCCTTTGTTTCGGTATGACCCGTATTCCCTATCACAGGCATCCCCAAAGAACAAGGTCGAGGGTGGTGACAAGCTATGGATCCCCCCCGGTGAGACCCCCGCCGGGCAGACGTATGCCCGCCCGCTTCCCCCCGACACCCGCCCGTGCGGACGAATCATGACAGCACTTCCGTCATCGCTGCACGGGCGTCACCATGCCTGCGCCCGGGCAGGAATTATTCCTTGACACGGGAGGGGGGAAGGGGTAGTCAGGATATGAAGCTTAAAGTTCAACTTCAAGATAGTGAACGCGCCCATATGAACCCACAGGAGGGAAGGATGATCAAGACGGCAATAACCGAGATGTTCGGAATCGAGTACCCCGTGATCTGCGGGGCCATGATGTGGTTGTGCAAACCCGGGCTCTGCGCCGCCATATCCAATGCCGGGGGCATGGGCAACCTGACCGCGGGGAACTACGAGTCGGAGGAGGACTTCAGGAACGCCATCCGCGAGGTGCGTCAGCTCACGGACAAACCGTTCATGATCGGCCTCACCCTGCTTCCGTCCATACGCATCACCGCCGAGCACCACAAGATGTACGTCAAGGTGTGCGCCGAAGAAAAGGTGGCGGGCATCGAGGTCTCCGGCACCCCCATCGACAGGGTCGCGGGCAAGGACGGGGTGGCCATGCTCAAGGACGCCGGGGTGAAGCTCTTCCACAAGGTCGGCTCCGTACGCCACGCGGTCCACGCGCAGAAGGCGGGCTATGACGGTGTGTATGCCGCGGGGTTCGAAGAGGGCGGGCACCCCCTGGACGACGACGTCACCACCATGGTCCTCACGCCGAGGATCGCAGACTCCGTGAGCATCCCCGTGGTCACGGTGGGGGGCATCTCCGACGGGCGTTCGCTGGCGGCGGCGCTGACCCTCGGCGCCCAGGGTGTCATGATGGCGAGCAGGTTCATCGCCACCACCGAGTGCGACGTGCACGAAAACATCAAGCAGGAGCTCATCAACCGGCAGGAGTACGAGACGACGATGATCTGCAAGTCGCTGGGGCTCCAGGGCAGGGCCCTGAAAAACAAGGTGAGCGCCGAGGTGCTCGAAGCGGAGAAGCAGGGCGGCGGGCTCGATGCCATCATCCCCCTCATCGCGGGACAGAGGATCAAGGAGGCCTGGGAGCTGGGGCAGGTGGACAACGCCCCCCTCATGGTGGGCCAGTCCATCGGGCACATCCGGGAGGTGGTGAGCTGCAGAAGCCTCCTGGAAAAGATGCACGACGAGGCGGTAAAGCAGCTGCGCAAGACCATGACCCTGGTGCAGTGAGCACACGAATCACCGGTATTCCCGGTGTCCCGGAAGGGCATCCATGACCCTGGTGCAGTGAGGAAACAGGGGTGAAAAAAGAAGGGGCGGCCTCTTGACCAGAGGCCGCCCCTTTTCACGTCGTGACCTGTGCGGTTTCAGCCCTCTGCAGGGGCGGCCTTTTTCCTCGGCTTTGTTTTGGCCTTCGCCGCGGCACGGGGTTTGACCTCCCGGGGGGCCTTTGCCGGGGCCGCGACCTCGATCCTGGCTTTTCGGGCGAGCACCATGGCCACCTCTTCGGCCTCCTTGACGGTGCGCTCGATCACCTCGGAAACGGTAGGGTTGTCCTTGATGAGGCCCGTGCACTGGCCCACGGGAAGGACGCCGGCGGAAAGGTCGCCGTATTCCGTGGCCACGCGGATTGCCTTGAACGCGTTGGCCATGAAGGCCAGCTGTCTGGCGTTCTTCCAGCCCGAAGCCAGGACGCCGACGAACAGCTTGAGGTAGGGGAGGTGGAGCTGTTTGGCGATGTCCACGGAGTTGGGAAGCGCCTCGATCATCTTTTTCAGGTTGAGGCTCTCGCGCACAGCCTTCCGGGCCGCCTTCGTGTCGAGCACGCGACAGCCCAGGCCGTCGAAGCGGGTGGAGTAGAGGGTGTCGTACACGTCCTTCTCGATGGAGAGCTGCTTGTAGACGTCGTGGAGCGGGCTTTCCCTGGTGGTCATCAGGCGGGTCCCCATGGCGGCGCCGTCTGCACCCAGGGCGATGGCGGCGGCCAGGCCACGGCCGTCGGCAACGCCTCCGGCTGCGATGATCGGGATGTCCACCGCCGAGGCGATGGTGGGAATCAGGCAGAACGTCGTGGCGTCGCCGCCGTGGGCCGCGGCTTCGTGGCCGGTCACCAGGTGTCCGTCGCACCCGTAGTCCTGGGCGCGTTTGGCATGCTTGTGGTTCACGACGGTGGCGATGACCTTGCCGCCGTAGGCATGGGCGGCCTTGACGATCCAGTCGCCTTTGCCGAGCGAGAAGTTGATCACGGGCACCTTCTCGTCGAGGGCAACCTGGGCGTTCTCGGCAGCGCCCGGAAAGAGCAGGGTCGCATTCGTTCCAAAGGGCTTTTTCGTGAGGCTCTTGATCTCCCTGATGGCCGCGCGCGTCTGGGCGGCGTCGAGGGGTCCCGTGGCGAGAATCCCGAGGCCCCCGGCGTTGGAAACCGCGGCAACCATCTTCGGCACGCTGATCCAGCTCATGCCGGAGAGCACGATGGGGTGCTGGATGCCCAACATTTCAGTAATCCGTGTTTTCATACCTGACTCCTTTTGAGATGGTTTTTCCTCTCCGGCCCTTTTCCCGGGGACCCGGGGATCGGGATAAAGATTAAAGTTAAACTACAAGGTTGTATAAGCGAATGGAAGAATGTTGTCAAGGGGTGTTTTCGGGTCTGCGAGGACGCCCGGGAAGGGGGACGATAAGAAGCGGTCCCCGGGTCATCACCGGCAGGCTCAGGCCCACGGCAATGATCGAGGAGCAGCCCCCTCGGATCATCACCGGCAGGTCCAAGTCCACGGTCATGATCGAAGAGCGGTCATCTCGAGTCATCGCGGGCAGGTCGAGGCCCACGGCCATGACCGAAGAGCGGCCCCCTCGAGCCATCACGGGCAGGTCGTAACTGGCCTGCCACGACCTGAAAAACAGGCTCACCGGCTGAGCATTCGCGCCCGGTCATCCGCGAACGTCAGCTCCTCACGGGGCAACCGTTATCACCCTCCATTCATACCAGGTGTCCGGCCCGAGGCCCGGGAACGCAGTGTCCATGAAATAGAGGCAGATGCTGAACCGTCCCGCGGAAGGGAAGGTGAACACGGCTTCGAGCGGGTCTTCCCCGTAGCTGAATCCCACCGAAGCGGGATAGCTCCAGGCGTACTGGAAGGGCGGGTTGCCATGAACGATGACCCCCCGGACGCGGAAAGAACCGCCCGGCGCAACCGTCGTGCTGTCCGTATACGAGAGCCCTGTCTGCATGAGTTCATCCTGCGTGGGCAGGGGTCCGTACTGTGCCGGGTCGAGCACGGTGAGAAGCCGTTGGTCGGAGATTCGGACCCCGTCGCCGGTGTCGAGCACGGTGAAGGTGAACCTGTAGGTCCCCGGCCCCAGCGACGAGAAGCTCGCCCCCGGGCTCAGCGCGGTGGAGAAGATGGTGCCGTTCAGGGCCCACTCATAGGCGTAATGCGACGAACCGCCCTTGACGAACCCCTGGGGACTGAACGTCTGCCCCCTGACGATGATGAGGTTGTTCCCGGGGTAAGGATTCTGTATCCAGGCCTCGAACAGGGCGGCGTCCTCCGCGGCGGCCTCTTCTTCCGCTTCGATGGCGGCCACGGCGTCCAGGAGGTAGGACTCGGCATCCGCGGCAGAAGCCAGGGTCCGCGGCCCGTTTTCCTCGGAGATGATCTCGTCGGCGTCCAGGGACTCGACAATCGCTTCGGCCTCGGAGTCGAAGTCTTCGCCGGCGAAGTCGAGCGACTGCCCAACGAGTGCTTCCCGCGTTTCTCCGGTGATCACGATCCCGTTGGCGCTGTTACCGTCGTCGTCTATGGACAGGAGAAAGCGGGTCATGTTGATCGCCACCGGGTCGATGCCGTTCACCCGTTCGGGCGCCAGGTCGATGGGGGTGATGTTTCCCTTGGCCGATGCCCCTCCGAGGTCGATGTCTCCCACCGAGAAGGCTATCTCCTCGCCGGGAACGTAGAAGTATTGACCGTCCGGGTCGGTGATGCCCCCGCGCCAGGTGTAGCTCTCGTACTGAAGGCCGGCCACCTCGCCGTGGAGGAAACTGCCCGAGGGACTGTCGGGGGTTCTCAGATCACCGTTCCCGCCGCCGTCTGAGCAGCCCGCAAGCGAAACCATGAGGAACAGAACCGCAATACCGGCAGATAATCTTTGGGTATTCACCGTCACCCCCCTGGTGCCTTCTCGTGGGTCAGAAAAAAACATCCTTCTCCATATGCCCCGATGGAGAAGGAGAAACCAGTAAAGCCATCTGCATCGAACCTCTTCACGGTCCGGGTGAACTTCACCCGGCACTGTGCAGTCTCGATGATCGCATGAAAAGAAAATATATTCGTACAAATTATTATTTAGCAAAAATCATGCACTGAGCACGATTTCATATATTCGGGCAGTTAGACGGTTTCTCCCGGGCAGACGGGGCTCGCGGTGGTAAAATATTTACCCGGGTTTGGAACGAAAATGCATTCTTGAAGGATCACGCCCGTGTCACCCCTGCTTCCCGAGACTTTTCTGGATGGTGTCCGTGATCCTCCGCTGGAACAGCCTCCTGAGGATGTAGGTGCGGAGGAAATCGGCCATCCTGGATATTTCCGTGGTGATGGCGATGTTCTCCTTCGTCGACCTCCCCTGGACCGCCTTCCTCCTCATGGCCATCTCCCCGTCCACGATGGCGCCGCCAAGCTCCACGTAGAAGCTCAGGCCCCTGATGTCCTGTCCGAAGTCGATGATCTTTTTCAGGACGTCCCGGGCGAAACGGACGTCGTCCTGGTTGAAGAGGGTTTCATTCTTTTCCTGGATGTAGGGCATGATGAGGCTGCACTTCAGGGCGGTGTTCAGATCCTCATCCCGAAGCCCGGTGAGCTTCAGGAACTCCTTGCGGTCAACGAGGGCGCTCTTCGGCTCCGCCTGGTTTCCGAAGACCGCGTCTTCTATGGCCTGCGCTTCTTCGAGGGAGAGGCCTTCGTCCATCCGGCGAAGGATGTTCCTTATGACGGAAAGGGGGAAGTAGCGCGTTTCCTGGAGGTGGCGGATGGCCTGGATCTTCTCGATGCACCCCTCGTCGTAGTAGGCCATGCTCTTGTTCACCTTGGTGGGTTCTGGGAGCAGGCCCTGCCTCACGTAATAGCGGATGGTGGATGGCGGCACATTGCTCTTCCGCGCGATCTCTCCGATCTTCAGTTCCATCTGGAGCTCCTCTTAAGCATAAAGTTAAACTATAAGAGGTCTCTATAAACCATCCCCCTACCCGTGTCAAACGAAGCCTCTACCGGGGCCGGTAATAGTTGAGGGCCTCGGGTATGAGCTGCCTGACTTTCTGGATGCGGGTCTGATCCGCGGGGTGCGTGGAAAGAAACTCCGGGGGCGCCTGGTTGCCGGACTTCTTGAGCATGTTCTCGAAGAAGGCGGGGGCTTCCCTCGGATCGTACCCGGCCTTTGCCATGAGGATGAGCCCCATGTAGTCGGCTTCTGTCTCCTGCGTCCTGCTGAAGGGGAGAAGCACGCCCACCTGGCTCGCCAGGCCGTATCCCTGGTTGATGGCCGAGACCGCCGCGGGGCTCCTGCTCGAGATGGCGAGATTCAGCCCCTGCTGCCCGAGCTGGACCAGGAGCTGCTGGCTCATCCGCTCGCCGCCGTGCCGGGCAAGGGCATGGGCTACCTCGTGCGCCATGACGAAGGCGAGGCCGTTCTCGGTTCTGGTGTAGGGCAGGATGCCCGTGTAGACGGCCACCTTGCCTCCCGGAAGGGCAAAGGCATTGGCGGTCTTGTCGTCCTTGATCACGGTGAACTGCCAGTTGTACTCGGGCTTGTTGGCAACGGCCGCTATCCGCCTGCCGATGGTGGTCACCATGGAGTTGATCTTGGGATCCGTGGATATCTTGCCCTTGTCCTTGGAGAGCTGCTGCTGATACGCCTGGTTGCCCAGGGCTATCTCTTCGGACTCGGATACGAGCAGGATCTGGGACCTGCCCGTCATGGGCACGGTGGTGCAGCCTGAAAAAGAGGCGAGGATGAAGGCCAGAAAACATGCGAATGCAAGAATCGATGAAATCCCGTGTCCTTTTTTTCCGCTCACGCTATGCATAACTCAGAGCCCTCCCCGGACTGTCATTCTCTGGAGCCACGGACGCCGCAGCCATCCGGTCGAGTGCTGCCCCCGGATGTCGTGCGTCACCAGGTGTCGTGTTTATAATAATATGAATATGTCCCGGCCAAATCAAGTCAAGCCTGCCCTAGGGCATGAAGCGGTACCCTTTGCCGCGGATGCTGACGATGTGTTCGGGCGCGGAGGAATCGTTCTCGAAGTAGCGGCGGATGCGGGAGATGAAGGTGTCCACGGTGCGCGTTTCGATGTCCGGGTCGAGCCCCCAGACGTTCTTCAGGAGCTCGGAGCGGGTCACGATGCGGCCCTGGTGGCTGACGAGGTACTGGATGAGGTTCGCTTCGTGCGGGGTGATCCGGGACACGGCTCCATCGGGGCCGGTGATCTCGAGGGTGCTGAAATCCAGCCTCGTGTCCCCGATTCTCAGGAGGTCGCCGGACTTGTACCACTCGTAGCGGTCGAGCATCCGTTTGATCCGGAGCAGGAATTCCTCGAGGTGGAAGGGCTTGGTGAGGTAGTCGTCCGCGCCAGCGCGCAGCCCCTCGATCTTGTCTTCCGTCTGGGATTTGGCCGTGAGGATGAGCACGGGCAGCTTCGGGTCGTCCCTGCGGATGCTCCTGAGCGCCTCGATGCCGTCCATGCCCGGGAGCATGAGGTCCAGGATCACGAGGTCTATGCTCGAATCCGCAAGCAGGGAGATGCCCCGCTCGGCGCTCGAGGCGTGGATGACCTCGTAGCCTTCGGCCTCGAGGTTGATGTGCAGGCCGAGCGCCAGGGGCTGGTCGTCCTCGATGATGAGCAGCCTCCACTTGATGCTCACTGCTTCACCACCGGCAGGCGGATGAGGAAGGACGTGCCCGTGGATCCCGAACCCGCAGTCACCTTGATGCTCCCCCCGTGAGCCTTTATAATCATTTTCACCACATAGAGCCCGATTCCCGTGCCTGAGCCCCACATCACCCTGGCCTCGGGCAACCGCTGGAACATCTTGAAGATCTCGCGGCGCTTTTCTTTGGGTATCCCGATGCCGGAGTCGGAAAACTGGATGTACGCCCAGTTCTTCTCGTGCCAGGCCTCGATGTCGACCCTCGGGGCATCGTTGGAGTAATGGATAGCATTTTCGGCCAGGTTGGAAAACACCAAATGCATTGCCTCGGGGTCGATGCTGATGGGGGCGTCTTCGTGTATCCTGGTGAGGAGCTTCGCTTCCTTGAGGAGCGACTCGTGGCGCTGGAGGAACTCGTTGATGAACGCGGACACGGAAGTCTTCTGGTACTGGTAGGGCTTGCGCGAGTAGCTCAGCCGGGCGCTGGCGAGAAAGTTGTCCACCAGGGATTTCAGGCGGGCGTTCTCCCCGAGCATGCCGTTCAGGAGGCGGAGCTTGGTCTCTTCCGGGAGGTCCCTCTTTCTGATGGTTTCGAGGTAGAGCTGCATGGTGGCCAGCGGCGTCTTGAACGCGTGGGTGATGGACGAGATGAAGTGCATCTGCGTGCGCATGAGGGAGAGCTGCCGCTGGTAGAGGATGAAGAGGAAGTAGATGCCCGCTAGGATGAGTATGAGGAGCGTGGAGGCCTCGATGATGACCACGATGTCCCAGGTGCCGATGGGGTTGATCCGGATGGCGTTGTACTTGATGTAGCCGAACACCAGGAAGGCGACGAAGGAGATCCACGCGATCTGCAGGGATATGAAAACAGTGAATGCAGGCCACTGGCGGGGGCTCTTCATGAAACCCCTCATAGCACTGGCCCCGGCCGAGCGCCAGGGTTATTTCCGGCTCCCGGCGCCCTGCGGCAAGGCAGCCGGAGCAGGGCCTCAGGCTCTCTCGCCGGTGAGCGAGTTGGGGTTGGCCCTCGTGATCTTCACGTTCCTGAACGTGCCGGCGAGGCCAGGTTTTCCGGGGAAGTTGACGATGGTGTTCCGGGACGTCCTCCCGTGCACCTGGTCCGGGTTCCGGGCGCTCTGCCCGTCCACGAGGACCTCGAACGTCCCCCCGACCAGGGCGCGGTGATTCTCCATGGTGATGCCCTTCTGGATCGCCTGGAGCTCGCTCAGCCTGCGGTTCTTTTCGTCCGGGGGCACGTCGTCCTCCATAAGGGCCGCCTTCGTCCCCGGGCGGGGCGAGTACTTGAAGGAGTAGAGGAGGTCGAACCTCACCTCCTCGATGAGGCCGATGGTCTGGAGATACTCCCGCCCGGTCTCGCCGGGGAAGCCCACGATGACGTCCGCGCTGAAGGAGATGTCCGGCCGGGCGGAGCGGAGCCCGGAGATGAGGCCGAGATATCCCTGCTTCGTGTAGCTGCGGTTCATGCGCCTGAGCACCGCGTCCGACCCGGACTGGAAGGGCAGGTGGATGTGGCTGCAGAGCTTTTCGAGGTCCGCGAAGCAGGCCATGAGGTCCGGGCCCATGTCCTTGGGGTGGGAGGTGGTGAAGCGGATCCGGCTGATGCCTCCGACGGCGCTGATCTCCCGGAGCAGGGAGGGGAAGCTCGCCCCGCCCGAGTAGGAGTTCACGTTCTGGCCCAGGAGAAAAATTTCTTTGACGCCGCGGGCGGCGTGCTCCCTCACCTCGGCGAGGATGCCCGCGTGGCTCCGGCTCGTCTCGCGCCCCCGCACGGAAGGCACGATGCAGTAGGAGCAGCAGTTGTCGCACCCCTGCATGATGTTGAGATAGGCCCGGTGGGGAGGCGAGACGAAATCCCGGTCCGGGACGATGTCCAGTGACGGGATGCACGGGCTCATTTCCGTGTCGGACACGGGGCCGTTCCCCTCGGCGCAGGAGCGCGCGACCTCGGCTATGCGGTGGAGCTGGTGCGTGCCCAGCACCGCATCCACGTGCGGCATGCGCTCCATGATCTCGGCCCCCTTCTGCTGGGCGATGCAGCCCGTGACCACGATGACGAGGGAAGGGTTCCTCCTCTTGTACGGGCGCAGCCGCCCGATGTTGCTCAAGGCCTTTTCATAGGCCTTCTGCCGCACCGAGCAGGTGTTGAGCACGATGAGCCCGGCCCTGGCCAGGGTTTCGGTGGGGGCCCATCCGTCCCGGGCGAGCAGCGTGTACATCTTCTGCGTGTCGAGGTCGTTCATCTGGCAGCCGTAGGTGAAGATGAGCACGTGTCCCTTCATGGGTCTTTCCCTTATCCACAGTTTTCCCCCGGAGTCAACACCGGGCAGGGAAGTGAAGGGAAAAAGAATTATTATTGTCTTGGAATGGCGATTGCCGATAAGGTACATATTCATATCTTCAAACGGGAGTGACGCGCATGGGCAAGAAAGGTTTCAGTCTCATAGAACTCATGGTGGTCGTCGTCATCATATCGATCATCGCCGCCGTGGCAATCCCCTCTTACCTTGGCTACGTGACGAGGACCAGGAGGGCCGATGCGGTCACCGCCCTCCAGACGGTCGCCCTCTGCGAGGAAAAGGCGCGGGCCGAGACGGGCACCTACGTGGACACCGCAACCCTCATCGCCTCCTTCGGGCTGGCTCCCGTCTCCGGGGGCTTCTACACGCCCAGCGTCTATTACCGGGTGAGCGTTCCCGCGGCAACGGTGTCCGCCACCACGTTCATCGCATATGCAGAGCCCCAGGGCGCCCAGGCGGGCGACCTCATACTCGCCCTGAACCAGGACGGCACGGGCGGCACGGCCACCGGGGTCGGCAATGCCCTCCAGGGCAACGCTCAGCTCTGGAGAACCTTGAAATAACCGCCGGGCGTTGTTTTCATCCCGCCCCTGAAATTCCCCGTTCGGCCTCTTTCCCGATCTCGAAGGAGAGGTCGCGCTCGATTCTCCCTGAAGATTCCCCCGGGAATGCCCCGCTCGGCCCCAGGCGAACAGTTCACGCCCTCCCGGAATGCCTGGACAGATGTATTCAAGATTTCCACACGGCTGCCCGATATCTTGTGGAGTGAGAAAAACAGGGCAGATTCTCTTTATCGTCGGGTTCCTCATCATGTCGGGCTGTTCCTCCCGGATCGCCCTCGCACCCGGCTCGGCCTGGCCCTTCGGCCACGGCATGTCGAGGCTGGAGAGTGACGTGCGGGAATCCTGCGAGGGCCTGACGAGGAACGTGCAGCCCGGGAGCGTGTCCCTTTCGTGGGTGGACAACGTCCATCCCCAGGCCCCCCTGCTTTCGGAAGAGTACCTGGCGTCCATGTACGGGCGCTGCCTGATCCACAACGGGTTCACCCTGCAGGACGACGGGAAGCAGGCCCGGTACGGGCTCGACCTTGTCATGACCCCTTCGGGTGCAAGCACCCTCGTCCGGGCGACGCTGAGGGAGCAGGGCAGGGTGGCGGCCACCGGGGAAGCGTATTTCGTGAACGGGTCGGACGACTGGAGCCGGGCCCTGGGCTCGTACCGCTTCAGGACGAAGACCTCCATCGCCCTGGGGAGCAAACCATGAGAAAGCACGCCCTCCTGCTCGCCGCTCTTTTCCTGACGGGATGCGCGAACCTGGGCGTGGACTTTTCCCGGACGAGCTCTATCGACGCCTGCGCCGACAAGGTGGCTTCCGGCATCGCCCGGGGGCTGGAGGAGTCTCACCTGGGCATGAACATCCTCGTGAGCACCCCGGTGAACGCGGTCACCTTCACCTCGAGCGACTTCGGGCTCGCCCTGCAGGAAATGCTCATCAGCGCCCTGGCGAGGAGAAATGCGAATGTGGTCGATGTGCAGCTTCGGAAAGAGCTTTATGTGACCTGCGAGGACGGGCTCGTCAGCCTGAGCAGGGATGCCAGCAGACTCCGCCCGGACTTCAGGGCGGATGTGATCGTGGCGAGCACGTACATGGCGGGAAAAAGCGATATCGTGGTCACGTCCCGCGCCATCGACTACACGACGAACGAAGTCATCACGTCGGCAACGACGACGCTCGCGAGGACCCCGAACATCGAGGCCCTCCTGAGGAACAGGGATCGGTTCAAGCGGTACGATAACTAGCACAGGGAGGTGGAGGTGTCGAAACGATACCCGACCATGGGAAAGGGAGCTTTCCTCATGCTCTTGTTCGTAATGCTCGCCGGATGCGCGGTCGTGAAACCGGACCGCCGCTGCGACGAAGCGACCCCCATCGATTGGGGGATGGACGATTCATTCGAGAGCACGGTCACGATCATGCCCTTCGAGGCCCAGGACGGGAAATGGGGCGTCTATGCCGCGAAAATGATGCAGCGGCACCTCCTCGACACCGGGGCGTTCAGGCGGGTGGTCCTTTCCGGCGACCGGAAGCCCGAAGCCGGGTATGTCCTCACCGGGGACCTGGAGTACCTGTATTACGGCGGCACCCATTCGCCTTCACAGGTGTGCGTGAGCGTGAAGATCGCGGACTTACGGGACGGAAAGACGCGCTTTTTGCGGGTGTCGAGGATGTCTTCGGGAAAGGACGCGTTCCACCTGAACTGGCTCAGCAGGGTGTACGTGCCGTCACCCTATCCGGAAGAGCTTCTGAACGCGCTCCTCGGCCACATCGCCGACGACATATCCCAGAGGACCGTCCTAATAGCGAAGAAATGCCCCTGATCCGGTGAGGAAGTACATGAGCCCTTCCGCCGAGGCCGCGACCTTGTCCACGTTGTACGGGTCGAGCGCGGAGGGGCTGTGCCAGGCTGAGCCGTCCCAGTAGTACTTCCCGCACCAGACCCTGCCTTTCGTGTCCGTGTCGAGGGAGCACACCACCACGGGGGGCTGTGAAGGCAGGGGCAAGTCGTTTTGGCAGACAATTCCGCCGGTTACCCGCCAGACCACGTCGCTCCCGTCCGCCAGGTCGACGTAGACCGCGCACGCCGCCCCGTCGTAGATCTCGGTCAGCGCGGTGAAGTTGAGCCCGGTGAGGCTGAACACCCCCTGGTCGGCAGCGGCGTAGGCGACCGTGCCGTCGGCGTTCATGCACAGGTCGTGCGTTGCCCCCGTTTCGGTGTAGTCGTGCCAGATCTCGGAGCCTTCCGTGCTCGTGTAGTAATAGTGAAGCCCCGAGTCGGACCCCGCCAGGAGGAAGAACCCCGGGTCCGCGATGCTCACCAGCAGGGAGTGAATCACGCCGTCTTCGGCAATGGACGGGAACGTCACGGAGGAGGTGCCGCTGTCCGACTGCTCGGAAACCACGTTGCCCGTGAGCGGGGCGCCCCAGAGGGCGTAGGAGTAGCTCAGGGAGCTGTAGGCTATGGCCATCGCCCCGAAGGTGCCGGTCCAGGTCGAGGTGCTGTCGGCGGTGGAGTTGATGTAGTGCACCTCTTCGTTGTCCAGCGAAATCCAGACGCCGCCTAAGGAAGAGGTGGCTTCCTTTTCCATGGAAACGACCGTTATCCCGTTGGTCTCCTCGCTGTAGAGCGTCTCGGGGAGCCGTTCGGCCACGGTGAGGGTGAAAGTGTGCGTCGTCGTGTTGCCGTCGTCGTCGGTCACCGTGCAGGTGACGTGGCAGATGACGGGGGTCGAGGCCGGGTTTTCGGGCGCGGTCCAGTAGACGTAGTTGTCCTCGGGAGTCCAGGCGTCGAGGGTGCCGTTGTCCGCATCCCAGGCGTAGGTCATGGGGTAGTGGTCGCTCAAGGTCCTCACCTGGAGCAGGATCTTCTGGCCGGTGACCGGGGTGTTGTCCGATGAAGTGGCATCCATGATGGACGGGTCGGACGACGAGCAGGAACAGAAAAACCAGGCCGCGATGCACAGGAAGATCAGCTTTTTCAAATGCCCCTCCGGAAGGTTCTCAGCTCTCTCCTAGCAGATCGCACCCTTTCAGGCAAGCACGCTTTGGCAGGCGCTTTTGAAACCCCTGCCGGGCCCCGGCGGGGAACCGGGTGCCGCCGTCCATACCCGTTGCCATTTCCGGTGCATGCTGATATGAAAGTTTCAGGCCCTTGACCGTGCCCTGTGACCGGGGGATGAGCATGCAAACCGGCCGTAGGGCCCGTCGCGGGCTTCGTTTGCGGGCAGGCCGGCCCGGGAGGGACCGGCACCGTTTCACCCGGCACGGCAGGAAAGACGCGGAAAAGCTCATAACGCAGAGGTGATGCCGATGATACTGGGAATCGACGTGGGCGGCACCCATACCGATGCCGTCTGCATTGAAGAGGGGACTGTCAGGGCGACGGCGAAGACGCTCACTGTAAGCGACCTCGTGCACTCCATACGGGAAGTGATCCTCGCCCTCGGGGTGGACTGCACCAGGGTCGAGCGCACCATCCTTTCCACCACCCTTTCCACCAACGCCATCATCGAAAAGACCTTCGCCCCGGCGGGCATGATCATATCGGCGGGCCCGGGCATCGACCCGAGAAACTACTTCCTCACGGACGACTTCCACCTCGTTTCCGGCGCCATGGACCACCGGGGGCGGGAATACATCCCCATCGACCCCCGGGAGATATCATCCGTCGCCGAAAAGCTCAAGGAGAGGAACGTGTCGGGCGTGGGCGTCGTGTCGAAGTTCTCTGCAAAGAACCCGGCCCACGAGCAGGCGATCTCCTCCCTCATCAAACCCGGGTTCGAGCACGTCTCCATGGGCCACACCCTGAGCGGAAACCTGAACTTCCCCCGGAGGATCCACACCACCTACTTCAACACGGCGGTGATGCCGGTGCAGAACCGCTTCCTGCTTGCGGTGAAAAAGGCCTTCGCCGGCCTGGGCATCCACTCCCGGCTCCACATTCTCAAGGCCGACGGCGGGACCTGCACCGCGGCCTCCGCCGGGGAATACCCCGTGGAGACCATCCTTTCCGGACCCGCGGCGAGCATGATGGGAGGCCTTGCCCTGAGCACGGAGCCGGACGTTGCCACGCTCATGATGGACATCGGCGGCACCACCACCGACATGGGCATCCTCATCGGGGGCGTTCCCATCCTGGAGCCCAGGGGCGTGAGCATAGGCGGCCTCAAGACCCTTGTGCGCGGCCTCAAGGTGGTTTCCGTGGGAGCGGGCGGGGACTCCTGCGTGAGTGTCGTGGACGGGAAGATCAGGGTCGGCCCCCACCGGGACGGCCCCCCCGCCTGCCTCGGCGGACCCATGCCCACGCCCATGGACGCGCTGGCGGTGCTCGGCCGCTTTCCCTCCGGCAACCAGGAAAAGGCGCGTTCGGCCATCGCCCCTGTGGCCGCCGTCCTGGGCAGGGAGCTTGAGGGCGTCGCCCGGGAGATC
>JAKLDU010000028.1 GCA_022703355.1 Deltaproteobacteria bacterium | reverse complement strand
AGTCCGCCATGACCACCTTGTTGGCGAGGTAGATCATCTCGTAGGTGAAGCGCTCGCGCTCCCCCGGGGATGCCTCGCCCAGGGAGGAGGAAAGGAGACTCGTGCCCTGGGCGAGGTGGTCCAGGTAGAGCGCGGGCAGGAGGTCCCGGTTCCTGTCGACGACGGGGACCTTGCTTGCGATGATGCCCGAGCCCAGCAGCTTCTCAGGCCGAACCCGCCGGTAGATGCTCGTGGCCTCGTCCGGGGGCGGGAACCCCATCTCCATGAGCCGCAGCGACCGGCGCTCGTAGAGGCTTTCCTCCACCGAGGAGCGCATCTCCCAGATGACGCCTTCCATGATGGAGTAGTAGACGCTCTGGAAGTGAGTGAAGAGGAGGCTCAGCATATCCTTGAGGAGCGACGTCTTTTCGCCCTCCTCCCGGAACATGAAGTAGTAGATGTCGTCGAAGCTCTCGTAGCCGGCGTCCAGGAGGTCCGAAATGCCCTCGTCCGTGGGCACCACCTGGACCACGTCGATGCAGGTCTGGTAAAGCAGGATGATGAGGTCGAGATCAATGGTCTGCAGGGCGTCCTGCAGGGTTTCCACCGAGGCGTTGTAGATCTCCCAGAGCCAGTCGAGGATTCCTTCCACCGACAGGGTGTCCCCCTGCCAGCAGTCCATGTCGATGCAGTGGCAGACGGTCTCGGGAGGGACGTACTGGAGCAGGATCTGGCTGTCCGTGCCCCAGGCCTCCTTGATGATCATGTAGGTTTCCTGGGCGGAAAGGCCCTCCAGGATCTCCCGGGTGTGTTCCGAGTCGATGATGGCGCGCGCCCGGCCGGCGGGCGTGGACTGGAGGATCTTCCCCAGCTCGTTTTTCAGGGTGATCTTGGTGTCCATCGTCTCTGGTTAACATACTCGAGACGGCCATATCAAGAGAGTGCTGCGGCGCAGTCCGCCGAAAAGAACCCCCCCCCGCGGGGAGGGTGCGCAACCCGGGGGGCGGGCTCTGCTACAGCTCGCCCATGGCGGCGCGCAGGGCGGCCCTGGACCTTGCGTAGTCGGACCGGGCCAGGATGTAGTTCATCTGGGCCCGGGTGAGCATGGCCTGGGCGTCGAGGATGTCCGTGGTGGTGGCCACCTGGAGATTGAAGCGGTCTTTCTGGATGCGCAGGTTTTCCTCGGCCTGGGCGATGGCCTTGCCCGCGACGACGACCCTGGCGCTCGCCTCCTGGGCGTTGAGGTAAAAGTTCTTCACCTCGAGCCCCACC
This sequence comes from Deltaproteobacteria bacterium, assembly GCA_022703355.1. Classification (GTDB taxonomy): domain Bacteria; phylum Desulfobacterota; class Desulfomonilia; order UBA1062; family UBA1062; genus Phosphitivorax. The sequence continues at coordinate 19,514 of JAKLDU010000028.1, read as the reverse complement.
CGGTTTTTCTGGGACTGGAGGAAAAAGGTGAGCCGGTCGCGGTCGGCGATGGCCCGGGACACCCCGTAGAAGGTTGCCCCGCCCTGGAAGATGTTCCAGGAGAGGCCCAGGCCCGCTGTCCAGCTTTCGTCGAAGTCGATGTCCGGCTCCTCGCCGAATTTCGTGTAGGTGTATGAGGCGGCCAGGGTGGGCACGTATCCCGCTCTGGCGATGGAGACAAGCTTTTTCGCGCTGTCGATCTGGAGCTCGGTCACCCGGATCTCCTGGCGGTTTTTGAGGGCGGTGCCTATGGCGTCGTCGAGGGTGGTTTCGAGCCCGGGCATGGGGATTTCCCGGTCCGTCTGGACGGGGATGGAGAGGTCCCTGCCCAGAAGCTGGTTCAGGTTCGATTCGGAGATCCTCGTGGCGTTCTCCGCCTGGATGACGTTCTGCTGGCTCTGGGCATAGCTCACCTCCGCCTCCAGCAGGTCGTTCTTGGGGATCATGCCCTGGCCGTAGAAGGCGCTGGCAACATCGAGGTGCGACTTGATGGAGGCCTGCGAGCTTTTTGCCACGTCGAGGGTCTGGCGGGACTGGATGAGGCCGTAGTAGCCGTCGATGACCCCGAGCTTGAGGTCGCGCACCGTCTGGTCCCGGTTCAGGGACGAGGCGCCGTACGTGTTGTCCGAGATCCGGTAGGCGTTGTACAGGGCGCCGCCGGCGAAGAGGGGCTGGGTGGCGGACAGGGAGAAGCTGTAGGTGTCCTTGAAGCCCGTGGGCACGTCCACCGTGGTGAGCACGGGCTGGCCCCCCACGAAGGAGGTGAGGGGAACGGGCATGGTGGGGGTCCTGTTCTGGCGCTGGTACCCGTAGCTCAAGTCCACCGAGGGGAGCATGTTCGCGAAGCTGATGTTCCTCTCGTAGCCCCTTCCCCGGACGTTTTCATCCTCGGCCTTAAGGAGCGGGTTGTTTTTGAGGGCGATGCCGATGGCCTCGTCCAGGGTCAGGTAGTCGGCGGCATGGCACAGCGCCGCGCAGCTCAGAAAAAGGCCGATAAAGGAAACGAGGACCCTGCGCATCACCGTAAAACCTCCCTGCACGCACAACATGGCTCAAGATAGAAGAACTCTTGAGAAAAATCAAGCGAGTTCAGCTCCATGACTCCCGGGCCCGCTGCCCCGTGCCCTATTCCAGCGAGTGGAAGACGAGCCCGGTGGGGACCTTCGGGTGGAAGGAGGTCGATTCCTGGGGCATCTTGAGGCCGGCCTCGGCGATCTGCATGATGTCGTCGATGGGGCTGGGGTTGAGGAGGAAGGCGATGTCCGCCTTATCCCGGGTGACCAGGTTGAGCGCGGTCTCCGCGGAGCTCGTGTAGACCAGCCGGCTGCCCGAGACGGCGTGGGAGATGCCGAGGATGGGCTCGAGGATGCACTCGTGCAGCAATGTCACGTCGAGCGCCTTGAGCAGCGGGTGGAGCGCCACGGGAAGGAAGGCGTCCGGGGCGGCGTCCTCGCTGAGCTCCAGGAGGTAGTACCGGGGGATGCCCTTCACGAACAGACCGAGCGTCCCCCGCCCCCCCCTGTTCAGGGCGGAGAGGAAGGACTTGCGGTTGTCGTAGGGGATCATGTTGAAGATCTCCTTGATGCGGTACTCCAGGTCCACGAGGCCCACGCCCATGCTGTCCGGGACCACCCGGTGGGTGGGCAGGATGGAGAGCCTCTCGTCCCTGTTCGCCAGGTACATCTGGATGTAGTCGAAGCTCTGGCTGCCGTCGCTCCTGCCCGTGGCGGCCCTCATGCGGTCACGGTAGGTCCTGGCGGTCTCGTAGCGGTGATGGCCGTCGGCGATGAGGATCTTCCTGCCGGCCATGAGCTTCACGAAGGCGTCTATGACGGACTTCTCCTTCACGATCCAGAGCCGGTGGCTCTCCCTGTGGTGGTCGAACTCCATGTCCGGGTTCCCGAGGGAATGCCGGATCTTGTTCTCCACGGTCTTCTTCGGGTCTGAGTAGATGCCGAACACCGAGCTGAAGTTCATCCGCACCTCGTTCATGAGGCGGAGCCGGTCGAGCTTGGGGCCTTTCTGGGTGTACTCGTGGGGGCGGATGGTCTTCTTCTCTTCGTCCTCCAGGTGGACCGAGGCGATGACCCCCCTGCGGGTGTGGGTGTGGTCGCCCAGGGAGTAGGTGTGCTCGTGGTAATAGAGGGCCGGCTCCCTGTCCTGGACGAGCACCCCGTCCTTGAGCCACTGTGCGAAGAATTCACGGGCCCTGGTGTAGCGGTTGTCGGTCTTGGTGTCCTTGGGGAGCTGTCTGCCGAGCACGAGCCGGACGGCGTTGTAGGGGGAGGCGCCGTAGAGATCCTCGGCCTCCTGGGGGGACATGGCGTCGAAAGGCGGGCAAAGGACCGAGCCCGGATCCACCTTTTCAGGATTGTAGCGGATTCCTTTAAAGGGTCGTACCTTGGGCATTCACCTTCTCCTTTCGGCGGCTTGAGCCAGGATGCAGAGCCAGAGAATGCTGTATATATGCGCTTATGGAAAATATCAACTCTATTTTCGCCCGCCGTTTCCGGGGCGGGGGCGCCCCCGGAAAGGCCGTGCCCTAAGCCTTTTTCCCAGCGATCGAAGGGCTCGTAAGGCCTTCGTGGGGAGCCACAGCCCGCTCAGCACGTTGCCCCTCCCGAGGAGCTTCCTCTCGCCCTCGTCGAGGGTGCCCGGCGAGACCTTCTCCCTGACCTTCGCATAGCCCATCCAGTCAATCTCCTCGAGGAGCCTCCTCACCGGTCCCCCCCAGGGGAGATAGAGGCTCGAGGCGAAGTCCACGAGGTACGGCCTTCCCTCCTCGTCGATCCCGTAGTTCCTCCGGTTCCTGAGGTCGAGGTGGATCACCCCCCGGGCGTGCATCCGGGAGATGAGGGACCGCAGGGCTTCATAGTAGGGCCTGCCGGGGGACACCGGGGCGTCCCGGAGGTTCACGCCCCCCATGTAGGCCGTGAGCAGGGTGGAGCGGTCGCCCCCGGGAACCACCGCGGGGATGCCCTCGACCCCCTCGAGCCTGCGGTAGATGAAGCGTTCCCACGCAACCAGGGCGACCCCCGCGAGGCGGACGGCCGGGCCCTTGTCCCGGTAGGTCTTTTCCACCACGAGGCCCCCTTCCCGCTTCACGAGCCTGACGTCCGGGCCGTAGGTCCTGGCCTTCTTGAGCTTCGGGTGATTCATGAAGCCCTCGACCCCGCCCTTTCAATCCCGCCCGGATATCCTTTATCGCCTGCTGCCGCAGTCATGGTGCGCCCTCGTTCCTGCCGTGGAATCGGTTATTTATTTCTATCATTGCCTCCGTGTTTATGCAATGATGCACCCGCCTGCCGGGGGAGAGCACGATGAAAATACAGGGAAAGGTCCACTGGAACGCCAAGGGGTTCGCCTTCGTGGTCCCGGGTGAGGGCAGGGACGACGTGTTCGTGCCGCCCGAAGGCCTCATGGGGGCCATGAACGGCGACCTGGTGGAGGTCTGGGCCTACCGGGAAAAGAAGGGGCTCAGGGGCGAGGTCCTCTCGGTCCTTACGCGCAATCCCACTACTGTGAGTGGCACCTACCGCGAAAAGAAGAAGCAGGGGATCGTCATCCCCTTCGACCCGTTCCCCTACGCCATCGTCATTCCCCCTGCCTGCCGGGGCGCGGCCCGGGACGGCGACCTCGTGACCGCCGCGGTCGACCCCCCCCGCGCCGTGGAGCGCACCCGGACCGTCACCGCACGGATAGAGCGTCTCCTCAACCTCCCGGAGAACACCGCGGACGACCTGAAGTTCGTCGCCATCAAGTACGGCCTTTCGTGGCTCTTCCCGGAAGAGGTCGAGCGCGAGGCCCTGAAGGCCTCTCGGGTCCACATGAAGGAAGAGCTCAGGAGGCGCAGGGATCTCAGGGGCCGGGTCCTCTTCACCATCGACGGCGTCACGGCAAAAGACTTCGACGACGCCGTGGGCATCGAGCGGCAGGACGACGGCACCTCCCTCCTCACCGTGGCCATCGCGGACGTGTCCCACCTGGTGAAGAAGGGCACGCTCCTGGACAGGGAGGCCTGGAACCGGGGCTTCAGCGTGTACTTCCCCGAGGCGGCCATCCCCATGCTCCCCGAGGTGCTTTCCAACGGGGTCCTGAGCCTGAAGCCGGACGAGGACCGCCTCGTGGTCGCCGTGGAGATCCGCCTGGGCCCGCGGGGGAAGATCCTGGGCGCGGACTGCTTCGACGCGGTGATCCACTCCCGGGCGCGGCTCACCTACGAGGGGCTGAACCCCTTCCTGGAGGCTGGGGAAAAGCCCGACGGCCTGGACCCCGAGGTGGCCTGGCGGGTGCTCGAGCTCAACAGGATTGCCGGGCTCCTCTTCCGCAACCGCGTCAGAAAGGGAGCCCTCGACTTCGACATCTCCGAGGTGGGCATCACCTTAGGCAGCGACGGCGATGTCGACCGGGTGTACCGCTACCGGAGGGGGCCGGCGGAAAAGCTCATCGAGGAGGCCATGCTCTGCGCAAACCACGCCGTGTGCGGCTTCCTCGAGAAGCACGGCATGCCCGTCCTCTACCGGGTTCACGAGAAGCCCAGCCCGGACGACCTTCTCGCCCTCTACGAGACCCTCAAGGAGATCGGGCTCGGGAAGGGCGAGCTCGCGGCCTTCCACCAGGCGGTCCGCACCAGGAAGAACCTTTCTCCCGCGCTCCAGCGCATATCGGGCCTCTACGCGGACACGCCCCTGCACTCCTTCGTGAACCAGCACATCCTCCGGGCCCTCAAGCGGGCGAAGTACTGGTTCGAGGACCTGGGCCACTTCGGCCTGGGGAGCGAGAGCTACACGCACTTCACCTCCCCCATCAGGCGCTACCCCGACTTGATCATCCACCGGATCCTCAAGCAGGTGTTCGGCGAGCGGGCCGCGAAGGACGGGGAGCGTGACCGGCTCCTGAACTATGTGGCGCTGGCGAGCCCCGAGGTTTCGGAAAAGGAAAAGAAGACCGACGACGCCATGTTCGAGGTCATCAGGCTCAAGACGGCGGCCTACATGCAGAGGCACATCGGCAGCGAGTTCACCGGCGTGGTCACGAGCATCCTGCCCTACGGCATGTTCGTGGAGATCTTCGACCCGCCCTTCGACGGGCTCGTCTCGCTCTCCGACATGAAGGGCGTGCGCATCGAGGAGGGCAGGTCGGTCAAGTTCCGCAGGCGCTCCATCTCCATCGGGGACATCATCGCCGTCCGGGTGAGCAGGGTCGACCCCGTCAAGGGCCACGTCGACTTCTCGCTTCTGCCCGGCAGGGCCTCTCCGGGGACAGCACAAGTCTGAGCATGAATATATCAAGAGAAAGAAAATGAAAGGACAGCGCCGGATCCACAGTCGCTTTCATGGATCGTGACGATTCTGATACGCTCTTCTTTTTGCAGGTCGTTTATCTAAGGGGTGTTATATCTGTATGATCAGTGTGTGAATTCCTGGTTAACCCGTTCATATCTGTTGAAATTCATCCGAGGCTCCTGGTATTGAAGATTCATCCGGCACATAATTGGGCCCTCAGGTGTGCCTGCCAGGACGGAAAGAGAGATAATCGGCCATAATTCTTACCCTGTGCACCGTTCATTTTCCTTACGTCGAAGCAGAGCCCCTGCGGCGATCATCACAAAGCCCGCGCAGCAAAGCCAGGCAAACAGATCTCCTGTCGCTGAGTATGGCGTAGGTACCCCTTTCACAGGAACATCCGAGATGATCACTGGTTCCTTGTTTCTGAAATCATCAGTTGCTGTAAGGACCCGACCCTGATAATCCACCGTCATGGTCAGTCCCTCGCAGGTGCAGCGAACCAGCGAAAACCCATTTTCGACAACCCTGAACGACAGCATCGTGATGATATTTTCACCGGAAGGAGCGACGACAGAAGCAACCCGAACGGTTTTCGAATCCACCGGGAAAAATGCCAGGCGCGCCCCGCCCAGAAAAGCACCATGGCCAGAACGCCGGTATAGAGGACAACAGTTCTCTTGGTTTTATGCCAGGAGAACTCATCCTCCCAGGATGTATTCACCACAGCAGCCAGCCAGGCGATCAGAAAGGTTATTCCATATATGCCCGTAACGGATACCATCTGCTCCAGGGGCAGGTTGCCATACTGCGTATAAGCAAGGGAACCCCATGAACCGAATGGGCCGAACGATCCCAGGTATTCCATCGTTGTCCAGGCCAGGGGGAGGACAAAGGTCGATACAATACCTTTAAACCGGGGGGCGATGATCCGGTCAATCAGGAAAGTGGCGGCAAGAACCATCCCCATGGCTGCGTTCAGGATAATGAAGACAGGCCCTTTCATGATGCCAGACCATTGGACAGTGCACCCCGCCATAAGAATGACCGACGCTATGATAAAGCCCCTCACCGGCCTTTGTGTGCGCGTAAAACGAAGCATGAAGACGGGCCAGAGCCACGCCGCCAGAGGGACAGTCCATCTCCCGTTTCCGATAACAAACAGGAGTGCACCGATTGCAGGCCAGAGGTAGGACCAACGGTCTTCCTTCACAGGGTTCATCGATCGTATCGCGCTCATGTGGTTTCCTCTATTATAATGAGCCATCACCTGTATGAGTGAGCCCAGAAAAAGTACGCCCGATACAGCTCGAAAAACTTTTCCTTCAGCACCGCTTTCCAATTGCGTGTGTATATGGTTTTCCCTGCCAATAATGTCATCTCGACTTTGATTTTATGGATGTCGTAGCGGTCCATCTCAAACAGGTTTTCATTGAGCACGACGAGATCGGCTGTCTTGCCGACCTGGATGGAACCCAAGCTTTCATCCATCCGCAACTGAAAGGCCCCGGAAAGGGTGTACCCTCGAACCAGGTCTTCCAGGCTCAAACGTTCCGAAACCGGCTGCAGCACCGGGGCATCCCTGCCGCCCTGAACCGCCTGACGATTATGGGCGACCTGCATGGAATAAAAAGGGTTGGCCCAATTTATCCAGAACGGCGTAATGAGATCACTGCCAAAAGAAACCGTTGCGTTGTCTTCCAATAAAGGCTTTGCGCGATATACCTTCGCAGCCCGCTCTCCATAATAGGGTGTGAAGAAATCGACGGGGACGTCACCATTCCACCCTGGTGTAAAATTGGCGACCACCCCCAGCTGCTTGAACCGAGGGAAGTCATCATCCTTCAGGATGGGAAGATGGCACAGCGTGAGACGGGTATAGAGCTTGTCCCCGATTTCGCGTTTCGCCCTTTCATAGGCATTGAGCATTACATGGGCAGACCGGTCACCCCAGCAGTGCACATGCAGGTCGATCTTTTCCCTGTTCAGCTCGTGGATGAAATCCACCATCCGGTCTTCGCTGAAAAGGGTGGCTCCCCGGGCGCCCGGATTGTTCGCGTAGGGCTCCATCAGAGCCCCTGTGTTATTCGTATGCAATCCGTCAAAGTGAATTTTTATGGAGTTAAATTTCAGATTCCTGCCGCCATAGGTGCTGCGCAGGCGCTTCAACTCCGCCACGGCACTATCGATCTGATCCGGCAGAATGATGTGGTGACATGCTTCAATACGTAAAGGCAGCCGCCCCTCGCGGTCGAGCTTCGAGATGAGGGGATACACCATATCCGGTATGGTCATATTGCCCGCATCATACAAGGTGGTCACCCCATGGGCGGACAGGAAATCCAGGAATATGGAGAACATCTTTTCATATTTTCCTGTGGGCGTGACGTTTTTAAAGATAGCGTCCCAGGCGATACCTTCTTTGGCCCAGCCCGTGGGCTCGCCTTTTTCATCCCGCTGATAATATGCAAGTCCCGGAACGGCGTCCGCTGTATCGCTGCGTGCCCCCATTGCTTCCAGCGTCTTGCTGTTCATCCAGCAGCCATGGCCCCAGCGCTCCAGTAAAATGACAGGGCGGTCACTAACAACAGCATCCAGGTCCCTTTTGTTCGGCCCTTCCGCACCGAAATCCTCCTGCCGCCAGGTGCCTGCCACTATCACGGGGAGTTCGGGATTCTTCTGTGCAAATTTCTTCAGCCATGCCAGCACCTCTTTCCTGCCGGTATACGGGAGCGGGTAAACCTCGGTGAAGGGCATGGTAATCAGCTCGACAGTGCCTGCGACCAGTCCGGGGTGGACGTGCGAGTCGATCAGACCTGGCAGAACCAGTTTGCCCTCAAGATCAATTTCCTCTGTTTCCTGTCCGATCCATTTCTTTGCACCTGTGTTGTCGCCCACGTAGACAAAGCTGCCATCCTTGATCGCAACCGCCTCTGCCCAGTGCTGCTCAGGGGTTACCGTGTAGATTTTTGCATTGGTGAAGACGCGATCGGCAGAATCATGATGATCAGCGCCTTGCGCAGAGTCGCTTCCAGCCATGATAAAAGCGAGCAGCAACAAAACGGTATTCTTATGGACATTGAACTCATTTGAAAAGATGTCCATGATCATGACCTCCTCCTTAACCAATTGATACTATTATATCTACATGCTATTCTTTGATTGATTATGGACAGGGGCACGTTCAGCAAGATATATGCCCAATAGTGGGAACATATATGGGGAACTGGTTCGTGTCAATTTATTTTCCCATTATTGGGCATATTTAGGAAACTATCAATGGGTAGAAAAAATTTAAAAGATCAGAGATCAGCGGAAATTATTGCGGCGCTTGAACGCTGTATTGCAAAAAGAGGACTGGAAGGTACCACACTGGAACAGATTGCAGAAGAAGCTGGAACAAGCCGCAGAATTATCCGTCACTACCTGGGGAACAGGGAAGAGCTGATCCTTACCGCCATCAATCAGATTGAAAAAAAACATCTGGACTCTGCCAGGGAAGTGATGGGGGATTTCCAGGCAGAAGCCCGGCTTGAATCCGCGCTGAACTATCTCTTCAGTGAGAAATTCAATAACCTCCCCCTGAATAATCTGCTCGCCGGACTCTTGGCATCGGCCGTGAGAGGAGATGAAACAATACGGGGAGCGATGAAAAGGATTTATGACAAGTTTCAGTCCACCATAGAAGACGAACTGAAGAGGGCATATCCCGGGACAAAGAGAGAAGACCGTCGCCGTGTTGCTTTCACCATCATGACGTTGGCGTTTGGCAGCGGCTGGATGATGCAGATCGGTTTTTCGAAAGAACGCATCAAACAAAATAAGGCCACAGCCTTTATAGTGATTAAAAAACTTGCTGAAGATGCAGGGTATACCTTGCCTGAACTTGATCTGTCCTCTGTACACTGAAACCTTCGAGCGTATGCTATCTCTGGAGCCTCTTTCCTTGCTGGTGTCGGAAACGTTAACTTTTCTATGTAGTTGAAAAAAGAGGTGATATTTCGACAAGCAGGGATGCGGTGTCGAAAAATTTAACATTTACGAATAAAGTAATTTACAGATAAATATATAATATATTGTTATTGCGCGAGATATTATTCCTGGAATGAATGATGCAAAACAATGTTCCACACCTTGCATTCGCATCATTGATACTCATTACATATCGAGGAGGTTGTCGTGAAACGATCAGGAAAAATTTTCATCGTAGTTCTTTGTGTGCTTTTCGTATCGGTTTCCGCTTACGCGGTGCCCATAACCGTTGACCTGGTGCAGAACGCGGATTACATCAACGGTACCCCTTATGGGAGTGGAACATTGACCTACCAGAGCTCCGGGACCTCGTTTACGGGCTCGCTCTCGGTCAGTGGCATGACCGCGAACACCACATACCAGATGAAGCTCGAAGGGCAGCCGTACGATGACTTGAACGCGAACGCTGCCATCGGCTCCATCGGCCGGTGGTGGGTGATTGACGCGACAGCGGCATGGGGAGGGTACAGCATAACGGACGACCAGGTCGCTGCCGAATGGGCAGCCGGGAAAACCGTTCTTGGATACCTCCTTTTCGACTCGTTCACCACGAATGCCCTGGGTGAGGCAAGTTTGGACTTTTACCTGGACAGCAGCTATCACACGGCCGGAGTCCCGCAGCCCGACAGGCCGGCACCGGGCAGTGTCGTCATGCCGAGCGGGGGCTATTTTGCAAGCTTTATTATCACAGAGGATACAGCACCCTGGGGCACGCCTCTCATACGCCGGGATATCGAGTTCGCGGTGAGCGAAGCGGCACCGGTTCCCGAACCGGCGACCCTTGTGCTCCTTGGAACAGGGATCCTTGGCCTTGCCGGGTTCAGAAAGAAAATGAAAAGATAAGATGCCGTTTCACCCAGGGATAAAAGGCAGGGTCCAGGGTCGGCCCTGACTTTTATCCCCGGGTTTTTTATTTTGCCGAACGGAAACACCGGGTGGTGGCAATTTGTTTTACCATCACACAGTTTGAGTTGTGCCCTTCTCTTTCAGACAGTCAATAGTGATTACAGCCGAAAACTTCTTGAAATTCCAAATGTGCACATTATGTAATGGGAATACCACCAGGAGGTTTTACCCGTGAACGTGAGCGAATATTTCGAAAATGCAAAGGGAAAGGGAGTCCTGTCCACGGCGGATTCGCACGGCAAGGTGACGTCGGCGGTCTATGCTCGGCCTCACGTCATGGACGACGGGAGCGTGGCCTTTATCATGGCGGACCGGCTGACACACAGGAACCTGGAGTCAAATCCTCACGCGGTATACCTTTTCATGGAAGACGGGGAAAAATACGCAGGGAAAAGGCTTTATTTAACCAAGGTGAAGGAAGAAAAGAACAGCCCCCTCATCGACACCCTGCGCCGGAGAGAGAGGTGCCCGGTGGACGAAGAGTACCTGAAGCAGAACAGATACCTTGTCCATTTTCAGATCGACAAGACATTGCCCTTGATCGGGGAGGGGGACCGGGAGACTTGAGGATGGAGCAGGCGCCTGCATCTGAAAAGCATCCGGTCCGGCAGGGAATGGGAGCCACCATGGGTCCCGGATCTGTCGAAGGCCGTGTCAATCAATATGGAAAGACGACACACATGAAGAAATTGTTAACCGTTCTCGCCCTGTTGTTGACCGGGTGTGCCGGAATTCCCGACAATGTGAAGCCTGTCGATAATTTCGAGTTGGAGAAATACCTGGGGAAGTGGTTTGAAATTGCGAGGCTGGATCATTCCTTCGAACGGGGTCTGACCCGGGTGACAGCAGAGTACGGCTTGAGGAAGGACGGAGGGGTGAGCGTTCTGAACCGCGGGTTCTCTGCCAGGGAAAATACCTGGAAAGAAGCGGAAGGCAAGGCCTATTTCGTCAAGGGATCGGACCAGGGGTACTTGAAGGTGTCTTTCTTTGGCCCCTTTTACGGGTCGTATATCATACTGGAACTTGACCGGAAGGATTATCAGTATGCACTCGTGTGCGGACCGAACAGATCCTATTTGTGGATTCTGGCCAGGACCCCGGAAATGAACAATGATGTGAAAGATGCTCTTATGGCGAAAGCAAAAGCGCTCGGTTTTGACACAAGCGCATTGATCATGGTCGACCATCATTGATCGCCTGCATCGCAAAAGAAATATTATCGACCTGCGGCATCCCGGGCCCAGTGAGCTTTGAGGGGGCTTTCAGGAGGGGTTCTTCCTGGCCATCCTAGCCTCGTATTCTCAGCGCGCACAAATCAGCCTTGAGCGGGATCTCAGGAGGGGTTCGTCCTGGCCTTCAGCGCGGACCCGCCCAGGTAGGCCTCCTGGATCTTCCGGTCCGCCTTGAGCTCGGAGCAGGGTCCCGAGGCGACGATCCGCCCGTTCTCGAGCACGTAACCCCGGGAGGCGATGCGCAGGGCCTTCTGGGCGTTCTGCTCCACGAGCAGGATCGTGGTGCCCTGGCCGTTGATCTCGGAGACGATGTCGAAGATCTGCTTCACGAGGATGGGCGCCAGTCCCAGTGACGGCTCGTCCAGCAGGAGGACCTTCGGCGCGCTCATCAGCGCCCTGCCGATGGCGAGCATCTGCTGCTCGCCCCCGGAGAGCGTGCCCGCGAGCTGGCGGCACCGCTCCTTGAGGATGGGGAAGAGGAGGAAGACCCGCTCCTTCGCCCCGCGCACCTGGGCCTTTTTCTCCCGCCTGGTGTAGGCCCCCAGGTTCAGGTTCTCCTCCACCGTGAGCGTGGGGAACACCCGGCGGCCCTCCGGGGAGAGCGAGATGCCCCTGCGCACGATGTCATAGGGCGGGACCCGGTTCATGGCCTCTCCGCCGAACACCACCGAGCCCTTCCCGATGGGCACGAGCCCGGAGACCGCCTGGAGCAGGGTGGACTTCCCCGCGCCGTTGGCGCCCAGCACCGTGACGATCTCCCCCTGGTCGAGGTGGACCGAGACGTCGGCGAGGGCCTGGATGGCCCCGTAGGAGACGCAGAGGCCGTCAATGTCAAGCAGCGGAGCCATGGCCCTCCTCCCCGTCGTCCTTGCCCAGGTAGGCCTCGATGACCTCCTGGTTCGCGTAGATGTCTTCCGGGCGGCCTTCGGCGATCTTGCGCCCGCCGTCCAGAACCACCACCCAGTCGGAGATGCCCATGACCACGTTCATGTCGTGCTCGATGAGCAGGATGGTCACGTCGTCGTCTTCGATGAGCGCTTTGAGAAAGGCCATGAGATCTTCGGTCTCCCGGGGGTTGAGGCCGCTGCTCGGCTCGTCGAGCACGAGGAGGTCGGGGCCGGACGCAAGGGCCCGGGCGATCTCGAGCATGCGCTGGGAGCCGTAGGCGATGTTCTTCGCGAGTTCGTCGCGCACCCGCCACAGGTTCACCTGCTGGAGCCTGCGTTCGGAGATTTCGAGGATGCGCCGCTCTTCCCTGCGCTGGCCCGGGGTCTTGAAGACGGAGGTGAAGAGCCCTGCTTTTCCCCGGCAGTGCTGGCCCGCCATGACATTCTCGAGGCAGGTCATGTCCGGGAAGAGCCGGATGTTCTGGAAGGTCCGGGCGATGCCCCGGGACACAATCCTGTGGGGCTTGCGGCCGGTGATGTCCCTGCCCTTGAAGAGCACCCTGCCCTGCTCGGGCCTGTAGATCCCGGTGACCACGTTGAACACCGTGGTCTTGCCCGCACCGTTGGGCCCGATGAGGCTCAGGATCTCGCCCTTGTGGACCTTCAGGTCCACGGCGTTCACCGCCGTGAGCCCGCCGAAGATCTTCGTGAGGCCAACGGTCTCGAGGACCGCGTCATGGGTGCAGTGGGGGCGGCGCCTATGCATCCGACCTCCCCGAGTCTTCGAGCAGGGAGCGGAACTCCACCGCGCCCCGCTTGCGCGGCCACGCGCCTCCCGGGCGGAACATCATCATGAGGATCATGGCCGAGCCGAAGATGAGCATGCGGTACATGGCGAAGGGCCGGAAGATCTCCGGGAAGAGCGAGATGAAGGCCGCCCCGATGAGCACCCCCGGGATGGAGCCCATGCCGCCGATGAGCACGATGCAGAACATGAGGCACGACTCCCAGAAGGTGAAGCTCTCCGGGGAGACGACCATGAGCTTGCAGGCGTAGACGTTGCCCGCCACGCCGGCGAGCCCCGCGCCCAGGACGAAGGCCAGGAGCTTGTAGTGCCGGGAGTCTATGCCGGTGGCGTTGGCAGCCACCTCGTCTTCCCGGATGTAGTTCCACGCCCGGCCGATGCGCGAGTTCTGCAGGCTCTTCAGGCCGATGATGGTGAGCCCCACGATGGCCCAGATGAGGAAGTAGTACTTGATGGAGGAGTCGCACACGAAGATTTCCCCGATCCCGGGGAGGGCTATCCGGGGGAAGTCGATGCCGAACACCCCGTTTGGCCCGCCCGTGAGGTCGAAGGGGTTGTTGATGAGGGCCTGCCTGATGATCTCGCCCATGCCCAGGGTCACGATGAGGAGGTAGTCCCCCTGGAGGTGGATGACCGGGGAGAAGACGACGTAGGCGAAGAGCGCCGCGGCCAGGGCGGCCACGGGAATGAGCACGAGGATGGGGATGCCGAACTTCGTGTTCAGGATGGCCGTGGTGTAGGCGCCGATGGCGTAGAAGCCCGCGTGGCCCAGGTCGAAGAGGCCCACCTCGCCCAGCACGATGTTCAGGCTCAGGCCCAGGAGGGCGTAGATGCCGAAGAAGAAGGCGATGTCGATGAAGTAGTCGCTCACCAGGAAGGGGTAGACCATGAAGGCGGCGATTACGGGCACGAGGATGAACAGCCGGGAATTCCTCAGGCCTTTCTTTTCCGGGGAAATGACCTGCTCCATGCGCTACACCTTTTCCGCCGTTTTCTCCCCGAGGATGCCCGTGGGCCTGAAGATGAGCACGAGGATGAGGATGACGAAGACGAACACGTCCTTCCAGGCCGCGGAGATGTACGCCGCGCCCAGCATTTCGAGCACGCCCAGGATGAGGCCGCCCACCATGGCGCCGGGGATGTTCCCGATGCCCCCAAGGACCGAGGCGGTGAAGGCCTTCAGGCCGTAGTTCCAGCCCATGGTGAAGGAGATCTGCCGGTAGTACATGCCCACCATGACACCGGTGAGAGCCCCCAGGGCGGGACCCAGGGTGAAGACGAAGAAGATGACCTTGTTGATGTTGATGCCCATGAGCGACGCGGTCTTGCGGTCGTGGGCCGTGGCCCGGATGGCCGCGCCGAAGGTGGTTTTCTGCACGATGAAGTACAGCAGGCCCATGAGCAGAAACGACATGGCGAGGATGATCACCTGCAGCAGGGAGATGCGGATGTCGCCCAGCATGACCTTGGCGTCGGGGATGAACTCCGAGGGGTAGGCCTGGAAGCGCGGGCCCCAGATGACCATGATGGCGTTCTGGAGGAAGATCGAGGCGCCCAGGGCGGAAACCACCGCCGGGAGCCTGCCGGCACGGTACACGGGCCGGTAGGCGATGCGCTCCATCACGACGCCGACACATGCGATGCTCAGGGCGGCGACGCCTGTGGCCACCACGAAGGCCCCCCACAGCCCGAAGTGAGCGGTGAGGAAGGCAGCACCGAAGACGAGCACGGTGTATCCCAGGTACGAGCCGAAGGTGAACAGGTCGCCGTGGGCGAAGTTGATCAGCTTCAGCACCCCGTACACCATGGAATAGCCCAGGGCGATGAGGGCATAGAACGAGCCGATGGTGAGCCCGTTGATGAGCTGTTCCAGGATAACCTGCATGCGTCCTCGTGCTGCCTTTAAGCGTAACCTGAGATGCTACTTGCTTACGACAATCTTGCCCTTATCGTCAACAACATAGAGGTAGAAGGGCACGCCTTCCCGGTCGCCCTGCGGGGTGAAGCCGATGGGGCCGGTGATCCCGGGCACGCCGTTGACCTTGTCGCGCAGGTAGGCCGCGATCTTCGTGGAGTCGGTTGACCTGGTCTTGTCCGCGGCATAGGCGATGATGTTGAGCGCGTCGGCCGCGTAGATGGGCCACGGGCTCGAGGGGATGTTGCCGAACTTGGCCTTGTAGGCGGCGAGGAACTGCTTGGCTGCGGGGTAGGGGAGGTCGCCGGGGAGCGGCTCGTTGGTCATGTAGCAGCCCTTGGCGATGTTCAGCCCGGCGATCTTGACGAACTCGTCGTTGATGGCGGCGTTGCCCCCCACGAAGGGGCACTTGATGCCGATGTCGCGGGCCTGGGCCACCAGGAGCGCCGCCTCGGCGTAGTAGCCGGTGAAGTACCAGACGTCGGGCTTGGCTTCGCGCAGCGTGGTGAGGGTGACCTTGAAGTCCTTCTCGCCGGGGGTGATGGCGTCGAAGTACACGATCTGGACCTTCTTGGCCTTCACCAGGGCATCGAGGGCGGCCTTCGTGTCTTCCGCCAGGCCCTTGCCGAAGGCGGTGTTGTCGTGCATGATGGCGATGCGCCTGGCTTTGAACTTCCTGGGCACCACGTTTGCGAAGAATCTGCCCTGGGAGTCGTCACGGCCGCAGGTGCGGAAAAAGTACTTCAGGTTGTTCTGGGTGAGGCGCACGGCGGTGGACCCGTAGCCGATGTTGACCTTCTTGAACTTCTCGTAGATGTTCGCCGAGGGCTCGTTCACCGAGGAGCCGTACGTGGAGACCACGGCCGCCACGTCCTTCTGGACCGCGAGCTTCTGAGCCGCCAGGGCGCCGGACTTGGGCTCACCCGCGTCGTCTTCGACCTTGAGCACGATCTTTTTCCCGCCGAGGATCCCGCCCTTCTTGTTGATGAGGTCGGCGGCGATCTCGCAGGACTGCTTCGCCATCTGGCCCTCGTAGGCCCATGCGCCGGTGATCGGCCCCTGCAGCCCGATCACCACCGTGTTGTCAGCGGCGCGGGCAGTGCCCATCGCCAGTGCGAGGAACAGGAAACCAGCCAGTACAACACATTTTTTCATCCCTCTCTCTCCTTACCGTAAGTTTTTTGTCGTTCCTTGCCTTGCCGTGCTGCCAAACTTAAGAATGCGGGATCCCGGTGCATACCTTGAGATGGTTTTTCAGGGTGATGATGTGAGGCTGCCCCTTTGTACCCCTCTGAAAATATTGTTTAATGTAATATTTTCAATTTGTTATGTTATGGCAATCGGGCAGGCCTGTCAAGGCCATTCTCGGGAGCGGGGCCCCTTTCCCCGGGCGTTTCTGTCCTGCCGCACGATTGACCTCTTCCCTCCCGGGGAGTATAGAGAGTCCCAGCACGAGCCGGGCTCAGCGCCCGGCCGGGCGAGATGCGGGAAGGCGGTGAAAAGCATGCGCGGTTCAAGCAAGGCAACATCTCCGGTTCAGGTTCTCATTGCGTTGCTCCTCATAAGCGGCCTGTGCCTGATCTGTTCAGGCTGCGCGACGAAGCAGGTCCCGCCCCAGCCGAGGCCGGCGAAGATCGCGGTGGTCCTGGGAGCCGGGGCGTCGAAAGGCTTTGCGCACATCGGGGTTCTCAAGGTCCTCGAGGCCCAGAGGATACCGGTTCACATGGTGGTGGGCACGAGCGCGGGCAGTCTCGTGGGGAGCCTCTACGCCTCCGGGAAGACCGCCTACGAGCTGCAGGGCATCGCCATGAAGATGGAGAAGGACAACGTCATCGACTACAACTGGAAGATCTGGACGGGCGGACTCATCAAAGGCGAGAAGCTCGAGAACTTCATCAACCAGATCGTGCAGAACACGCCCATAGAAAAGCTCAAAATCCCCTATTACGCCGTGGCGACCAATGCGGCCACGGGCGAGGAGATGGTGTTCGGCAAGGGCAACACTGGGACCGCGGTGCGCGCGAGCTGCAGCGTGCCCGGGGTGTTCCAGCCCGTTAAAATCGGGAACAGCACCTACGTGGACGGCGGGGTGGTGAGCCCCGTGGCCGTGGACGTGGCGAAGCGCTACGGCGCCGACGTGGTCATCGCCGTGGACATCTCGGGCGGGATCAACAACACCGTCCCCACCGGGATCATGAATTCCGTGCAGCGCTCGGTGGACATCATGTACATGAAGAACATCAACGCCCAGCTCAAGCGCGCCGACGTGGTGATCCGCCCCGACGTGAAGGACATCGGGTCCACGGACATGGAAAAGTTCAACCAGGCGATCTTCGAGGGCGAGAAGGCGGCCTCCGCCAAGGCGGGCGAGCTCCAGAAGATCATCGCCAGGCTCAAGCAGGAGGGGCGGCTCTAGGCCGGCGGCCCGCCTTCCCGGGTTTCCAGGGGCGGGCTCCCCCCAGTCCGCCCGGGATCGAGCCGGAAGGCGAAAAGGGCGGGTAAACGGGCTCGGGATGCTTCAGGCAGGGGTGGACCGCCCCGCTTTCCCGAATGGGGCCTGGCGTTCCTGCGGGTCTTTTTTCTTCCGGTACTCGCCGGGCACTGTGCCGGTCCAGCCCTTGAAGGCGTGGTAGAAGTTCGGCACGTCGCTGTAGCCCAGCTCGGCTGCGATCCTCTCGATGGAGTATCCGGTGGTGTTCAGCAGGTCCAGGGCCTTCTGCTTGCGCATCCCGTTCACGAGGGCCTTGTAGGACGTCCCCTCCGAGGTCAGGTGGCGCCTCAGCGTCCTGGGTGAGACGTTCAGGCGCCTGGCCAGCTGTTCCAGCGTCGGGATGCCCTCTTCCTGGAACATGAGCTCCTGCAGGATCTTGTCCAGGGTCGACCCCTGCTCCTTCAGGCGCAGGGACACCCGCCTGCACTCCTTCTCGTAGGCGTTCCTCGCCAGGGGATTGGCCATGGGCAGCGGCTGGGCAAGGAACCTCTTGTCGAAGGTGATCACGTTCTCGTCCGCGCCGAACGTCACCGGGCAGGAGAAGACCTCCTGGACATAGGATGCATACTCCGGCTTCGGGTAGGCGAGCCTGGCCTCGTGTATCAGCAGGGGCGATCCGAGGGCGCCGGAGGCCATCATGTACACCGACATGAGCTCGCGGTCCGTCACGAAGCGCCTGAGGTCGCCCAGGTCGATGAGTTCCTCCTTCTTCAGGTATGCGAGGTTGCCCTTGACCGAGAGGTCGTAGCGGAAGTAAGCCAGGGTGACCTCGATGTAGCGGAACATCATCTTGATAAAGTCCAGGAAGGTGTCACAGAACATGGCGGGTATCGCCACCTTGCCATTTGCGCTGATGTTGTAGTTCCTCCCCACGTGCAGGCCGAGCTTCGGGTCCGGGATCAGCTCGATGATCCTCCTGAACACCGTCATCTCCTGCCTGGGGGAGATGAACATCTCCGGGTCGCTCAGGTCATGGGGCTGAATTCCGCTGCCGTACAGCAGCGCCTCGCTTTCTATGCCGTACTTCGAGGCGTAGTCCACGAGTATGGTCACGCTGTTCACGGAGCGGTACAGCGGCAGCCGGTTGTTCGACTTCAGGTGAATCGCATCAAGGTTTTGCGCCTGTTTTGACATAACGCAGCTGCCTGGCATCTCCTGCGCATATTTCCTGGAGCCGGGATACAAGAACCGCGACATACCTGGACCGCCTTTGCGCATTGTCCATGCCCCTCCCTTTTCTCATCACCGCGCTCGCGTGGGCTCGTGATGCAAAAGAAACACCGCATTACAGTGCAAGAATTCAAGCAGTAACACTCTCTCTTCTATCAATATACAGGAATAACCGGGAGAGGGCATTATGATATGCGGCCACGATGGTTGTTATTTTCGGCCACGGAAGGGCTCCGTCGCGCGAAACAACGAAAACAACAAGTAATAATATATGGTTGCGCGATATTGTCATGATTGTCATACCGTATGACCGTTGTGAACAATATTATTGGCCCCCTCTCACATTGTTCAAAAAAGTCCCCCGGATTACTTTTGTTCCCAGATAGCTGACACGTCTTCGGGCAGCTGATTTTCATTTCGAAAAGGAGGGCCATATGCCGATTTTCAAGGATACAAACTATCTGTACGAGGTGCTGGGCGGTTTCTGGAAGGAGCTCGCAGAAAAACCCGAGTTCAAAGACCCCTTGAGGGATGCCAACGTCCAGATCAAGTTCGAGATCTCCGACCCGAGCGCCACTCTTTGGGTGGGGCCCGACGGGGTGGAGTTCGGCGATCAGCCCCTGAAGGCCGACGTCACCATGCAGCTTGCCGGCGACGTGTGCCATGCCTTCTGGATGAAGGATCTGAGCCTGCCCGTGGCGCTCGCCATGCGCAAGATCAAGTCAAAGGGCAACATCGCAAAGATCATGAAG
>JAKLDU010000027.1 GCA_022703355.1 Deltaproteobacteria bacterium | reverse complement strand
TCCTGAACATCGGCAGGGTCGCCGGCGAGACGGCACCCATCCTCTTCACCGCGGCCACGTTCTACACGCGGGGCTACCCGGACTCGGTCTTTTCCGAGGTCATGGCCCTGCCCTACCACATCTACGCCCTCATGACCGAAGGGACCCGCCCGGAGGTGCAGACGGGCATCGCCTACGGGTGCGCCCTCATCCTGATGTGCCTGGTGCTGGCCATATCGGCCCTCGCCATCGTCCTTCGGTCCCGGCAAAGGAGCACCTATGCAGCCTGACGTGAAGATCGCCGCCAGGGGCGTCAACTTCTTCTACGGAAAAGCCTGCGCCCTGAAAAACGTGTCCCTTGACATCTACGAGAAGAAGGTCACGGCCTTCATCGGGCCTTCGGGCTGCGGCAAGTCCACCTTCATCAGGCTCCTCAACCGGATGAACGACCTCATCCCCGGGGCGCGCTCCGAGGGCAGCATCATCCTGGACGGTGAGGACATCAACAGCCCGAAAACGGACGTGGTGAGCCTGCGCCGGAAGGTGGGCATGGTGTTCCAGAAGCCCAACCCCTTCCCCAAGAGCATCTACGACAACCTGGCCTACGGCCTCACCATCAACGGGGTACGGGACCGGCTGTTCATCGAGGAGAAGGTGACGGGCTCCCTGAAGAAGGCCGCCCTCTTCGAGGACGTGAAGGACCGCCTCCACGACAGCGCGCTCATGCTCTCCGGGGGACAGCAGCAGCGCCTCTGCATCGCCCGGTGCCTCGTGGTGGAGCCCGAGGTCATCCTCTTCGACGAGCCCTGCGCGAGCCTCGACCCCATCTCCACGCGGAAGATCGAGGAGCTCATCCTGGAGCTCAGGAAGGAGTACACCATCGTCATCGTGACCCACAACATGCAGCAGGCGGCCCGGGTGTCGGACTACACCGCCTTCATGTACCTGGGCGAGCTCGTGGAGTACGGCGAAACGGAGAAGGTGTTCACCGTGCCCCGGGAAAAAATGACCGAATCCTACCTGTCGGGCAAGTTCGGTTGAGAGGAATGGGAGACCGATGCTGGAAGAGGCAAAGATCAACCGGATCAAAAAGGAGCTCCTCGAGTACGCCACCATCGTCGAGGGCATGATCGGCAAGGGCATCGAGGGGCTGACGAGAAACGACGAGGCCATGCTCAAGGACGTCATCCTCACCGACGAGCCCCGGGTGAACGATTTCGAGATCAGGCTCGACGAGATGTGCATCGCGGTCGTGGCCCAGCACCAGCCGGCGGGCAAGCCCCTGCGCACGGTCTTCATGATGTCCAGCATCAACGGCAACCTCGAGCGGATGGCGGACCACGCGGTGACCATCTGCGAGAGCGGGCTCTTCCTCATCTCGAAGCCCCCGGTGAAGAAGCTCATCGACATCCCGCGCATGGGGGACGTGGTCAAGGCCATGATCACCGACGGGATAGAGTCGTTCGTGAACGAAGACGCGGACCTGGCCATGAGCGTGTGCGAGCGCGACAGCATCGTGGACGGCCTGAGGGACCAGATCATGCGGGAGCTCATCACCTTCATGACCTCCGACCCGGCCACCATCGAGCGCTCGCTCCACCTCATGAAGATCGCCGCCAACCTCGAGCGGGTGGCCGACCTCACCACGAACATCTGCGAGGACGTGATCTACATGGTCAAGGGGAAGAACATCAAGCACCACAAGTGCTCGCTGTAGTCATCCCGGGGGGTCTGCAGGTTTGTGCAGGCGCCCTTCCTCCTGCCGGCCCGCCGCATCCCGGGGCGTGCCGCCGAAAGGGCCGCGGGACTTTCAGCCGCGCGCTGCCTGCCCTCTCCTGAAGGCGAGGTAACGCAGGGCCACCTGCCTGATCGAGTCGAAGCCGATCTCTTCTAAGGGGATGCGGTCCGGGGGGAGGAAGAGGTACCCCCCCACGTCGTCGGCGGCCCTGATGGCGTCCAGACCCTTTGCGGTGCAGGTAAAGGCCAGGTCCAGGGTGTGGTACACGATGCCGCCGTAGGGATAGGTGTTGGGGAACGAGCAGAAGTAGCCGCACCCCTCCACCTCGAGGTTCAGCTCCTCTTTCACCTCCCTGACCAGCGCCTGCTCCGCACTCTCGCCCGGGTCCGCGAACCCGCCGGGCAGGTCGAGCATGCCCTTCTTCGGGTCGCGCGCCCTCCTCGTCAGGAGCAGCCTTCCCTCCCCGTCTTCGATGAGCGCCACCACTGCGGCAGCGGCGTTGACGAAGAACTCGAAGCCGCACGCCCCGCAGGCAAAGGAGTGGTTCTCCCGGCAGGCAAACTCCCCGGATGCGCACCGGGGGCAGAATTTCATGACATGCCGGGGAAGGTGTTTCTCACTGGTGCTTGCGTCCATGGACGATCTCCTCCTGCCGTGCAGCGGAAACTTCTTTCTTACCGGGGCTTCTTCCCGGGGATGATCTCCAGGAGCTCGATCTCGTAGACCACGGCCTTTCCGGCCAGCGGTGCGTTCGCGTCCACGAGGATGCTTTCGTCGTTCACCTCGATGACCGTGGCCGAGAGCTCCTCGCCGTCTTCGTCCACCATCTCGAAGTCCATGCCCACCTGGGGGAAGAAATCATCGGGGAGCTCGTCCTTGCCCACCTCGAAGATCAGGTCTTCGTCGTACATGCCGAACCCATCCTCCGGGCGGACCTTCACGGTCTTTTTCTCCCCGGGGTGCATGCCCGTCACGGCGTCCTCGAAGCCCTGGACAACCTCGTCGGACCCGATGGTGAACACCAGCGGGATGAGGCCCACCGACGACTCGAAGACCGTCCCGTCCTCGGACCTGCCGGTGTAGTTGACCTTGACCCTGTCTCCTTTTTTTGCCTTCTGCACGGTGAGAAAAACGCTCCTTTCCCGGGAAGAGATGTAGATATAGTGAATATAAAACCAAGAGTCAAAACATATTTCTCCCGGCGAGGGGGCCGCGGACACGGGCAGTTCGAAGACCGGGAGAAGGCATTTATGCTCTTGAAACGCCCCCGGTTTCTGTTAAGATGACTTCAGGAACTGCCTGCTTCCTGTTCCTGTCTTCCCCGGCAGCGAGGTGAAGACAGTTTTCTCCAGGTGCGATGGCATGCCGCCCTGCGGAGTTGACCGTGATTTGCTGGCTCTGCGTTTTCTCCAGGTGCGATGGCATGCCGCCCTGCGGGCGCCCCCCGGGTCAGCCGGGTACGGGCTGTGGTGAAGAGGTCATGGAAATGCTCTCTGCGCGAGGTGGGTCATGATCTATGAAGGCGTTCTGGCAAAGGTTTACCTCGGCGCCGTGCTGCCCGTGCTGGAGGTCCTGTCCGGGGAAGACCCCGCGGCCTCGTCGTATGCGGGGCAATGGACGGGCAGGATCCGGTTTGCCGTCGGGCTCTCGGGGCCGCGATGCGACGTGGTCTTCAAGGACTCCCGGGTGAAGGTCGAGCCCGGGGCACGGGGGCACTCCGACATCTACCTCTTCTTCCCCACGGCGGCCATGCTGAATGCCCTGTTCTCCGGCAGGGGGCCGGGCTTCCCGATACCCCTGAAGGGATTCACCCGGCTCAAGGGCCTGCTGGTGTTCTCCCGCCTGGCAAAGCACATGGAGACCGTGCTCGGCACGGACGCGGCTCCGGAAAAGCTCAGGGCGCGACTGACCCTGGACATCCTGGCGCGGGCCCTGGCCATCATCTCCCGGAACGACCCCGAAATGCGGCTCCTTGCGGAGAAGGTCCACGGCACGGTTCGGCTCGGGATCAAGGACGGCCACGCGGTGCAGGTGGATTTCACGGGGGGCGAACCGAAAAGCGTCACCGGGGCAGGCCCCTCTCCCGACCTGCTCCTCCAGTTCGCCACCGACGACCTGTTCCTGCAGGTGTCGCAGGACAAGGTGGACGTCATGGCCCAGGCATGTCTTTTGAACGTCGTTTTCCAGGGGGACCTCCACCTGGGCCAGGTCGTGAACATCTTCCTGGACAGGGTAAGCGAGTACCTCCCCCCGAAGGAGGTGGCGGCATGAGCCCTTCGTTCACGAAATCGCACGAGCTGTTTGCCCGTGCCGCCCGCGTCATGCCCCAGGGCATCTACGGCCACTTCACCCCGGTCTTCACCGTCCCGGGATCCTACCCGTACTTCATGGAGCGGGCCAGGGGGTCGCACTTCTGGGACGTGGACGGCAACGAGTACATCGACTACCTGTGCGCATACGGCCCCATGATCCTCGGCTACGCCAATGACAAGGTGGACGACGCCTACCGGAGGCAGGCGGGCCTCGGCTCCTGCTGCTCCATCGCGACCAGGCTGTCCGTGGACCTGGCGGAGCGGGTGACCTCCACCATCGACGGGGCCGACTGGGTCATGTTCGCCAAGAACGGCGCCGACGTGACGTCCATGGCCCTCATGCTCGCCCGCGGCTACCGGAAAAGGGCGAAGATCGTCCTTGCCGAGGAAGGGTACCACGGCACCCAGGCCTGGGCAGGCACCAGCACGGTGGGCATAACCCCTGCCGACCGGGCCGACATTCTCATGGTGCCCTGGGGCGACCTGGACGCCCTCAGGGAGACCGTCGCCGCCTGGAAGGGCCAGATCGCGGGGGCGATGTTCACCCCCTATCACCACCCCGTCTTTGCCGACCAGAAGCTGCCCGGGCCCTCTTTCTGGGCAGAGGTGAGAAAGCTCTGCGACGAGAACGGCATCGTCCTCATCATCGACGATGTCAGGGCAGGGTGGCGCCTCGACCTCAAGGGGTCGGCCCACCACTTCGGCTTCAGGCCCGACATGGCCTGCTACAGCAAGGGCATGGCCAACGGCTATGCCATCTCCATGCTCGTGGGGGCCGAAAAGCTCAGGGTAACCGCATCCAAGGCCTACATGACCGGCTCTTTCTGGATGAACGCCCCGGAGATGGCGGTCGCCCTGGTGTGCCTCGACGAGATGGAGAGAATGAACGTGGCCGGGGTGGTCAGGGAACTGGGCGAGGCACTCACCAGGGGCCTTCGCGAGCTGTCCGAAGCCCATGGCCTGAAGGTGTCCATCACCGGGCCTGCGGCCCTCCCCTTCATGAAGTTTGCCAACGAAACCAACTTCCTTCGCTCACAGCTCTTCTGCGGGGAGTGTGCCGGGCGGGGCGTTTTCTTCCACCCGCACCACAACTGGTTCCTCTCCGCCGCCCACACGAAAGAGGACATCGCCAAAACCCTCGAAGCGGCGGATGCCGGCTTCAGGGCCGTCAAGGAGCGTTTCGGGGACTGACGCCCCCGGGGGAACAGGCGCCTGCCCCCGGCCGGATGAAGCGCCCGGCCGGGAGGTAGGCGGCGTTTTCCTCACGCCTTTAAGGACTTGATGAGCTTCATGCAGGCGTCCCTGTCCATGAGCTTCGGGACGGGGTACATGGGGTTGCACTCCATGAGCGCACGCTCCGCGATGGTGGGGATGTCCTGGTCCTTGATGCAGTCGAACGTGCTCGGGATGTTCATCCTGCCGTTGAGCGCCTTCACGGCCTCGATGAACGCCCCCGCCTTCTCCGCAGGGCTCATGCCCGATTTGGCGACGCCGATGATCTCCGCGAGCTCCGCAAGGGGCTTGTGCACCGTCTCGCCGTACCACTCGAGGACGTGGGGCAGGATGACCGGCATGGCGAGCCCGTGGGGAACCCCGTACATGCCGCCGAGGTTGTGGCCGATGCCGTGGACGTACCCGACGGCGCCGCGGGTGAAGGCGAACCCGGCGTAGTGGGCGGCCAGGAGCATCTGCCCGCGTGCGTCGAGGTCATTGCCGTCCTTGTAGGCCTTCTCCACGTAGGTGTAGATCATCCGCACCGCCAGGAGGGCCTTCTTGAGGGTCTCCGCGTTGCCGTAGAACCTGTTGATGTACGACTCCACCGCGTGGGTGAAGGCGTCCATGCCGGTGGTCGCCGTGATGTGCGGCGGGAGGCCGACGGTGAGCACGGGGTCGAGCACCGCGTACCGCGGGCGGATGGCGGGGTCGGTGATGGGGTACTTCTCGTGCGTCTCCGGGTTCGACACCACCGCGGCGATGGTGGTCTCCGAGCCCGTGCCGGCGGTCGTGGGGACCGCGAAGATGATCGGGGGGAGCAGCGAGCCCATCTTCAGCGAGGGGAGGATCACCTTGAACAGGCCCCTCATGCTGGCGACGGGGCGGCTCGGGCGGGCGACCCGGGCGGCCGTGGCCTTGGCGCAGTCCATGGGGGACCCCCCGCCGAAGGCGATGATGGCCTGGCACCTGCTGCCCTGGTACACCTTCAGCGCCGCCTCGATGTTCTCGATGGTGGGGTTGGGCTGCACCTTGTCGTAGAGGGCATACTTGATCCCCGCCGCATCGAGCGCTGCAAAAAGCGAGTCGAGGAGATGAATGCCCATGAGCACCTGGTCGGTGACGACGAGAACGCTCCCGATGCCCTTCTTTCTGATCACTTCGGGAAGCTTCTTGATGCTGTCCGCGCCCGCGATGATATCCGGCTCTATCCAGGGGAGGAAATTCATCCCGATTCCCATGACAAACTGATACGTACGGTAATAGGCCTTCTGTACAGCGAACATGGTGACCACCTCCTGTTTTTTGATTCCTCTTTTAAAAAACCCTCGCCAACAGCATTCCAGGCACGCGCACACTTTCCCCGCCCGCCCGGGCAGGCAAAACCCGCGACCGGACTTCACCGGGATGAACCTCGTCCGGTAATTTGGGGCTCATCCCCCTGCGCATCCCGCAGAATACCACAGATGCTCTTTGATGTCTTTTATTTTATCGGGGCGGTGCTCCAGTCACGCACGGGCACGGCGCTGGGGGTTGCCGCCTCCCGTGCGTTCGGGACTGAAGCGCCTCCCTGAGCATGCTCCCGGCGTTCGTGCGCCTGCCTCCCGTACATTCGGGGGAGGAGCGCACGGGAACTTGAAACGGAGAGCGTTGGATTTCCCGTCTTCGGTGCCCTTTTGGGAGGAGGAGCACTTTCCCGGCGCTTCACGAAGAATTCATAGTATCCTTGCCAATTCTTAACAGAGATCCATTACCATCTGTCCCACCAAGATAAAGGAGGACATCATGAAAGAGTGCAAACGTCTCATCAAGGGGACCCTGGCCGTGCTCATGGCGGCCGTCCTGTCCCTTCCCTTCCCGGCGGGCGTGCGCGCCGCGGGCGAGCGGCTGACCATCAAGGGCTCCACCACCGTGCTCCCCATCGCCCAGGCCGCGGCCGAGGAGTTCATGGACAAGAACCCCTCGACAGCCATTTCGGTCCAGGGCGGGGGCTCCGGCGTGGGCATCGCGTCCCTGCTGGACAGGACCACGGACATCGCCGACTCCTCCCGGAAGATAAAAAGCGAGGAGATTGCGAAGGCCGGCAAGTCCGGGGTGCGGCCCTTTGAGAACATCGTCGCCATGGACGGCATCGCCGTGGTGGTCCACCCCACGAATCCCGTGTCCAGACTCACCCGTGGTCAGATCAAGGCCGTCTACACGGGCAGGATCTCCAACTGGTCCGAGCTCGGCGGCAGAAACCTCAAGATCGTGGTGATTTCCCGCGACACCTCCAGCGGCACCTTCGAGAGCTTCGAGGAGCTCGCCCTGAACAAGGAGAAGGTGCGGCCCGACGCACTGACGTCGGCCTCGAACGGGGCGGTGTCCCAGACCGTGGCCCAGACGCCCGGCGCCATCGGCTACCTCGGGCTCGGCTACCTGACCAGAAAGGAGAAGGCCGTGGACGTGGACGGGGTGAAGTGCACCGAGGCGAACGTGCTCGCGAAGAAGTACCCCCTCTCCCGGCCGCTCTACATGTACACGAACGGCGCCCCTCAGGGCACGGTGAAAAAGTTCCTGGACTTCGTCAGGGGCAGGGAGGGTCAGGCCCTCGTGAAGGAGGCGGGCTTCGTGCCCCTGCCCGTGAAGTAGGGGCAGAAGGCATGAAAAAAGCAGCGCCGGCCCCCCGGTGCTGCTTTTTCATTTCACGCCGGGATACGCGTCAGCAGGTGAACATCCCCTTCTCGTAGATGGTCTTCGTCTCCCCGCCTTCGAGGTGCGCCGTGACCCGCTTGTCCTGGGTGTTCACGAGGTCCCAGTGCAGGGCCGAGTCGTTGAAGCCGAGCCTGGCCTTTTTCTCCTTGGTGAGCTCGGCGGCGTTGCCGTCGTAGGTGTCCGAGTAGGAGGCGCCCACGGCGATGTGGCAGTTGCCGTTCCTGCCCCCGTAGTTCTCGTCGTACAGGGTGTTGGCCATGTAGCGGTCGATCTTGGAAAAGCGCTTGTCGGTGAGGGAGAACTCGCCGATCCTGCTGGCCCCCTCGTCCATGGAGAGCTGCTTCTGGACGAACTCCCTACCCACCTCGGCGTCGATGTCCACCGCGGAGCCGTTCCTGAACTCCAGCCTCACGCCCCGGGCGAGGTTCCCGCTCCGGTAGGAGGGCTGGTCCGCGTAGTAGATGCCGCTCGTGCCCCGCCAGTCGGGGGAGAGGAAGAGCTCGAAGCTCGGGATGTTGTGCCCGGATATGCCGATCCACTTGCGGCGCTCGCCCGGGAAGATCTCCAGGTCGATGTGCTCGGACTCCACGCGGAAGAACTTCACCTTCAGGGAGTTGAGCCATTTCTTGATGGACTGGGCGTCCTTGTGGATGTCCTTCCACAGGGAGACCGGGTCCCGGCGGCCCAGGAAGCAGGCCTTGACGATCTGGTCCGCGTAGTCCTCGGCGGTCATGCCGGCGGCCCGGGCCAGCTCCCCGGTGGGGTACATGCACAGGGTCCAGCCGAAGGCGCCCGAGGCCTCCCGGTTGTCGAGGATGTCGCTCAGGTACTTCCGGGAGACGATGGCCCGTCCGATCTTGGCCGGGTCGATGGAGCTCAGGTGGGTGATGGAGCTCGGCGCCCGCAGCGAGATGCTCCCGTTGAGCGCCCCGATGAGCTCCTGCTCGCCGGGGGTCCTGAACACGAGCTGGCTGCTGTCGGAGATCCGGTAGAAATCCTTCTCCATGCACTCCGTGATGCCCAGGCGCACGACGGTGTTGAACCCCTCTTCCAGGAGCCGGGGGTAAAGCACTTCGGCGAGCGGAAGGGCGGCGAGGTCGGACCGGATGAGCACGACGTCGCCTTTCTTGAATTTCTCCGCGCGGGCCGTCTTGAGGCCCCAGAGGAGAACGTCGGCGTATCTTTCTCGTTGCGTTTGTGTGAGCATGCCCCTCTCCTATCGGATTTCCCCGTTCATCTCACAAATGAAGGGTTTCGTAAAACAAAATTATTTCAGGTTTCCAGGCAGATCGGGATTCACCGTTTCATGAGAGGCATGCTTCACGGGCGCCCGGTGGGGTAAAGAGCGCGTGTCGAGGCCCGCGCGCCTGCGCATCGCTCTTCAGGCTGGCCGCACAGGGGCGGGTCAGGGCTTGGCCCTGCCCTTTGCCCCGGGCGCCGGGGCCCCATCGCCACCGGCCGCGTGGATCTTCCCGTGGGACTTCGCGAGCTCCAGGTAGGTCCGGGCGCTCTGCCGGTTCTTCTTGGACCGCTCGGGGCCGAGCTCCTTCTTCACCTCGGCGGGGGAGCCGGAGGCCAGGCAGAACGGCCGGATCACCGCCCCTTCCCTGACCACGGAGCCCGACGCGATGACCGAGCCGCTCTTGACGTGGGCGTCGTTGAGGACGACTGAGCCCATGCCGATGAGGCAGTCGTCCCCGATGGTGCAGCCGTGGAGCACGACGTTGTGGCCCACCGTGACGTAGTCGCCCACGACCAGCGGGCTGCCCTCGTCAGCGTGCAGGGTGGCGTTGTCCTGGATGTTGGTGTTCCTGCCGAGCCTGACCTTGGCGCAGTCACCCCTGATCACGACCCCGTACCATATGCTGGAACCTTCGCCGATCTCGACGTCCCCGATGATGCATGCCGTGGGCGCGATAAAGACGTTCTTGCCGATCCTGGGTGCTTTGCCTTCGTAAGGTGCGATCATGAATCCTCCTGTCGACTGTTCCTTCTCGAGAACAGGCGCCGGGGCGCCTGTCCCGGCCCCGGGTCTTCCCATGCCCTCTCGGGGCCGCTCTGGAGCCTGTTGGGTGGAAATGCGATATCCTGCTTATACCACACTCTTCCGGACCTCCAAAATATTCCCGGGGCGAAAAATGGCCGTTTCCCTTCCTGACGGGTGAACTGGTTTTTCCTGCCCCCTCAGTGATAGAGATCGCTCTGTTTTGCTCGTGCGTTTGCATCCTGGTCAGGGACGGGGCCATCCCCGGCCGCAAAGGGGACAGACCGCCCTGTTCTGCTTTTGCGTGTGCATCCAGGTCCTGAGCAGGATGATCCCGGGCCGCAGGGCATACGGACCGCCCCGTTCTGCCCAAGCGAATGCACCGGTCGAGCTGACCGCCCCCATCGATCCTGCCTGGTCAGGGGTTTGAGCGGGAGGGCCGGAAGCAGAAGCGGGCCCGGCCGAAGAGCGTCCGTGTTTCGGTAAACGGCCGCCCCTTCAGGCCTTGCTCTTCTTCGCGTCCGGGAAGAACCTCCCGAAGCACTCCGGGCAGAGCCCGTGGCTGAAGGACGCGCCCGAGTGCTTCTCGAGGTACTCTTCCAGCTGGTTCCAGTAGCCCCTGTCGTCGCGGATCTTCTTGCACCCCGCGCAGATGGGGATGAGCCCGCTGAGCGTCTTGATCCTGTCCAGGGCGTCCTGGAGCCTGAGGTTCAGCCGTTCCCGCTCCTCCTCCACCCGCTTGAGCTCCGTGATGTCCTGGAGGGTCTCCAGGGCCGCCACGAGCTTGTTCCCGTGCCCGTACACCGGGGAGGCGTCGAAGATGAGGTAGCGTTCCCTGCCGCCCACGTGGTGGAACCACCCTTCCGCGTGGAGCCCGTGGGGAAGGAGCACCGAGGACCCGTACACGCGGTAGTGGTCCTGCATGGTCTCCAGCCTGCCGTCCACGAGGAGGTCGGACAGGCAGGGCCTCTGGTGATCGTAGAAGGGCTTCCAGTGGTTGTCCGTGCCGAGGACCTCTTCGGCCTCGAGCCCGGTGAGCTCCACGCACGCCCTGTTCCAGTGGATGACGCGGTGGTTCGTGTCGATGGCGAAGATGGCCACGGCGCAGTTCTGGATCATGCTCTCGTGGATCTTCATCCGGTCGCGGGCGGGTGCGGAGAGCTCCCCGCCTTCCGCAGAGCCCTCCCGTGCGGCCTCGATCTTCTTCACGACCTTGTCCAGCTCGTGCACGAACCTTTTCTTCGAACCGCTCCGGTCAGCCATGGCCAGTGCCCTCCTGCCGCATGATCCTCAGGGCTTCCCGCTCGTACCAGCTGAGCGCGCGCGGGCCGTAGAGAAAACCGTTGTGCCCCCCATACCTATGAATAACGAGCCGGTGGTTCGATGCAAGAAGGAGCCCCGTGAAATCACCCACCGGCACGGCGGGATCGTCCCGGGAATGGACGATGGTCACGGGGGTCCCGACCCCTTCGAGTCCGCGTGCGCCGACGGCGTAGCTGCGAAAGTACTCGTCCGCGCTTTCGTACATCCCCGACGCCCGGATCAGGGACGCCGTGATACCTCGGATGGTCCGCTCGCGGAGCACGGGGGAAAAGTCGTAGAGGTCCGGGAACAACGCCTGCTTCTTCAGGAGGGAGCGCTTCCACTTCCTCCTGAAGTACCAGTGGAGAAAGGGGTGCGCGTCGATGGAGTCGGTGGCGGAGGCGGGGTCCAGAGCCGGGCTCACGGCCAGGACGTGCGACAGGCGCATGACGGGATTGTCTTCCATCCTGCGGGCGATGCGCAGGGCGAAATTGCCCCCTAGGGAGAAGCCGGCGAGGAGGACGGGCCCGCCCCTGCTCAGCGAGGCCGCGCGGGCGACGCCCTCGAACACCTCCTCCAGCAGGGTGCCGTAGAACAGGCCCCGGTTCAGGTGGTGCGTCTGCCCGTGGTCGCGCAGGTTGAGCCTGAACACGTCATAGCCTTCTGAAAAAAGGGCTTTCCCGGTGTGGAGGATGTAGGTCGAGCCGGCGCTCCCCTCCCAGCCGTGGAGGAGCACCGCGAGCCCCCGGGCGGGGCGGCCCCGCACCTGCGCGTGAAACCCCTGCAGCCTGACCCCGCCCCCCGCGTCGAGGATCACCTCCCGGGAGGCGTCGGCCATGGGGTTTTTGCCCGCGGCCCGCAGGCCCAGGCTCGAGAGCGCGGTCTGCAGGAATGCGCTCCGCAGGAGGCGCGGGGGAAGAAACTCTGTATCCTGCCTGCCCTGCATGCTCATCGCTCCAGCGGGGCATGCCCCACGGGGCGAGGCCGCGGTTTTCCCCCCGCCCCCCGGGGCCGGCCCGACGGGGTCTTCCCCGTCACTGAACCATGAGATTCAACGGTTCGATGAACTCCGGGTCTTCGTTGTCTATCGTTTCCACGATGTGCTTGTGCAGCCTCCGCTTGTGCTCCCCGAAGATGGTCCGCCCCTTCTGGAAGGTCCTGGCGAACTCGACGGCCTCGCGGAGCGTCTCCTCGGGGTTCGCGCAGGCCTTCACGATGGCGTGCGCCTCCGCGAGCTCGACTGCGCCCGCCCTCTTCCCGCTGTACACGAGCTCTTCGAGCTTGTGGTACGGCAGGGCCTTCTTCATGATCTGCAGCATGCCCGGCAGGAAGGGGATGTTGATGTCCACCTCGGGGAAGCAGAAGAACCCGCGGTCGGAGCGCATGAAGCGGAAGTCGCAGCAGCAGGCGAGGATGGTGCCGTCCCCGAAGGCATGGCCGTTGATGGCCGCCACCACGGGCATGGGGCACAGGAGGATCTTCTTGAACATGGCGTTCAGGGTGTACATGAAATCCTTGATGGACTTCATGTCCTGCCTGCCCATGCAGCCCGTCATCCAGGTGAGGTCGATGCCCAGGCTCCAGTTCTTGGCATCAACGGAGGTCAGCACGATGGACTTCATCTCCGGGTCGGCCTCTATCTCTTCAATGGCCCTGTTGATCCCCGCGGTGAAGTCGGGGTTGTGCCTGTTCTCGGGGGTGTTCATGGTCACGATGGCGACCGTGCCATCCTTTTTCCATTCAACGGCAGACATCAGCTCCTCCTTGTCTTTTGTTTCTTGCCCGCCGATCATAGCACAGGTGGAGAAAAAATGAAAAAGCGTTTCAATCCTGATATCTTCCCCCGGTACCCTGTAAATTATTGACACGCCTGTGGCCATTTGTTACAAGTGCCACGGGTCTGGTCCGAGCACCGGCGAGAAACACCCGCACCCGGGGGGAATCGGCCCGACAGG
This sequence comes from Deltaproteobacteria bacterium, assembly GCA_022703355.1. Classification (GTDB taxonomy): domain Bacteria; phylum Desulfobacterota; class Desulfomonilia; order UBA1062; family UBA1062; genus Phosphitivorax. The sequence goes on along the minus strand of JAKLDU010000027.1, from coordinate 8,054 downwards.
CGGGGGGATGGGCGCCGCAGTCGGGCGCAGACCGCAGGCAAAAAACCAGGAGCGTGATCATATGGCAAACGTGGTCGTTGTTGGCACCCAGTGGGGTGACGAAGGCAAAGGCAAGGTCGTCGACCTGCTCACCGAGAAATCAGACCTCATCATCCGTTTCCAGGGCGGCAACAATGCCGGGCACACGCTGGTGGTGGGCGACAGGAAGGTCATCCTCCACCTGATCCCCTCGGGCATCCTCCACGAGGAAAAGCTCTGCGTCATCGGCAACGGCGTGGTGATCGACCCCGAGATCCTCCTCGACGAGATCGACGCCCTGCGCGAGAAGGGGTACACGGTCACCACCGGCACCCTGGCCATCAGCGACCGCGCCCACGTCATCATGCCTTACCACAAGGCCATCGACCACGCCCGGGAAACCACCCAGCAGATCGGCACCACGGGCAGGGGCATAGGCCCGGCCTACGAGGACAAGGCCCGCCGGTCCGGCATCCGCATGATCGACCTGGTGAACCCGGACCAGCTCTGGAAAAAGCTCGGAGCGCTCTTCGACGAACGGCAGGAGTACCTCACGAAGGTGCTCAAGGTCAAGGGCATGGACAAGGGGGAGATCTTCTCCCGGTTCAGCGCCGTGGGCGAGCGCCTCAAGCCCTTCGTAGCGGACACCGCCGTGCTCATCGACCAGGCCTGCCGCCAGGGCAGGAAGCTCCTCTTCGAGGGCGCCCAGGGGGCCAACCTCGACATGGACTTCGGCACCTACCCCTACGTGACCTCGTCGAACACCGTGGCCGGCCAGGCCTGCGTGGGCTCGGGCATCGGCCCCACAAAGATCAGCGCCGTGCTGGGGATCTGCAAGGCCTACACCACCCGGGTGGGCGGCGGCCCCTTCCCCACCGAGCTCGCGGACGAGACCGGCGAGCGACTGAGGGCCTTCGGGGGCGAGTACGGCGCCACCACGGGCAGGCCCCGCCGCTGCGGCTGGCTCGACGTGGTCGCCCTGAAGCACTCGGTGAGGCTCTCGGACATCTCCTACCTCGCCATCACCAAGCTCGACGTCCTCACCGGCTTCGAGACCATCAAGGTCGCCACGGCCTACCGGTCCGGAAACACGGTCATCGAGAACATGCCCGCGGACCTGGAGATGTACCCCGACCTCCAGATGGTCTACGAAGAGCTCCCGGGCTGGGAGGAGAACATCTCCGGTTTGAGGTCGTACGGCGAACTCCCCAGGAACTGCAGGGACTACATCGCCTACATGGAGGAGAAGATCGGAGTGAAGGCCGCCATCATTTCCGTGGGCCCCAAGCGGGAAGAAACCATCCAGGTGGTGGACCTGTTTTCGTGAAGGGGGCGACCCCCGCACCGGGGGTCAGGGTCCCTATCCTCAGGAGTGGCCCGAGGGCGAACAGGAGCTGCAGGAGCTCGACGAGCAGGAGTCGCAGCCAGATTTCCCCGAGGCGATCCGCGATATCCTCTTTCTGACGTTCTTCTTTCCGCACCAGGGACACGGGGGCGACTCTTTCGCCGAGAGGGCGACGAGCTTCTCGAAGTCTTGACCGCACTCACAGCAGCGGTATTCGTAGATGGGCATGCATCTCTCCTTTGCCCTGTTTCTAGTGGCTTCCCGGTCAAATGTCAATGCGAAGGGACGGATATGAAACGAGGCGGCGCGGGATGGAGCTCCCGCGCCGCCCTTTCGATGCCTTTCATCGGCCCGGCGGTTTCCCCGATGGGGCAAGCGGCCCGGCCGCTCCTGCAGCAGCCTGCCTCCGGCGACCCCCTCGGCCGGCCAATGACGGGGGCCCCCGGCTTTCGCCGACAGCGAGCTTACAGCAGCCTGACCCCGATGATCCCCTCGGCCGACCTGATCCTGCCGATGAGGTCTTCGCCCACGGTGCCGTCGACGTCGATGATGTTGTAGGCGATGGCGCCCTTGCTCTTGTTGATCATGTCGGCGATGTTGAGCTTGTTGTCCGCCAGGAAGTGGGTGATCTTTTCGATCATGCCCGGCGCGTTCTGGTTGGCGATTGTGATCCTCAGCTTGCCCGACCGGTCGAGGAAGCACTCGGGGAAGTTCACGGAGTTCCTGATGTTCCCGTTCTCCAGGAAATCCATGAGCTGCATGGCCGCCATGATGGCGCAGTTTTCCTCGGACTCCTCGGTGGAGGCGCCCAGGTGCGGGATGGGGATGACCTTGTCGGTCTTGATGACTTCTTCATCGGGGAAGTCCGTCACGTAGCAGCTCACGATCCCGTCGGCTATGGCCTTCTTCAGGGAAGCGGTGTCCACGAGGCCGCCCCGGGCAAAGTTCAGGAGCACCGCACCGCGCTTCATGACGGCGAACTTGTCGCTGTTCATGAAGCCCTTGGTGTCCTTGTTCTGGGGGACGTGCAGGGAGACGAAGTCGGACTCGGCCAGGAGCCGCTCGAGGCTCGGGGCCTTCCTGATGGTGCGGGAGAGCTTCCAGGCAGCCTCGATGGACAGGAACGGGTCGTACCCGTAGACCTCCATGCCCAGGGACTCGGCGGTGTTGGCCACCATGGTGCCGATGGCGCCCAGGCCGACCACGCCCAGGGTCTTGCCCAGGATCTCGGTGCCGCCGAACTTCGACTTGCCCTTCTCGATGAGGTCGGGCACCTTGTCGCCTTCGCCCACGAGCCCCCTGGCCCAGGCGATGCCCTCGACCACCTTCCGGGAGGACAGGAGCATGCCCAGCACCACCAACTCCTTCACGCCGTTGGCGTTGGCGCCCGGGGTATTGAAGACCACGATGCCCTTCTCCGAGCACTTGTCGATGGGGATATTGTTGACGCCGGCCCCGGCCCTGGCGATGGCCTTCACGCTCGGGGGCAGGGTCATGTCCTTCATCTCCTTGCTCCTGACCATGATGCCGTCCGGTTCGGGGATGTCGGCGCGGTATTCGTAATTGTCCGTGAACAGACCGAGGCCTTTTTCCGAAATGTTATTCAGCAGATCGATTTTATACATAGAAAATCCTCCTCTCTTGTGCTTTTCCGGTATACCACAGAACAGGCATTCCTAGACAAGCCAAAAATACAGGCCCCCGGGGCGGGAAGCGGCCCGGCCTGCGGTGTCCGGAAAGCCCCCTTCCCCATGAGCTGTCCCGACATTGACCTTGTCAAGGCATGGACGGTCTGATAACCAGCTCAAGATTGATTCCCCCGGATCATTTCATTTAAAAGGAGGGGCTTATGATCGAACGGCGGGACATTCAGTTTATGTCCGGCGATTCCCGGTGCTCGGGCTGGTTCTACCGCGCCTTCGGCCGCGCGCCGGCGCCGTGCGTCGTTCTGGCACACGGGTTCGGAGGCACCAGGGCGATGCGGCTGGACGCCTATGCCGAGACCTTTGCCGAGGCCGGATACCACGCCCTGGTCTTCGACTACCGCCACTTCGGCTGCTCCGAGGGCGAGCCCCGGCAGGTGCTCCACATCGGCAGGCAGCACCAGGACTGGCACGCTGCCGTGCGCCACGCCAGGGGCCTGCCCGGGGTGGACGGAAACAGGCTGATCCTCTGGGGCACGTCCTTCAGCGGCGGGCACGTAGTGGAGGTGGCGCTGAAGGAGAACGGCATCGCCGCGGTCATCTCCCAGGTCCCACACCTGAGCGGCATCGCCACGGTCATCGCCTCCGGGCCCGCAAACAACCTCAGGCTGTCCGGGGCCGCCTGGCGCGACGTGGCGCGCATGGTCCTGCGCCGGAGCCCGTACTACGTCAAGATCGCGGGCAAGCCCGGCGAGTTGGCGGCCATGACCGCCCCGGATGCGGAGGAAGGCGTGAGGAAGCTCTACCCCGAGGGGTACGAGCCCAACGAGCTCGTTGCGGCCCGCATCTTCCTCTCCGTGGGCCTCTATTCCCCGGGATGGAAGTCGGCCAGGCTCACCATGCCCTGGCTGGTGCAGGTGGCCACGGAAGACCTCACCACCCCGATGGGTCCTGCCGTCAGGGCTGCGTCGAAAGCGCCCAAATGCAAGCTCATAACCTACCGGTGCGGCCACTTCGACGTGTACGTGCCGCCGCTCTTCGGCCAGGTCGTGGAGGACCAGCTCACGTTCCTGAAACATGCCTTGAACTGATTTTCTCGAATGGATTCACGGGAAGCTCAACGACAAGGCCGTGGAGGTCAATCTCCTGTCTTTAATGCAGCTGAACACCCTGTTCCTGCCCGGGTTCTGCGCCGCCGTCAGGGCGTTCTGGCGCACCCTGCAAATCATGCCCCCACCCTAGCCCGGACAGTGGTCCGCGCCTCGATCCCCGCTGCACGCCCCCGGGATCATTGACAACAATCCCCTTCTCGTTCTACTCTGTGTCGACGAAGGACGAGGAGGTAACATTTATGAGCGAACCGTACACATTCTACAAAGTCGAAAAACAGGGGCACATCGCCTGGGTCTTCCTGAACAGGCCCGAAAAGAAGAACGCCATGGGTCCTGCGGCCTGGACCGAGATCATCCCCATCTTCAAGGACATCGACGAGGACGACGAGATCCGCGTGGCGATCGTCGCCGGCGAAGGCAAGGACTTTTCCACGGGCATCGACCTCATGGGCATGGCCCCGCTCATCCCCACGCTCAAGAACTGGGACTTTGGCGCCAAGGCCACGGTGAAGCTGTTCAAGGACATCTTCCCGCTCCAGGACGCCATGAGCTGCGTGGAGAAGTGCTCCAAGCCCGTGATCTGCGCCTACCACGGGTACTGCATCGGCGCGGCCCTGGACCTGGGGTCGTGCTGCGACATCCGCCTCGCGTCGCAGGACGCCAGGATCTCGCTTCGGGAGGCGGCGGTGGCCATCATCGCCGACGTGGGCGTGCTCCAGCGCCTGCCGCTCATCATCGGCCAGGGCTTCACCCGGGAGCTCGCCTTCACGGCCAAATACATCGACGCCGCCCGGGCGCGTGACATCCACCTGGTGAACGACGTCTTCCCTGACAGGGAGTCCCTGCTCAAGGGCGCCGAGGCCCTGGCCCTGGAGATCGCCGCCCAGGCGCCGCTTGCGGTGCAGGGCGTCAAGGACGTCCTGAACTTCTGCCGCGGGAAGAGCATCGCCGACGGCCTCGAGTACGTCGCGGCCCGCTCGGCCATGATCCTGCCCTCCGAGGACCTGGCGGACACCATGGCCTCCTTCATGGAGAAGAGGAAACCGGGCTTCAAGGGGAAGTGACGCTTCCCCCCGTGCCGAACACACGGCTTCGACCCGACGGACGCCCTTCCCGGGGCGGCTCCGCCGGGTCGGGGCCGCATCCCGCCGCCCCCCCTGCCCGCGAACCTAAAGTTTTCCTTTCCCTCTTTCCGATGAGACAGGTGCATGGAAAAGAGAGAAGGCAGAAGGCAGCGCACCCTCCCCTGGGGCAACCTGTACGTGAAGGCGCGGGTCGGCGGCAAAGAGCTCAAGCTCCCGATCCTGGACATCTCCATCGGGGGCATGGGGCTGCTGGCGAGCAAGGGGTACTCCCTGCTCCAGCAGGGCAGGGACATCCACATCGTCACCCTCGAGAACAGGGGCGCGGTCATCGCCGCGGACATCCACGGGCAGATCGCCTACGTCGGCACGGGGGTGCCCACGCGGGTGGGCATCGACTTCGCCCCGGCCGAAACCCCCATCGAGGCCTTCGCCAGACTCCGGCCCTCCAGGGGCGAGCACGGGAAGCTCATCACGGACAAAGAAGAGATCCTGGCCCGCTTCGAAGAGGTGAAGAAGTGGTCGCGCGGGTTCGGCGACCTGCTCATGATGCACCGGCGCAGGGCCATACCCGCGGAGTTCTTCTACCTGCGGCCCGAGATCGACAACATGGTGTTGAGGATCGTGCGGATCTCCGAGTTCCGCCTCCCCTTCCGCCCCGAGGTGGGGACCGCCTACCCGTTCTACCTCTTCAAGGGCGTGAACGTCATGCTCTTCCACGCCACGGTCGTGGGCGTCATCAAGAATATCGTGGAAACGACCTGGCCGGACACGCTCCAGCACGTCTCCCGGCGCAGCGTGCTGCGCTACTTCATCACCGGGGAGCAGCCCGTGACCGCAACCATCGTCCACCCCATCACCAGGGACAAGTCGAACGTCCTCGTCTGGGACCTGAGCATCGAGGGCATGGGGGCCGAGGTGCTGGACGAGAAGATACCCCTCATCGAGGGCATGAACCTGCCCGCCATACGGATCGAGCTGCCCACGGGGCCCGTCGAAACCGCGGGCGTGGTAAGGTCCGTCCGGAGGGAAGCGGTGCTCGACAAGACCCAGCTCGGCATCGAGTTCATCGGCGGCGCGGACCACTGCCGCGACAGGATACTGGACTACATCCTGCGCATGGACCTGCCGTCGGAAACCCTCACCCCCGCCTTCTGATCACACCCCGTAGTACTCCCGGTACCACCTGACGAACCGGTCGATCCCGTCGGCCACCGAGGTCTGCGGGCGGAAGCCCACGGCGTCCTCGAGGTCCCGGGCGTCCGCACAGGTGGCCTTCACGTCGCCCTTCTGCAGGGGGAGCAGGTTCTTGTGCGCCTCCACGCCCAGGGCGCCCTCCAGGGCGGTGATGAAGTGCATGAGCTTCACGGGCTTCGAGCCGCCGATGTTGAAGATGCGGTAGGGCGCGAAGCTCGTGCCCGGGTCGGGCCGGTCTCCGTCCCAGGAAGCGGCGGGCCGGGGCGCCAGGGGGATGACCCGCGCCAGGCCCTCGACGATGTCGTCCACGTAGGTGAAGTCCCGCTCCATGTCGCCGTAGTTGTAGACGTCGATGGGGTCTCCCGCGAGCATGGCCCGGGTGAACCTGAAAAGCGCCATGTCGGGCCTGCCCCAGGGGCCGTACACGGTGAAGAACCTCAGCCCCGTGCAGGGGATGCCGTAGAGGCTCGCGTAGGTGTGGGCCATGAGCTCGTTGGCCTTTTTCGTGGCGGCGTAGAGGGAGACCGGGTGGTCCACGTTGTGGTGCACGGAAAAGGGCATCCTCGTGTTGCCGCCGTACACCGAGGAGGACGAGGCGAACACCAGGTGCGGGGTCCTGGCCTTGCGGCACCCCTCGAGGATGTTCATGAACCCCACGATGTTCGAGCCGATGTACGCGTGGGGGTTCTCGATGCTGTAGCGCACGCCCGCCTGGGCGGCGAGGTGCACCACGGCGTCGAAGGTGCGCTCCTCGAAGACCCGCTCGATCCCCGGCCTGTCCATGAGGTCGAGCTCCTCGAAACCGAAACGCTCGAAACCCCTGAGGATCTCGAGCCTGTCGCGCTTGAGCTTCGGGTCGTAGTAGGGATTGAGGTTGTCGATGCCGAAGACCTCCCCGCCCTCCCCGAGCAGCCTCTGCGCAAGGTGGAAGCCGATGAACCCGGCCGTGCCCGTGATGAAATACCTCATTTCATCCCCCTCTTTCATGCCGCGTGGATACCGTGCGGCGCCCCGTCAGGAAACAACCCGGGATATGTCATAAATATCAGGAATAATCAAGGCGTCCCGGGCTTCCTGCCCGGCGCCCACCAGGACCGCTCCCATGCCCAGGGCCAGGGCGGTCCGGACGTTCGGGAGGCGGTCGTCCACGAGCACGAAGTCGCCGGGGCTTTTCCCGTAGAGCTCCATGACCTTCCGGTAGGGATACTCCCGGGGCTTCGGAATGTAGTCCATGAACTCGATGGTGAAGAAGTCCCGGAAGAACCGGGAAACGCCCAGGGCGCCCAGCACCCTCTCAACGTACTCCCGGGACCCGTTGGAGAAGATCACCAGCTCGCCCCGGATGCCCGAGAGCACGCTGCCCAGCCTGTCGTCCCGGCCGAGGAGCTCCTCCACGGGCACGTCGTGGACGAAGGCGAGGTAGTGGCCCGGGTCGACCCCGTGGTGCTTCATGAGCCCGCCCAGGGTGGACCCGTAGGCGTCGATGTACCCCCGCCGGAGGGCTTTCGCCCCGCCTGCGTCGACGCCGCAGCGGGACATGACGTACTCGTCGATCATCCGGTTCACCTGGACGAAGGGCCCTGTGCCCCGGGGGTAGAGCGTGTCGTCGACGTCGACGAGGATCGTCTTCACTTTCGGGCCTCTCCTGAATCGGGCG
>JAKLDU010000026.1 GCA_022703355.1 Deltaproteobacteria bacterium | reverse complement strand
TTCAAGTTTCCGATCTCCCCGCCCGGATGCTGTTCCACAAAAGATATAGTGCATATGATTCATAAACCAATCAGTAATGTAGCTATTATACTGGTGGATTTTCAGTCCGACGGCACCCTTATTGTTTTTGCACTAATAATTAGTATACTAATTAATAGACAAGTATAAACAATGTGTCAAGACATTCCATCCGGAAGGAGGGGGCCATATGTTCACAAACAATATTATATCCGCCGGATTTTTCGGATGTCGCAATAAAAGCACTTGATTATATAGATCAGCTTAAAAACGCCGGGACCGAGGAAGTAATGATATTCCATATCATCGATCAGCGGAGCATAGATGTTATGAGCGAGATGAGAAGGACAGAATCACAAGGGAAAGGGTCGGAGGATTTCTCGAAAAAAGAAATCTCTCCCTTTCTGAAGGGATTAGCTCCTGGGGGCTGAAACTGGCAACAAAGATATTCACACCCTTATTCTTCATCATACTTGTTGTAAAGATATGTGTCGCGGTGTAGTGGGATGAGAGATGAGAAATGATTATCCTCTTGTAGTTGATTGTATTTATGATAATAATCCAATTGAGATATCAGCTCCGGAGAAGAAATACACATGCGGGTAAAGATAGACCTGATCTCAGACATTCTCGATAACATTCGGCGTGTATTCCAGGTTGTAAACGAGCACTCCAAAAAAGCCGAGGTTGCAACCGGTCTCACGGGACCCCAGCTCTGGGCAATCAAGGTAATAGCAGAGTCTGGTCCCGTAAGGGTTTCCGACCTTGCTGCCAAGATGTATATTCACCCCGCCACCGTGGTAGGAATCATTGACCGTCTTGAAACCCATGGTATGGCCGTAAGGATGCGCTCCAAAGAAGATAGACGTGTCGTGAAGGTCGACTTGACAGATGCCGGCCACCTTCTTGTATCCAAGGCTCCCCAGATCGCCCAGGGTCTGCTTGTCGCAGGCTTGGAAATCCTGTCGGAAAAACAGCTTATGAACATTTCGTCAGGACTGGACCAGTTGGTTAAGATACTCGGGGCCCAGAAGCTCCCGCCACAACTGATTCTTTCACCGGAATTAAACTTATCTCCAAAAGATCCCAAGGTTATACGAAAAATAAAAAGCAAAGACAGGTGATAAAGCAAGAAGGACAACCTGTGAATACTGAAGGCTTCCTGGCAACATTTTTTGAAAAGCTGAAAGATCTGCCTGACAATACCCGCGTGCTCCTTCAGACAGTACTGTATGGAGCTGCGGCAGGAGCGGTATCGGTCTTTTTCATGATCTGCATCAACTTCCTCTTCACCAATACGTTCATATCCTTCGCAACCCGGTCGCTGGGATTCTTCTTGACAGCAAGTTTTATAGTGGTCATGGGTTCGTCCCTGATCGTGGGGATACTGATATCGAGATATGCTCCTGATGAAGCAGGAAGCGGCATTCCGCAACTCAAGGCAGCCTACTGGAAAGAAGTCGGGTATGTGCCATGGCTCCCGGTTTTCATAAAATTCATTGCCGGCGTCTTGAGCATAGGAGGTGGAGCCAGCCTTGGCCGGGAAGGCCCGACTATTTATATCGGAGGTGGTATCGCCTCAAATGTTTCGGGATATTTCGGAACACCCGCACGGCAGCGCAGGAGTGCAATAATAGTCGGTGCTTCAGCCGGGATAGCCGCGGCCTTCAATGCCCCGCTCGCAGCGATAGCCTTTATCCTCGAAGAGATCGTAGGCGATATCAACAGCCGGTTCGTGGGGAGGATCGTTCTCTCTTCTGTGATTGGTGCTTTCGTAGTATTTGCCATCATCGGTGAACAACCGGCCTTCAGACTCCCGACAGTCGATTACATATCACCCCTGCATTTCCTTATTGTCCCTATCGTGGCGATTATAGCCTCACTAGTCGGAGTGGTTTTCCAGCATTCGACCCTATTCATGCGTGCGCAGGTGAAAAGGCATTACGCCATGCCCCAGTGGCTCAAACCATGCTGCGGGGGCCTCATTGTATGGATCATCGGGGCCGCATGCTTTTATGCCACGGGCAAGGTGGGGGTTTTCGGTCTGGGATATGAAGACCTTTCAAATGCACTCGCCAACAATTTCATATGGTGGGCTGCCGGCATCCTTATGGTAGCCAAGGTGGCCGCCACTGTCATTTCACTTGCCTTCGGCGGTTGCGGAGGGGTGTTCTCCCCGCTGCTGTTTATCGGGGGAATGTGTGGATATTTCCTCGGTGGTATTGCCGATCTCTGGATTCCTTTAACACCTTCCGACAGGATACTTCTCTCAGCAGTTGGCATGAGCACCTGTCTCGGTGTCGTTGTACGTGAGCCCCTCACCTCTCTCCTGATCGTTTTCGAAATGACCCACCAGTTCTCCCTGGTTCCAGCGCTCATGGTAGGAACCATCATCAGTGTAATCATCTCTCATGCTGCAGCCAAAGCCAACTTCTATGATTCCGTACTGATTCAGGACGGCCATGAGCTGATAAAAATACGTCCTCCCCTGGACATCATGAGCTGGCAGAATCTTCCAGTCTCATCAATTGCCAACCCGAACACTGTAACAGTGAAAGACTTGAAAGTGGAAACACTCAGGCAGACAATTGAAAGCCATCCATATAACTGTTTCCCAATCCTTCTGGGTGACAACGGCATCGGGCTCATAACCCGGGATCAGATATTGTCCATCCTTGATCAGGGGAAAATTCCCAATATCCAGACGGCAATAACATGTTACCCTGATCAGGCTGTTCGTGATGTCGGAAATGCATTCATCGAGTCTCCGCATGGATGCATTATCGTAGTGGAAAGAAAGACGAACAAGATTGCTGGCATCATAACGCTCCATGACCTTCTCAGGGCTCAGGCATCAATAATGGGATGATCACCACTCATTATGAAAGGGCTCATTCTTTCTCATAGACATCGAGATTCTGTTTGTCACAATGTGCTATGATCAGACAAAGATCCGACGAATCATTCTGGGATTGTGGTTTCGTAAGTTCTTAAAATCAAATGGTGCCGGAGGGGGGACTTGAACCCCCACATCCACAAGGGACTTCGGATTTTGAGTCCGACGCGTCTACCAGTTCCACCACTCCGGCAACAAGGCGATTTATTAGCAGAGGTCCAGGCTGTTTGCAAGGTGTGAGTGTGAAGCGGGCCGGGCCTCAGCGGCAGGTGGAGATGAAGCAGCCGCCGCCGCCTCCGCCCCCGCCGCCGTCCGAGCCGGACGATGCGGCCGGGTCCGTGTCGTACACCCTGAACCTGCCCAGGGTCTGGGCAGAAAAGACGATCTGGCCGTCCTCCACCCTGAGGTCAGGGATGGGCTTCCAGATCCTTTCGTTCTCGTCGAAGTGTTCCCCCGCCGCGGAGGTGCCGTCGAAGGCCACGCGGATCTCGGCGGGCTCCGAGAGGGTGAGGCCGTAGGGCACGACAGTGAACTCCAGCATGCTTCTTGCGGCCTGGGCGCTCGATTCGATGATGTCCGCGTAGTTCTGCCCGATGGCGATGGGCAGGCTCCCCTCGATCGCCAGGGGCGAGAGGGCGACGGCGATACCGAACTGGCTGTCTTCGAGATACATCTCGGCGCCGTACTCGTAGTCGCTGTAGGCGTAGAGCATGTCGAGGGCGGATATCCTGAGGATGTGGAGGTACTCGCCCGAGGAGTCGGCCACCAGGTAGAGAGAGGCGCCCGGGACCATGGCGGAGAAGATGTCGTTGTCGATGAACGGGGAGTCTTCCGTCAGGGGCAGGAAGAGGTAGGTGCCGTCGGGATAGAGGGTGGAGAGGTCGAAATACTCGCCGACCATGGTGATGGCGTCCCGCATGACGTATTCCGCTTCCCCGGCGGGCTCGATGCTCGTGGGCGTGCTCGAGGCCGCGCCGCCCACCCGGACCACGCTCAGGGCTTCGGCCACGCTCTGCCGGCTCACGGTGGAGAAGTCCTGGATGCCGTAGTCGGCAAGGGGCGACTCAGCCACTGGGCGCGACACGAAGAGGGACGTCACCCAGTTCACGATCCGGCCGAGAATCCCGCCCCCTTCACCGGGGGAAGGCACGGTGACGGAAACCTCCGGGGAAAACGCGCTCTCGTTGCCGGAATAGTCGTAGGCCGTCACGGCCACGTAGTAGGTGTACCCTTCGAGAAAACCGTCCACCGTCACGGAGGTGCTGTTCCCGACGTTCAGGGCGGCAGTGTAGGTGCGGCTCGAGGTGCCGTAGTAGATCCGGTAGCCCGACAGGTCGGTCTCGGTGTTGCCGGTCCAGGCTATCTGCAGGCACCTCCCCCAGAGCATCGCCGGGATGCTCATCAGGACAAGCATGCAGAAAATGGATTTCGCCCCGTAAATTCTTCTCACATCAATTGTAGGAAAACAAATATTTGAATGGAGTATGTGCTTCATAGGCCCTAAGTTGTCAAGTAATTAAACATATCATCGACAAATTGCTCATTGATTATGAATATGCTTCTCCCGCGCCTGGGGTCGGACGAGGATAACCGGCCGGTATCAGGGCAAGATACCGCCGGAAAGGGTTTGTTCGAACGCCTGAAGGGGTTGCCGCAGGGTCAGACGCTGATCCTGCCTTTTCCGATCACGGCAGGGTCCACCTCGTCGATGATGCGGATGATGTGGGCGTTCATGCGCTCCTTCTGGGCGGCATAGGCGGGGCGGGACTTCCCGAGGGACCGGGCGAAGGCCAGGGTCTCGTCCATGAGGGTTTCCACGGGGAAGGACCTGCGGGCGATGTGGTGGTCCTCGCACTCCCTGCCCGTGAGCCTGATGCCCGTGTAGTAGAGCTCGTCGAGAATGTACTGGGGCATGGCCTTCTTCACCATGGCCACCATGCCCGGCCAGAAGGGTATGCCCAGGTCGACCTCGGGGAAGCAGAAAAAGCCCCGGTCGGAGCGCATGAAGCGGAAGTCGAAGCAGCAGCACATGATGGCGCCCCCGGCGAAGGCGTGGCCGGTGATGGCAGCGATGGTGGGCATGGGGTAGAGGAGGATCCTGCGCAGAAGGGCGTTCAGGGAAAAGCAGAAGGCCGTGATCGCCTCCACGTTCCCCCTCTCCTCCAGGGGCTTGTACCAGTCGAGGTCGATGCCGTTGCAGAAGATCTTGTCGTGGGCCGACCTCACCACCAGCGCCCGGGCTTCGGCGTCCCCTTCGATGGCGTCGAGCGCGCCCTGCATCTCCCCGATGAAGTCCGGATTGAACCTGTTCTCCCCACTGTTCATGGTGAGAACCGCAACATCCCCGTCCCGTGAGTATTCGACTCTCGGCATCCTCCTGCCCTCCTCCCGGAATATTCATTTTTTACGGGAAACAGTATACCCGAGCTCCGGGCATTCTCCAAGCAGAGGCTGCGGAAATCCACCGCCCCCGGGTTGATCGTCCGGAGGCTGCATGCACTCCCGGGCTTATTCTTTTGTGTTTCGCATCCCTATCTGTTACTCTCTGACGAATTTCTTCCCCCCAGGAGGCAGACATGAGCTCGACCGTTCAGAGCGGCGACACCGTAAAGGTTCATTATACAGGAAAGTTCGAGGACGGGATCATCTTCGATTCATCGGTGGGGGGAGAGCCCCTGGAGTTCACCATAGGCGGCAGCGAGGTGATCGCGGGCTTCGAGGAGGCGGCCCTCGGCATGAACATCGGCGAGAGGAAGACCGTCTCCATCGAGCCTGAGAACGCCTACGGCGCCTACAACGACAGCCTGGTCGTGGACATGCCGAAGGAGTACTTCCCCCAGGACATCGCCCCCGAGCCGGGCATGCGGCTCATCATCGTGGACAACAACGGCGAGGAGCTCCCCGTCGTGGTTGCCGGCATCCAGGAGGAATCCGTCCGCCTCGACGCCAATCACCCCCTCGCCGGCAAGACCCTCGTGTTCGACATCGAACTCGTGGCCATCGTCTGACGCCCCGGGAAGCCTTCCCCCTCAGCGGATGCCGAAGCGTTCGATGAGCGCCAGGCTCATCCAGGGCACGTACGTGATGACCAGCAGGGCCAGCACCATGATGAGGATGAACGGCAGGCACGCCCGGTACAGGCTGGTGACCGGCTTCTCGAACCTGATGCAGGAGATGATCAGGTTCAGCCCCACGGGCGGCATCGAATAGCCGATTTCGAGGTTCGTCAGGAAGATGATGCCCAGGTGGATGGGGTTGATCCCGTACTCCTGGGCGATGGGCACGATGAGCGGTACCACCACCACGAGGGCCCCGTAGATCTCCATGAGGCTGCCCGCGAAGAGCAGGAAGACGTTGAGCGCCACGAGGAAGCCGAACTTCGAGGAAATGTGCGCCTGGATGATCCCGAGGATCTTCATGGGGATCTCGGCGTCGATCATGTAGGTGGTCAGCGCCAGCGCCGAGCTGAAGATGATGAAGATGGCCCCCACCAGCACCATGCTCTCCCGGACGATGGCCGGGAACTTTCGGATGCGGATGTCCCGGTGGACGAACACCTCCACGAGGAAGGTGTAGGCCACCATGATCGACGCGATCTCGCCCAGCGTCACGTACCCCCCGAAGATCCCCACCATCAGCATGACCGGGATGAAGAGCTCCCACTTCGCCTCCCAGGTGGTGCGCCCGATCTCCGCGAGGGAGGTCTTCGTCTCCACTGTGCGCGACCTTTTCGCCACGAAGGAGCTGTAGACCGCGAGCACAATCATGAGGAAGACCCCTGGGATGATGCCCGCGGCAAAGAGCTGGGTGATGCTCGTCTGGGCCACCACGCCGTAGATGATGATGGGCAGGCTCGGGAAGAAGAGCAGGCCCAGGCTCCCCGACGTGGTGAGCAGCCCCAGGCTGAAGTTGTCCGAGTACTTCCCCTTCATGAGCGCCGGATAAAGCAGCCCGCCCAGGGCGATGATGGTCACCCCCGAAGCCCCGGTGAACGTGGTAAAGAAGGCGCACGCCACCAGCGACACGATGGCGAGCCCTCCCGGGAGCCAGCCCAGGATGGCCTGGGAGAAGTTCACCACCCGGACCGAAGCCCTGCTTTCGGCAAGGATGAACCCGGCGAAGGTGAAGATGGGCACCGTGTAAAGCACGGGGTTGTTGGAGAACTGGCTGTAGATGTCCACGATGAGTGCGGCGGACTGGATGTCGGAGAGGTGGAACCCGAGCAGGGCGAAGGCCGCGAGCACCCCGAACATGGGCGCCCCCAGGAAAGCCAGGAGAAAGATGCCTGTCACGAGCACGGTGATCACGCAAGCCTCCTCGGCTTCAGGATCCTCAGCGCCGACTGCCCCGTGTAGGCCGCATACCTGAGGGTCACCGCCAGGTACCCGATGGGGATGACCACCTCGAGCATCCATACCGGTATCATCACAGAGAAGAACGGGATGACGGTCTCCGAGGTGCGGTCGTTGAGCACGAACTGGATGGAGGCATACAGGAGGACGCCGCAGACCGCCGTGGTGAAGAGCTCGGCGACCAGCTCGGAGAGGTTCCTCAGGACCCCGGTGCGGAAGATCCGCTGGAACAGGTCGATCTTGATGTGCTTGCGCTCCCTCGCGGCGATGCCGGCGCCCAGGAACGCGACCCAGAGCACCATGTGCCGCACCATCTCCGACCCCCCGGCGATGCCCGTGGCCATGAAGTTCCGCAGGATGATCTGGACAAGCACCAGGAGCACCATGCCGATGAGAATGACGGAGATGGCCGCGTCCTCGACGAACGACACGGCCTTCAGGAAAGGACCGGGGGGCGTAACGACACCGCCGCACTCCGGGCACGCCTCGAGGGCGCGCCCTTCGAAATCGCAGCCGCACACGGGACAACGCATGGCGGGCCTCCCCTACTGCAGGCGGATGGGGGTGTCTTTGGGATGGGCCTTGCGGTATTCGGCCCGCAGCGCCACGACCCTGTCGAGGAGCTCCCGGGAGTACATCCTGCCCACGAGGTTCTCCCGGCACACCCTGCCCGCTTCGAGGAGGTCCTTCATGTCCTTCTCGAAGGTCGGGCCGGTCCGCACCACCTTGAGCCCCGACTTGAGCAGGATCTTCACGCAGTCCGCGTCCTCTTTCCTGGTGGCCTGCACGAGCCTGTTGTGCAGGTCGTGGGAGACCTGCAGGATGATCTTCTGGTTCTCCGGGGAGATCCTGTCCCAGACCTTCTTGCTCACAATGGTGGCGCCGTTGATGTTCGTGGTGGGGAACTCGCCGATGTACTTGAACCGCGAGTACCACTGGAAGGCCACCGCGCCGTAGGGGGTGGTGTTCGCGGCGTCGATCATGTTCGTGGACAGGGACGTGGCCACGTCGGTGATGGACAGGGAGATGGGCGAAATGCCCAGGGCCTTGAACGTCTCGCGGCCGATGGGCTCGTCCGCGAGCGTCCACCACTTCTGCTTCCGGGCCACCTCGATGGAGGTCAGCGGCACCTTGGAGAAGGTGTACACGAAGCCCAAGTCCATCCACCCGAGCACCACGAAGCCCTTCTCCTCGAAGCGCCTGTTCATGTAGTCCCGCAGGGCGGTGCGCACATAGGCCACTTCATCGTAATTCTTGAAGAAATAGGGCACCTCGGTGACGCGCACCTCGGGCACGATCTCGCCCAGGCCGGGGCCCATGAAGCCGCCGCCGTGGAGCTGGCCGAGCTTGATCTTCCGGAACACGTCCTTCTCGTCGCCCTGGACGCCGCCCCAGTAGATCCTGACCTCCACCTCGCCTTTCGTTCTCGCCTTTATCTGGCGCACGATCTCTTCATAGGTGTTCATGAAGTTCGACCCCTTGGGCGCGATGGTCGCCATCTTGATCACGACCTTCTCCCCCGCGGAAACAGCGGTCCAGGGCGACAGCAGAATAGCCATGAGAATGACACACGCAAACCGCGACATCTTCATTCCTGTTGAACCTCCTCTGTGTTCGCCGTTCGCCGGCTAAAAGAGTTCGTCGGCCTTGTCCAGCAGGGCACGCGCCTTGAGCTTCGCCACTTCGTTGGCGAAGTTCTTGTCCGGGTAGTGGTCCACCGGGGTGTCGATGACCCCCTTGAGGGTCTTTTCGAACAGGTCCCTGTCCTGGATCTGGTAGCAGTAGTACTGGGCGTAGAGATACCTGAAGATCAGGATCTTCGAGTCCGAGATCTCGAAGGCGCGCCTGAAGTGGGCCTGCGCCTTGTCCGGGTCCCCGCCGATGACCCTGGCCCGGGAGGAGTAGAAAGCCCCGAGGGCCGCGTGGGCGCCCCCGTTGTAGAAGCCCTCGTCCAGCTCGACGCTCCTCAAGAGCATGGCCTCGATCCTGGGTATGGCCATGAGCACCTCGGGCCTGTTGATGTTCAGGCCGGCCCAGATCATCCAGCAGCTCGCCGTCCAGTACAGGCCCGGCACGTCCTTTTTGCCGAAGCCCTTCAGTGCCGCCTGGTACTCCTCCAGGGGCTGGTCCAGAAAGGCCGGGGAGGAAGGCCCCCTGCCCACCAGCGCCCTCACGGCATAGTCCCTCGCCTTGAGGTACAGGCCGCTCGCCCTCTCCCTGTCATTGTCCTCAACGAAGGCGAGGGTGTAGCCGAAGTAGGCCTCGGCGGCTGACAGGAGCAGGGTCCTGTTCCCCGGCGCCGAGGTGAGGAGCCCGTCGATGAGGACGAGGTTCGAAGGCAGGGCGTCCCTGACCAGCTGAACGTCCGCGTTCCGGTTGACGGAGAGGTTCATGTCCATGATCATGGGGTTCATGGTCTGGATCATGTACTCTTTCGGGATGCTGCACCCGGCGAGAAGCCAGAGCAGGATGGTCGCGCCCGCGGCGGTCCGCATGGGCCTCATTCTGAATGGCATACAACCTCCTCTTGTGTGAAATCTGACGCCGGCCCTTCTGACGGGAACCCCGCACTGACCGGGGACCCGCGGCGAAAAGGGCCAGCCTCGAGCCGCACAACAGGGCCCGGCGAGATCGCCCGTGCCCCGAATCCATCAAGCTATTTCATTTTACTTTCGTGCCTGAACAGGTTGAAGGTGATGCCCTTCTGGGCCGAAAGGTGCCCGAAGCCCGAGACCTCGAGGAACCTCTTCACGTCGGGCCGGGCAAAGACCTCCCCCCTCGTCCTCTCCCCCTGGACCACGAAGACGCCCACGTCCAGGAGCATCTCGGAGACCTGCCTTTCGTCGATGTCGTCGATGATGGAGTTGTTCAGGAGCATGGCCAGGCCGTGGCAGAAAATCCACATCCGGTCGATGAGGCCCATCCTCTGCTCCTGGGAGAAGCCCTCCATGGGCTCGAAGCCGCTCAGCGCATCGAGCAGGGCGTCCAGGACGTACTTCCGGAAGCGCTTCTTCGCCTCCTCCCGCTCCGTGTGCTTCTCGGACAGGAAAAGCATTCTGAAGAGGTGCTTCTCGTTCTTGGCGAACATGATGTAGCCGATGCCCATGTCCAGAAAGACGTCGCCCGTGCGGGACTTGGTCTCGTAGGCGATGAGCACGTCGATGGCCTTCTTGAGCACCGCCTCCTCGAGCTCGCGCATGGAGTTCAGGCAGGAGTAGATGGGCATGGTGGAGGACTTGAGCTTCTGGGCGATGGCCCGGGCCGAGCAGTTCTCCTCGCCCTCGGTGCGGGCGATCTCGAATGCCGCGTTGACGATGTCCTCCGCGCTGAACCTGCTTTTTGCAGGCATGGCAAGCCTCCGATGTCTGATCGCGTTATATAACGATGGTTATATGCATTGTCAATCATTATGTTTCCCCGGGTGATGGGGGGACTGCGGAAGGGAAGCTTCCGGTTCTCGCTCACCCGGAGGGTGATGCGTAAAAACGATGCCGGGAAGCTCGCGGTGAAGGGGCGGGCGGGAGGCTGAAGCCTCCGCCCGCCGGTTGGGACTTATCTGTTGGCCTTCATGAAATCGGCCATGAAGTCTGTGAGGGCCTGCACCCCTTCGACGGGAAACGCGTTGTAGATGGAGGCGCGGATGCCGCCCACGGAACGGTGCCCCTTGAGGCCCTTGAGGTTCTTCTTGCCCGCCTGGGAGACGAACGCCTCTTCGAGCTCTTCGGAGGGGAGCCTGAAGGTGACGTTCATGAGCGAACGGCAAGCCTTCTGCACCCCGCCCTTGTAGAAGCCGCCGGAGCTGTCGAGCGCGTCGTAGACCATGGCGGCCTTCTTCTCGTTGATCTTCTCCATCTCCTTGAGTCCGCCCATGTCCTTGAGCCACTTCATCACCTCGTGCACCACGAAGATGGAGGTCACGGGGCAGGTGTTGAAGCAGGAGTTGTTCTTGATGTGGGTGGAGTACTGGAGGATGCCGGGGACGTTGTCCGGGCACAGGTCCGCCAGGTCCTTGCGGATGATCACGATGGTGACGCCCGCGGGGCCCATGTTCTTCTGCGCGCCGGCATAGATGATGCCGAACTTGCTCACGTCGAGGGGCTTCGAGAGGATGTCCGAGGACATGTCGGCCACCAGCGGGACGCTCCCGGTGGCAGGGAATGCCTTATACTGGGAGCCCTCGATGGTGTTGTTCGAGGTGATGTGGCAGTAGGCCGCATCGGGGGTGAGCTTCAGCTCGCCCTGCTCGGGGACGCGGGTGTACTTGTCGTCCTTGGTGGAGGCGGCGATGTTCACCGTGCCGAGCTTGACGGCTTCCTTGATGGCGTTCTTGGAAAAATTGCCGGTGTCTATGTAGTCGGCTGTCTTGCCTGAGAGGAGCAGGTTCATGGGGATCATGGCGAACTGGAGACTCGCCCCGCCCTGGAGGAACAGGACCTTGTAGTTCTCGGGAATGTTCAGGATCTCGGTCAGCAGCGCCTCGGTCTCGATGAGCAGCGCATCGAAATCCTTCGACCTGTGACTGACCTCCATGATGGACATGCCGGTGTTCGCGAAGTTCAGGATGGCCTTGCTCGTGCTTTCGAGCACCGGCTCGGGCAGTATTGCGGGACCTGGATTGAAATTGAACACGTTCCTCATATAAAAATTTCCTCCTCGGTATGCGATGAGGGGTGATTATATACCAAATGTTCGATCGCGGCAAAGGCTATTTGTGCTCTGCCGGTCGGATGGTCGACCGGGGTTTCCGACAGGGATGCTGTTGACACGCGCGGGGCAAAGAGTCTATAGAAAATGAATGGCCGTTCAGATGCATCCCTGTCGTTTCATGTGATTTTTTTCGCATCGCGCTGGTCATGTATCCCGGAACTGAAGAGGTTTCACACCACTATGCAGGAGGAGATGTATGGATTTTTCATTAAGCGATGAACACAAGATGGTACGAGACATGGCGAAGAAGTTTGCCGACCAGGAGCTCAAACCCATAGCCGCCGAGGTCGACAAGACGCACAGGCACAGCGAAGAGGCCTTGAGGAAGATGGGCGAGAACGGCTTCATGGGCGTTGCCATTCCTTCGGAGTACGGCGGGGCCGGCATGGACTACGTGGCCTATGCCCTGATACTGACCGAGATTTCCCGGGGCTGCGCGAGCCACGGCGTCATCATGTCCGTGAACAACTCCCTGTACGGCTTCCCGGTGTACACCTTCGGCACCGACGAGCAGCGCAAAAAGTTCAGCACGCCGGTGGCCAGCGGCGAGGCGTGCGGCTGCTACGGCCTCACCGAGGCCAACGCGGGCTCCGACCCGGCGGGGATGAAGACCACCGCCGTGCTCGACGGCGATTCCTGGATCTTAAACGGCGAGAAAAAGTTCATCACCAACGGCAACATTGCCAAGTACGCGGTGGTGGCGGCCGTCACGGACAAGGACAAGGGCTACAAGGGCATCACCCAGTTCGTCGTCGACCTCGACGAATGCGCCGGCTTCACCGTGGGCAAGGTCGAGGAGAAGCTGGGCATCAGGGGCTCGGGCACATCCGAGCTCGTGTTCCAGGACGCCCGCATCCCGAAGGATTCCATCCTGGGCGACCCGGGCAACGGCTTCAGGCAGATGCTCACCACCCTCGACTCGGGCCGCATCGGCATCGCGTCGCAGGCCCTGGGCATCGCCAAGGCGGCCCTCGAGGAGTCGGTTGCCTACTCCAAGGAGCGCGTCCAGTTCGGCAAGCCCATCTCGGCCTTCCAGGCGACCCAGTTCAAGCTCGCGGACATGGCCACCCGCATAGACGCCTCAGAGCTCCTCATCCTGAAAGCGGCCTGGCTCGAGAGCAACCACCTGCACTTCGAGAAGGAAGCCGCCATGGCGAAGATGTTCGCTTCCGACACGGCCATGGACGCCACCGTCGAGGCGGTCCAGATCCTGGGCGGCTACGGCTACTCCTCCGAGTACCCGGTGGAGCGCCTCATGCGAGACGCCAAGATCACCCAGATCTACGAGGGCACCAACGAGATCATGCGCGTGGTCGTCTCCAGGGCCGTTCTCGGCATGCGCTGAACAGAACCGTCTGAATCAGGAAAGGGGCAGGCATCCGCCTGCCCCTTTTTCGCATCGGGCCGGGCCGATGGCCTGAGAGTCACCGCCCGCAGCGTCACCTTCCCAGAGGGCCTGCCCCGGTTCGACCAGGCTCAGTGCGCTTCGGCCCAGTTCTTCCCTGCGCCGATCTCTGCACGAACGGGCACGTCGAGCTTCATGGCGTTTTCCATCTCTTCCTTCACGAGCGCTTTGAGGGGCTCGAGCTCTTCGATTGCCGCTTCGAAAACCAGCTCGTCGTGGACCTGGAGGATCATCCGGCTCTGCATGCCCTTCATGCGCTCGTGGATCCTTACCATGGCGATCTTGATGATGTCGGCGGCCGTGCCCTGGATGGGCGTGTTGATGGCGATGCGGCGGCCGGCCTCGTGCTCGTTGAAGTTCGCGGACCTGACCTCCGGCACGGAGCGGCGCCTGCCCAGAAGGGTGGTGACGAAGCCATCCTCCTCGGCCTTGAGCGCCATGGCATCCATGTATTCCCGGATGCTCGCGTACCGGGCGAGGTAGCTGTCGATGTACTGCTTCGCCGTGTCACGCCGGATCCTGAGCTCCTGGGAAAGCTTGTGCGGGCCCATGCCGTACATGATGCCAAAGTTGATGGTCTTGGCCACCCGGCGCTGGGCCTCCACCACCTGCCCGAGGGGGATGCCGAAGATCTCGGACGCGGTCTTGGCGTGGATGTCGACCCCTTCGGAAAAGGCCTGTCTCAAACCTGCGTCCCCGGTGATGTGCGCCAGGATCCTCAGCTCGATCTGGGAGTAGTCGGCGCTCAGGATGAGGTGGCCGGGGGGGGCGACGAAGGCCTCCCTGATACGTTTGCCCATCCCGGTGCGGATGGGGATGTTCTGCAGGTTGGGCTCCGACGAGGAGATCCGGCCCGTGGCCGTGACCGCCTGGTTGAACCGGGTGTGGATGCGCCCGGTGTCCGGGTCCATCATGGCGGGCAGCGCGTCCACGTAGGTGTTCCTGAGCTTCGCATACATCCGGTACTCGAGGATGAGCCCCGGCAGCTCGTGCCGCAGGGCCAGGCCCTCGAGGACCTTGCTGTCCGTCGAGTAGCCCGTCTTGGTCTTTTTGCCCGTGGGCAACCCGAGCTTCTCGAAGAGGATCTCCCCCAGCTGCCTGGGCGAGTTGATGTTGAACTCCTGCCCGGCCATGGCGTAGATCCGGTTCTCCATGTCCTTGAGGAAAATGCCTATCTCCTTCGAGATGCCCTGCAGTCCCCGGGCGTCCACGAGCACGCCGCACGCCTCCATGGAGGCGAGGACCTTCGTGAGGGGGATCTCGATGTCGCGGTAGATCCCGTCCACGCCCGCCTCCTTCATCAGCTCCGAAAGACGGTCCCTCAGGGGCACGAGCACCCCCGCGTGGCCCGCGAGATACCCGGCCAGCACCCCCGCGTCGATCTGCCCCAGGCTCTTCGCGCCCCGCCCGGAACCCAGCAGGTCCCGCTCCCGGGGGATCTCCCGGCCCAGGTGGCTCTTCGCGAGGTCCTCCAAGCTCACGGTCCCGTTCGAGGCGTCGAGGCAGTAGGCCCCCAGCATGACGTCGTCGATTTCCGCCCCCGGGCTCAACCCCTTGCGGAAGGCCCGCACGAAGGCCTGCTTGGCGTCGTGCATGACCAGCCGCACGCCGGGGCTCCCCATGGGCTCGAGGCAGCGCCCCTCCTCCAGGCAGACGTAAGAGGCCCCGTCCTGGGCCAGCGCGGATCCCGCGCCGGGCAGGAAGAACATGCCCGCCTCCCCGCGAAGGTCGGTCCGGCAGCCCAGCTCGATGCGCCCCTCGTGCTCCGCGAGCTCGCCGGGGGCCTTGTCGAGGCCCATCTCCCCGAGCAGGGCCTTGAACTCGAGCTTCGAGAAGAGCTCCGCGAGCAGGGCCCTGTCGGGCTCCCTCCGCACCAGGTCGTCCACCCCGAAGTCGAGCTCCATGCCGCTGTCGAGCTCCACGAGCCTGAGGCTGTCCAGGAGCTCCGGGGTGTGCTCCTTGATGGCGTTCATGAGCTTCGGCTTCTTTATGGAGTCGGCCTGCGCGATGATGTCCCGCACGTGCCCGTGGGCCGAAACGAGCTCCGCCGCCCCCTTGGCCCCGATGCCAGGCACGCCGGGGATGTTGTCCGACGCGTCGCCCATGATGGCCAGCAGGTCCGGGATGAACTCGGGGTACACCCCGAACTTCTGGAACACGGCCTGCCGGTCGTAGACCTTGCCGCTGAGGGTGTCCCACACCACCACGTGCTCGCTGACGAGCTGCATGAGGTCCTTGTCGCCGGAGATCACGTACACCGTGCACCCGTCGCCGCAGCGCTTCGCCAGGGCCGCGATGATGTCGTCCGCCTCGTGCCCCTGCCTGCTCGTCTTCGGGATGCCGAGGGCGTCCACGACCTGCAGGATGTAGGGCACCTGGATCGAGAGATCCTCGGGCATCTTCTGCCTCGTGGCCTTGTAGTCCCCGTAGAGCTCGTGCCTGAAGGTGGGGCCTTTGGCGTCGAGCACGAAGCAGATGCGCTCCGGGTCTTTCTCCTTCAGCAGGTTGATGAGCATCCGGGAGCAGATGTAGACCGCGTTGGTGGGCATGCCCGCCGAGGTGGAAAGATTGCGCATGGCGTAGAACGCCCGGTAGATGTACGACGACCCGTCGATGAGATAAACTTCTTTTTTGTCCGTCACGGCAGCAGCATCCCCCTGCTCGCGTCCCCGCCCTTCCAGGAGAGGTAGTCGGCCAGGATGCGGGCGTGGTCGAACGCCGTCTCCGCCGGCAGGGCATCTGCAGGGAAGACCCGCACTTCCGCGGCATCGTCTCCCGCGGCAAGCGCCCCGGACCCCCGCGCCACGAACACCGTGGTGATGGTGTGCCCCCGCGGGTCCCTGGCGGGGTCGGAATACACGTGGAACATCCTCATGCCCTCGACGCTCAGCCCGGTTTCCTCGAAGGCCTCCCGGCCGGCCGCATGCTCGACGGTTTCGCCCAGGTCAACGAAGCCGCCCGGAAGGGCCCAGCCGTAAGGGGGGTTCTTCCTCCTGACCAGGACGATGCCGCCCTGGTGCTCGATGATGACGTCCGCGGTGGGCGCCGGGTTCCGGTAGACGCCGGTGTCGCTCCCGCATGCGGGGCAGATGACCTTGTGCGCCCCGGGCATCAGCCGTCCTTCAGCCACAGCGAGACCGCGAACCCGCCAGACTCTTCGAATGCGACGTCCGCGCGCCCCTGGAGTCCCGCGCAGACTCCCTCCACGGCGCTCTTCACCTCGGGGCCGAACGCAAGCTCCGGGCACCCGATGCGGATGGCCCCGTTCTCGAGGGCGATGCTCACGGACCTGCCCTTGGGGGTCGCGTTCATGACCTCGCCGATGATGCCCGTGAAGGCGCAGGACAGCGCGCAGTAGTCGGTCCTGATGTAGCAGCTTCTGTCCCCGAGGTTCACGTCGCGTTTGGTCTCGTGCTTGAATCGCATGTCCGCCATGAGGAAGTTCAGCTCCATCTCCAGGTACTCCCTGAGCTCGACGGAGGTGTGGCCCTCGGAAGCCATCTGGATCTTGTAAGCGAGGGCCTTGAGCGCCTCGTCGATTTTCTCGGCCCCCTCCTGGATGGAGCGCAGGTCCTTCTCGTTCTTCTCCCGGTAGGCCGCCAGCTGGTCGTCGGGGAGGTCCCTGAGGGAGTCGAACTTCTCGTTCCGGGACTGGATGAGCTGCGACCTGCCCATGATCCACATGAGCGGGGTGTTCAGGTTATGCACCAGGCCCCCCATGAGGGACCCGATGTGTGCGAGCACCTTTTCCTTCATTCCTCCTCCATGAACGCCCGGTAGGCGAGATAGGTCGAAAAGGTGTCCACCTTCGACGAGAGCTCGAAGGGCGAGTGCATCGACAGGAGCGCAGGCCCCATGTCCACGATGTCCATGCCGTAGGCGGCCAGGAACTTGGCCACGGTGCCGCCGCCGCCCTCGTCCACCTTGCCCAGCTCGCCCGTCTGCCAGGGCACGCCGCGCCGGTTCAGGATGGACCTCACGAAGGCCATGTACTCGGCGCTCGCCTCGCTGGAGCCCACCTTGCCCCGGGCGCCCGTGAACTTGGTGATGCACACCCCGTAGCCCATCTTCGCGGCGTTGTTCTTCTCGTGGACCTCGGGGTAGTCCGGGTCGAGGGCACCGTTCGCATCGCCGGAGATGGCCTTCGACCGGTAGAGGACCCGGGAGGGAACCACCTCTTCCTTGAACCTGGCCCCGAGCTCCCAGAGAACCTCCTCGATGAACTTGCTCTGGGCGCCGGTGTTGCCCTCGCTGCCGATCTCCTCCTTGTCCACCAGGAGAGAAATGGCGGTGCGGGGCAGGTTCCTGGCGTCGCGGGCCGCGGCAAAGGCCGCCCACGAGCAGACCCGGTCGTCCTGGCCGTAGCCGCCCACGAGCGAGCGGTCGATGCCGACCTCGCGGGCGGGGCCGGCGGGCACGATCTCCAGGTCCGCGGAGACGAAGTCCTGCTCCACGATGCCGTACTTGTCGTGGAGCATCCTGAGCACGCGCTCCTTGACCTTGTTCTCCTTGAACTCGAAGTCGGGCCGGGAACCGATGATGATATTGAGCTTCTCCCCCTGGAACGCGTCGGAGAGCTTCTTCGAATACTGGGCGTTCTGGGCCAGGTGGGGCAGGAGGTCTTCGATGGTGAAGCACGGGTCGCCTTCATCCTCGCCCACGGCCACCTCCACGAGCTTCCCGTCCTGCCGGGCCACGACCCCGTGGATGGCCAGGGGCCTGGCGAGCCACTGGTACTTCTTGATGCCCCCGTAGTAGTGGGTCTTGAGCATGGCGAAGTCCACGTCCTCGTAGAGGGGGTTCGCCTTGAGGTCGAGCCGCGGGCTGTCGATGTGGGCCACCACGAGCCGCACCCCTTCGCCCAGGGGGAGCCTGCCCTTCCTGCAGCAGGCCACGACCTTGCCCCGGTTCTCGACGAGGACCAGGTCCTTCCTGCCCTTCGCGGCCTCGCGGAAGTAGACCACGGCCTCGCGCTCGGTCTTCACCCTGCTCAGAAACGCCAGGTATTCCCTGTTGTACGACTCGATGTCCGCAAGCCTGTCCTTGAGGATCTCCCACCCCGACACGGGCTTGTTGCACAGGTCAAGGGTTTTCGTCTGCTTTTTTCTCGGCATCTTTTTCCTCTCCGGCCTCTTCGGAATAGATCTCGGTAATGGCCCTGACGTCGATCCCGGCCTCCTTGAGGGCCTTCCGGATGTCCGCCTTCCTGGCGTCGGTCACCTTGAGAATATAGTTCTGGTGCTTCACGCGAACCTCCCTGGTATGGATCTCCCGCACCGGGCACACCTGTCGCCGTTCATGCCCTGCCCGGCAACCCGGTAGCCCTGGCGTTCTATCGTTTTGTTCCCGCACCCGGGGCAGAAGGTGTTTTCACCGTCGTTGCCGGGGACATTACCCGTATAAACGTAAAAGAGCCCTTCGGAAAGG
Source organism: Deltaproteobacteria bacterium (assembly GCA_022703355.1). Lineage (GTDB taxonomy): Bacteria > Desulfobacterota > Desulfomonilia > UBA1062 > UBA1062 > Phosphitivorax. The sequence goes on along the minus strand of JAKLDU010000026.1, from coordinate 2,521 downwards.
CCTGTTCTCCGCGCCTCCTCGAGCTCCTCCACCGGGGTGGGCGGGGCGCCGTCGTAGCGGTAGCGTGGATAGTAGCGGCTCAGGTGCCAGGGGATGTCCGGGCTCACCGAGGCGATGAACCGGGCTATCTGCCCGAGCTCCTCGGGGGAGTCGTTCTCCCCGGGGATGACCAGCGTGGTGATCTCGATCCAGATGCCCGCCTCGTGGTAGGCGCGGATGGCGTCGAGCACGGGGGAGAGCTTCGCCGAGCAGAGCTTTTTGTAGAAGGCCTCCGAGAAGGACTTCAGGTCGATGTTCGCGGCATCGATGAGACCGGCGAGGTCGGTTTTGACGATGTCCGGGGTAATGTAGCCGTTGGTTACCATGATGTTCGCCAGTCCCCGCTCTTTTGCGAGCCGCGCGGTGTCGAGGGCGTATTCGAGGTAGATGGTGGGCTCGGTGTAGGTGTAGGAGATGCTCGTGCACTTCCTGGCGATTGCGGCCTTCACCGCCTCTTCCGGGGGCAGCTCCTCGCCGGTGATCCCGCCCGTGTGGAGGGGGTACTGGGAGATGTCGCTGTTCTGGCAGAAGGCGCACCGGAGGTTGCAGCCCACCGTGGCGATGGAGAAGGTGTGCGAGCCCGGCTGGAAGTGGAACAGGGGCTTTTTCTCCACGGGGTCCACGCCCACCGCGACGGCCCTGCCCCACACGAGGCTGTACAGTTTTCCCTCGATGTTCTTCCGCACGCCGCAGAAGCCGGTCTTGCCGCCGGCTATCCTGCACCTGTGGGGACAGAGCGAGCACTGTACCCTCCCCTTCTCGAGACCTGACCAGTAGCGCGCTTCCTTCATCAGTCCCTGTACCGTGCCCCCTTGTCCGCGGACAGGCTCAGCTCGGCGTAGCGCTTGAGCACGCCGGTGAGCTTCTTCTGCGGGGGGGCGAACCCCTTCCCGCGCTTCTCGAGCTCCCCGGGGTCGACGAGCAGGTCGAGCCTGCGCCCGGGGATGTCGATGAGGATGCGGTCGCCGTCTCTCACGAGGGCGATGGGGCCGCCGGAGGCCGCCTCGGGTGAGCAGTGGCCGATGGCCGCGCCCCGGGTGCCGCCGGAAAACCGGCCGTCGGTGATGAGCGCCACGTCCCGGTCGAGTCCCATGCCCGCGATGGAGGAGGTGGGCGTGAGCATCTCCCGCATGCCCGGGCCTCCCTTGGGGCCTTCGTAGCGGATGATCACCACGTCGCCCGCCTTGATCTTCCCGTCCAGGATGGCGTCGGCTGCGTCCCCCTCGGAGTCGAACACCCGGGCCGTGCCCTCCCGCCGCATCATCTCGGGTGCCACGCCCGACTGCTTCACCACCGCGCCGTCCGGGGCCAGCGAGCCGTGCAGGATGGCGATGCCGCCTTCCCGGTGGTAGGGGTTCGCAAGGGGCCGGATCACGTCGTCGTCGAGGATCTCGGCCTTCGAGAGGTTGTCCTTCAGGGTGCTCGCGGTGACGGTCATGACGGACGTGTCGAGGACGCCCTGGCCCTCGAGCCTCTTCATCACGGCCTGGATGCCGCCTGCCCGGTAGAGGTCCTCAAGGTGGTGGGGGCCGGCCGGCGAGAGGGAGCAGAGGTGGGGCACCCGTGTGCTCATGCGGTCGAAGTCGTCGAGGTTCAGGGAGATGCCCGCCTCGTGGGCCACCGCAGGGACGTGCAGGACCGTGTTGGTGGAGCAGCCCAGCGCCATGTCCACGGCGATGGCGTTGGTGAAGGCGGCCGGGGTGGCGATGTCCCGGGGCTTGATGTCCTTTTCGAGGAGCTCCATGATCTTCATGCCCGCGTGCTTGGCAAGCCTGATCCTCTCGGAGTACGGGGCCGGAATGGTGCCGTTGCCGGGCAGGCCCAGCCCCAGTGCCTCGGTGAGGCAGTTCATGGAGTTGGCGGTGAACATGCCCGAGCAGCTGCCCGCGGTGGGGCAGGCGCAGCCCTCGAGCTCGGCGAGGTCCTGCCCGGTGATCTTGCCGGCCTTGAACTGGCCGATGCCCTCGAACACGGAGATGAGGTCCACGGGCCTGCCCCGGTGCATGCCCGCGAGCATGGGGCCGCCGGAGATGAGGATGGCGGGGACGTTGAGCCTGAGGGCGGCCATGAGCATGGCGGGCACGACCTTGTCGCAGTTGGGGATGAAGACGAGGGCGTCGAAGGCGTGGGCCATGGCCACGAGCTCGATGGAGTCCGCGATGATCTCCCGGGAGGGCAGGGAATAGTGCATGCCCGCGTGGTTCATGGCGATGCCGTCGCAGATGCCGATGACGGAGAACTCCATGGGCGTCCCCCCGGCGATGCGCACGCCGTCTTTCGCGGCCCGGGCGATCTGGTTCAGGTGGATGTGCCCGGGGATGATCTCGTTGGCCGAGTTCACCATCCCGACGAAGGGCCGCGAGATCTCCTCGTCCGTGAACCCGTTGGCCTTGAGCAGCGCCCTGTGGGGGGCTTTCTCAAAGGACTTCTTCGCTCGGTCGCTTCTCATGGCTGACTCCTCTTCCTCCCGCCTGAAAATTCC